>NZ_CP076723.1:1078055-1378611 GCF_018986915.1 Geomonas oryzisoli
GGAAAACCGTGGCAAGCCGCAGCTTGTCGGGTCTTCGCTTCGCTGCGACAGTCATTCGCCGGCGCATCCGACCAAAACACAAGTCATTCTGCGGCGTGCCGCTATCTCCGGTAGTATCGGATCATGAAATTACCGGTTGTTCATTGCTGATCTGCCGTGCTATGCTGCCGAGCTGTCCGGCAAACCGGTATAGTTTGATTCGTTGATAGAAAGCGAGGCGCACATTGAAAGGGAAAAGCTTGATCGACTCCATCGGCTCGACGCCGCTCATCGAGATCGACTCTCTCTGTGACAACCCTGCCGTGAGGATCATGGCGAAACTCGAGGGGAGCAACCCCGGCGGCTCGGTCAAGGACCGCCCGGCGCGGCACATGATCCTGGCGGCCGAGAAAAGCGGCGAGCTGACCGTGGACAAGGTGATCCTGGAACCGACCTCGGGCAACACCGGCATCGCGCTGGCCATGATCGCCGCCGCCAGGGGGTACCGCATCAAGCTGGTGATGCCGGCCTGCGTCAGCATGGAGCGCCGCAGCGTGCTGGAGGCCTACGGTGCCGAGATCGTCCTTTCCCCGGGCTGCGAGGCGACCGACGGGGCGATCCGGCTGGCGCACAAGATCTTCGAGGAGCACCCCGGGAAGTACTACATGCCCAACCAGTACGCGAACCCCAACAACGTGCTCGCCCACTACGAGACGACCGGTCCCGAGATCTGGCGGCAGACCGGCGGCGCCATCACCCACATGGTGGCCGGCATGGGGACGGGGGGGACCCTGATGGGGCTCTCCCGCTATTTCCGCGAGACCGCACCCCAGGTCCGGGTGGTCGGCGTCGAGCCGGTGCTGGGACACAAGATCCAGGGGCTTAAGAACATGCAGGAGGCCATCGTCCCTCCCATCTACGACGCGACCGCCTACCACCAAAAGCTCGTGGTGGAGGATGACGATGCCTTCGAGACCGCGAGGCTCCTCGCGGCACAGCACGGCATCTTCTGCGGCATGTCCGGCGGGGCCGCCGTTTTCGGAGCGCTCAAGCTGGCCCGGGAGCTGGAATCCGGGACCATCGTGGTGATCCTCCCCGACCGCGGCGACCGCTACCTGAGCACCAACCTCTTCAAATCGATGTGCGCGCAGTGCCCCCCCTAGCTGGGACGGCGCAATCATGAACAGCAAAGCCCCCCCGGCAGTCACAGCCGGCGGGGCTTTTTTTTCGGCCACGCTCTTCCTCCCTAAAGGGGAGGTTCATCCGTGAATTCCGGGGAAATCTCCCCCTCCCTTGACGGGAGGGGGACCCAAACGCGGTTCTCCCCGGAATTACCCGATGAACCAAAAGGGAGGAGGGGAAGCAGCAAGGGGAGGGGAGAAGAGTCGAAATTTAAAAAATTAAAGTCGGCGGTCGCTATTCCCGATACGGAACCTATCGGCTCAAAACCGTAAGGAGGTCAGGGTATGGAAATTTCGACTGTACGCAATGCGACGGCTCTTCCCCTTGCCACCCAGACACTGCAGGCAACCGCCTCTGCTTCTGCTGATACGAAAAAGGTCCCGGCAGGCAAAGACGAGGTAACGGTCTCCGACGAGGCGCTGGCATCGTCCAGGCAGGCGACCGCAGACTCCTCCGCCGCACCGGACGGCACGCTGCGCCTGCTTGGAGATCTACTGAACCAGATCACCGGCAGCACGGTGCAGCAGTTGAGCTACCAGGAAACGGATATCGCCGCGCAGTCCGCTTCGCTCTCCTTCAGCGGGACCATAGCCACCAGGGACGGCAAGGAAGTGAGCTTCGGACTCCAGCTTGACTATGACCACCTCTCCGTCCAACAGCAGTCGGCCACCTTCCAGTCCGGCCCCGACGGCCTTTCGCTGACCTACCAGGGGGATGCTGCCGAGTTGACCAGCAGAAGCTTCAGTTTCTCCCTGGCGGCCGGCGCCGACAGCCAGGCTGTGACCGGCAAAGGCGTGTTCCACCTGAACGACGAGGTGAGCCGGATCGCCAAGGAGATGAAGCCGGCGGTGAAGGAATTCATGGCCGCAACCGGCGCCCAAGGGGGATGGGGCCAAGTGAACCGACTGCTGCGCTCCACCGTCTGATACGTTGTCGGCACCTGCACGGCAAGAAAAAGCCCCCGATCCAGGTCGCGGGGCTTTTTATTTTCAGGCGCCCCCCGTTACTGATGAGGGAACCTACCCTTTCAGTTTCATGAGAGGTTTGGTATAATGAAGTCGTCTCTCAACCGGCGGCCAGCCGCTTCACTGGCCAAGGAACGAGGCGCACATGAAACCGCTGCTGCGCACACTCTGCACCCTGCTGATTCTCCTCGGCGTGACCAGCCTCCCCTGTTCTGCAGCCGACAAGATTCGATCCCTCTGTGACATCCACTATCCCACCGACTACCTCTACGAGTGGGACTGCGTCAAGATCACCGGCAAAGACACACCCTACCGGATCTTCGGCAAACAGTGGCAGGACGGCCTGCGCTTCAACCGCATGGACCGGCGCCATTTCCTGGCCGGCATGTCGGTCAAGGTTCCCAAGCACATGGAGGACATAAAGGAATTCAACCCGATGCCTCCCTTTCACTACGAAGCCGAGAAGGAGCCGCAGTTGATCCTCATCGACCAGAACGAAATGTTCCTGGGAGCCTACGAGTTCGGCACCCTGGTCTTCTCGGCGCCGGTCGCGGTCGGGGTGGAGGAGTACCGCCTCAAGAACGGCACCTACCGCGTCGATACCGCCGACCCGAAGCACGAGTCGAGCCTCTACCCGGTCGAGGGGACGGACCGCCCCTACCCGATGCACTACGGGCTGCGCTTTTACGTGGACAAGAAGGACGACGGCTGGACCTCTTACTGGATCCACGGCCGCGATCTCCCCGGTTATCCCGCCTCCCACGGCTGCATCGGGCTCTCCGACGAAGAGATGCAGCTCGCCTATTACGGCGAACCGGCCAAGCCCCTGCTTATGGACGCAAAAACGCTGTACCGCTGGGCAGTCGGCTTCCACGACACCGGAACGCTGCAGAGGCTGCGCGGACCGATGGTCATCATCATGGGAGAGCCGCAGGTGCCGCCCGACCAGTTGAGGCCACTTGCCGAGCCGACGGTCGCGCCTGCTGCCGTCGCGCCGTCGCACCCGTAAACCCGTGCCGGAAAAATCGCCCTTGCGCTGTCCATTTCCGGTTTCCGGTGTATATTCTCATGGTGCCCAGGTTCCCGGGCATCGCTCCCTGCAGCAGCAGTCACGTCTCTTGATCAGTTGATCTGTCTTTCCAACAATCGATCCATGTTCGCAGCCAGCAGCCTCGACCTTCCCGGCCGAGCGTGTCGACGCGTCCGCCCTGGACCGAAAACGTCACCAGCGAGGGTACAAAGATGATCGTCAAACGCGGCAGCGTGGTGAGTCATGCCATGGCACAGCAATGGGGTACCGGCAAGGTGGTCGAAGTGGACGACGTGAGGGCCACCATCCGCTTCAACGACGGCATGGTCCGAAAGATCATCTCCTCGCATTTCGACGACCTGAAGCCCGCCGACCCGGCCAGCTACCATCCGCCGGCGAAGGCGCAGAAGGGGAGAGAGAAGGTGCAGGCGGCCGGCTCCGGTGCCAAGTCGCCCCGCTCCAAGACGCCCCGCGCCAAGACGTCCCGCGCCAAGGCGACCCGGACCAAGAAAGCGGCAGCCGGCGCGACGGCGCAATAGGGAGAGGCTGCGGCAGCGAACGCATGACGGAGCTGCGACGAGCGATTCTGTATGGCAGGGGGGAGCATCTGTTTGGTCGCTTGCCACGCGCGGAAATGCCGTCATACTCTCTCTCATGAGATCAGCGACCGCAGTTGCCGCGGGAGGAGGAGAACCATGAAATGCCCGGTATGTAAGAACCATGCGCAGGTCGATACCAACCTCCATTCGGAGGGGTTCAACGAGGGGATCACGGAATGCAGCGTCTGCGGCACGGTCTGGTCCGCTAACCACGGCGTCATCGAGATCGTCAAAGACCCACAGGAGGAATCGTTCCTGGAAGTCTCGAGCGAGTGCGTCGAGGGTGATGATTACAGTCTGAACCTTGATGGCAAGTCGTAACTGCCGCCGTCCATCCCGCCGCCCGTCTCCAAAATCCCCCTCCCGACGGAGGGGGATTTTTTTCCCCGCTGCCATTGTCTCATCCTTTTCGCAACTCCTCTCCCGCCGGCGCCGGTACCGTTGACACCCCCGTTTGATTTAGCGTAACCTGTGCAGGTTGTCCGGATTCAGGGGGTAGAGCCATGAAAACCTTCAGCATCATCGGTTGCGGCGCCGTGGGTAAGACGCTGGGGCGCCTGCTGCAGCAGTCGGGTGCCGTGCAGATCAGGGACATCCTGACCCGTGCTGCGGCCACCGCGCAGGCCGCGGCCGATTTCATCGGGGCAGGGCGTCCCGTCGTCGATTTCGGGGAACTCGAGCGCGCCGACCTGTACCTGGTGGCGAGCTCCGACGACGCCATCGCCGCCTGCGTAGAAGGGCTCTGCCGGGCTCAACTGCTGGACCGGCACACCACGGTGTGTCACCTAAGCGGCGCGCTGGGGAGCGACGTCCTGGGGGGCGCCGCGGCCATGGGGGCACAGGTGGCGAGCGTTCATCCGGTGAAAAGCTTCGCCGACCCCGCCGTCTGCGTCGGCGATTTTGCCGGAACCTGGTGCGGGATCGAGGGGGATCGGGAGGCGCAGGAAATCCTGGGGACGCTCTTTCGCGGCATCGGCGGGAAGGTCTTCAGTATCGATCCCCGTTTCAAGACCGTTTACCACGCCGGCTCCGTGCTGGTCTGCAACTACCTCACCGCCTTGCTCGAGGCGGGGCTCAGGGCCTACCAGAAGGGGGGAGTTCCCCGCGAGACCGCACTGCAGGTCATGGAGCCGCTGGTGCGAGGCACCGTCGACAACGTCTTTCGGGTCGGCACCGCCGCCGCCCTGACCGGTCCCATCGCCCGCGGCGACGCCGGGGTGGTGGGGCGGCAGCTGGATGCACTGGAAGGCTTCGACACGAAACTGGCGCTCATCTACCGCGCCCTGGGGAGTGTCGCGCTCGAGTTGTCGCGTGAGCGGGGGCAGGCGTCGGCAGCGGGGCTCTCCGCAATCGAGGAACTGCTGGCAACGCGCAGGGCAGGAGCATCGTAGGGTATGTCGCACCGCTTGAAGCATGAGCCGATGAAAACAAAAGAACTGCTGGATGCGGTCGTGAACGGGACCTCCGACCTAATCTACGCGAAGGACCTCGAGGGGAATTACCTGCTCATCAACCGCGAGGCGGCCAAGTGGTATGGCAAGCCGGCGCAGGAGATCCTGGGGCTGGACGACAGCGACCTCTTCCCCGACGAAGTGGTGCAGGTGCTGCGTGAAAACGACCACCGGGTGATGGCCTCGGCTGTCAGCTCGACCATGCAGGAGAGGGTCGTCGACCGGGTCGGCCGCCCCTGCGTCTTCCTCTCCACCAAGGGACCGCTCTTCGACGCCAACGGCAGGGTGAGCGGCATCTTCAGCATCTCCCGCGACATCACCGAGCAGGTGCAGGCCCAGGAACTGTTGCTGTCCAACCAGGAACAGCTCAGTGCACTGGCGATCGAGCTGTCTTCGGCGGAAGAGAAGGAGCGCCGCCGCATCGCCGCCGACCTGCACGACGAGATCGGGCAGAACCTGGCCCTGGCCAAGCTGAAGCTCAGCGACTGCCGGCACGATTTCAAGCTTCCCGCCGCCGCGACCCGGACTGTTCGGGAGCTGGAGCTTCTGCTCGAAAGGACCATCCAGGAAGTGCGCACCCTCACCTTCCAGATCAGTCCGCCGCTGCTGTACGAGGTGGGGCTGGAGGCGGCGCTGGACTGGCTTGCGGAAGAGTTCCAGGCTAAGCACAAGTTGCAGGTCAGGGTTGAGAGCGACCTGCACGCTCCGCTGGACGAGGAGTTGGGGACAACCCTCTACCATGTGGCGCGCGAGCTGCTGGTGAACGTGGTCAAGCATGCCGGGGCCGGCAAGGTTTCCATAACCATCGGCGTAGCGGAAAAGCGGCTGGAGCTCAAGGTTTCCGACGACGGCAAGGGCTTCTCGCACCAGGCCGAGGAGGGGGGGATGATCTCTGGATTCGGCCTCTTCAACATTCGGCAAAGGGTGCAGCATCTGGGCGGGCAACTGGAGTTCGCTTCGGGCCCCGGTGGCACCGAGGTCACGGTCCGCGTCCCCTGGTCCGGCGCCGATCATTAACAACACGGGAGTCGCGATGATACGCGTAATGATAGTGGACGACCACAGCATAGTCCGGGAGGGGATACGGATCCTGCTGGAGAAGTTCCCGGACATCGAGGTGGTCGCCGATGCCGACAACGGCAGGTCGGCGCTGGAGGTTGCCGGGAGTGCTTCACCGGGCGTGGTGCTGATGGATACCAGCATGCCGGGCATGAACGGGATCGAGGCGACCCAGCGGCTCGGCGTTGAATGCCCGTCGGCGCGGGTTTTGATCCTCTCGATGCACAAGGACAAACGTTTCGTCGCCCAGGCCTTCAGGGCGGGGGCGCGCGGCTACCTGCTCAAGGACTGCACCTCGGCGGAACTGGTGCACGCTGTGCGGGCGGTGGCGGCTGGTGAGATCTACGTCTGCTCCGGCATCATCGGCGTGGTCATCGACGACTACATAAAGAGAATCCCCGACTCCTTCGCCCAGAGCGAGGCGGCGCTGACCCCGCGGGAACGGGAGGTGCTGCAGCTGATCGCCGAAGGAAACAACGCCAAGAACATAGCCTTCCTGCTCAAGATCAACGTGAAGACCGTTGATACCCACCGTCAGCAGATCATGAAGAAGCTGAAGCTGTACTCCATCGCGGAACTGACCAAGTTCGCCATAAGGGAAGGGGTCACCAGCCTGGAAAACTGATCGGGTCAGGAAAATCTCCGTGTCCTCTCATAGAAACCCTTATATCGATACTGGTTTCTATTTGTTAGAGTTGCTTTCATTTGCGATCCTGAACCTCCTCGCGCAGCAGCAACTACCGGGACCGATGCAGACTACAAAAATCATCCTTGCCGACGACCACGCGCTGATCCGGGAATGCCTGATCGCGATGCTTGAGAAATGCCCAGGATTGGAAATCGTGGCCCAGGCTGCGAGCGGAATGGAGGCCGTGCGGCTCGCCTACGACCTGCAACCGGACCTTGTCCTGATGGACCTGGTGATGCCCGACGGTAACGGCATCGAAGCGAGCCGCTGCATCCTGAGCGCCTTCCCGGACATGAAGGTGCTGGTCCTCTCCATGTACGGCGATGCGCGCTCGGTGCGACAGGCCCTGGATGCCGGCGCGCGCGGGTTCCTGGTCAAAAGCTGCCCGTCCGACGAGATCGTCGAAGCCATCCGCATCGTTTCCGACAACGGTTTCTATCTGAGCTCCCACGTGCAGGGGGTCCTGGAGCACGAGCTTCAGACCGCAGCAGGGAAACTGCCGCTCACCTCGCGCGAGGAGGAGGTGCTGGTGCTGATGGCCCAAGGCAAGACCTCCCGGGAGATCGCCGTCCTGCTCCAGATCAGTCCCAAGACCGTAGAAACCCACCGCATGCACCTCATGAAAAAGCTGAACCTCACCAGTATCGCCAGCCTCACCAAGTACGCCATCAGGGAAGGCCTGCTGCCGCTCGATTGATCCCCGGCCCAAGCAGGCCCATGCCGCTTCACCCCCTTCACCCTCCTTCTTTTTTGTCGCCTTCTTCCTGGTCCCCGCGTGTTCCGGCAGCGCCGCCGGCGGTTCTTCGCTCGCCTCACGGAACCGTCTCGGCCAAAATGCCGCCGTAAGCAGGCCTTTTTCTGATTCACCGCGCGCTTTTCCGGTCGATGAAACATGGGACGGTCGGCGAGGCACCCGCACAGGAGCTACCTCGCCCGGACAACCACACCCGGAGGACGGAGCTCACATGAAATGGTTCACCAATCTGAAGGTAGGCACTAAGCTTGTCGCGGCGTTTGTAGCGGTATCGGTCATCACGGCCGTGGTGGGGATCATCGGCATCCGCAACATGGGGACCATCAATGACATGGCCGATGAAATGTACATGAGGGAGCTGCTGGGGGTCTCCAATATCAAGGAAGCCAACATCAACCTGATTTACATCTCCCGGGCCGAGAAGAACTACCTCCTTGCCACTACGCAGCAGGAGCGGGAGAAGTACGTCACCAACATAAACAAATACAAGGCCGGCTATAAGGAATGGCTGGACAAGGCGAGGCCGCTGTTCACCTCGGAGAAGGGAAAGATTCTCCTGAAACGGCTGGAGACGGCCAACGAGGAGTGGTTCGCGCTGCAACAGAAGGTGATCGAATTGGGGGCAAAGGACAAGCTCAACGACAGCTCGCCCGCGGTGACCCTCTCCTTCGGTGAGGCCCGCACCAAACAGACCGTGGTGGATGAGACCCTGACCGAACTGGCCCGGCTGAAGGAAGAGAATGCCAAGGACGCAGCGGTGGAGACCGCCAGAATCTACAAGGGGAGCCTGACGCTGATGGTGAGCCTAGTGGCGGGCGGCGTTCTGATCGGCCTGGCGCTGGGGATCATCATCTCGCGCATGATCAGCGTCCCGCTCCGGCGCGGCGTCGAGTTCGCCTCAGTCGTGGCGGATGGTGACCTGACCCAGACCATCGATCTCGACCAGAAGGACGAGGTCGGCCAGTTGGCCGCGGCGCTGAACAACATGGTGGGGCGCCTGAAGGGGATCGTCGCCGAGGTGAAGAGCGCGTCCGATAACGTGGCGGCGGGGAGCCAGCAGCTTTCCTCCGGGGCGGAGGAGATGTCCCAGGGGGCCACTGAGCAGGCGGCGTCCGCCGAGGAGGCCTCGTCCTCGATGGAACAGATGTCCTCCAATATCCGACAGAACGCGGACAACGCCATTCAGACCGAGAAGATCGCGGTGAAGTCGGCCCAGGACGCCCGGGAAGGGGGGCAGGCCGTCCAGGAGACGGTGACCGCCATGAAGGAGATAGCCGGCAAGATCGGCATCATCGAGGAGATCGCGCGCCAGACCAACCTGCTTGCGCTCAATGCCGCCATCGAAGCGGCCAGGGCGGGGGAGCATGGCAAGGGGTTCGCGGTGGTCGCCTCCGAGGTGAGAAAGCTCGCGGAACGGAGCCAGAGAGCGGCCGCCGAGATCAGCGAGCTCTCGGCCAGCAGCGTCGATGTGGCCGAGAAGGCAGGAGACCTGCTGGCCAAGATGGTGCCGGACATCCAGAAGACCGCCGAACTGGTGCAGGAGATCAGCGCGGCGAGTAAGGAGCAGGACACCGGTGCGGACCAGATCAACCGGGCGATCCAGCAGCTGGACCAGGTGATCCAGGCCAATGCGGGAGCCTCCGAAGAGATGGCCTCCACCGCCGAGGAACTCTCCAGCCAGGCCGAACAGCTGCAGACCGCGGTCTCCTTCTTCAAGATCGGCGACGAGCGCCTGAGGAGGGTTGCGCCTGCGGCCAAGGTCGCTCCCACCGCCAAGCCGGCCGCGGCGCAGGGGAAGCAGCTGACCCGCGCCAAGGTCGCGGCCCCCGGCGCGACGGCCGCGCAGGTGAAGAAGGCCGTGGGGCATGACTTCAACCTGGACGACAAGAGCGCGAGCGACGCGGATTTCGAGCAGTACTAGCTTTGATTGAGTCGGCGGCCTGAGGGCCGCCTGTGATGCCCTGCCATGCAGCGCCGTCCCCCGGGACGGCGCTTTTTTTTGCCTCGACCAGGGACCAGGAGGTCGGCGTCCTTGCCGGCAGGCCGGCGCAGGGGCTGCATAGCCCCCCCTCCCTTGACGGGAGGGGGCCGGGGGGTGGGTGAAGACTCACCGAACGGATATGATGCCCGCAAGGATCAGAACCTTCGGGCGCAGCCCAATAAAAAGGGGCAGCCGCTCCATGGCGGCTGCCCCTTGCCTCTTTCGATTCGTTCTGTCTATTGTCCGGTCGCCTGCTAAGCCGCGGCCCCTTCCAGCTCCTGGACCATTTCCAGTTCGCCGCTGGTGAACACCTTGTCGATGTCCAGGATGATGATGAACTGCTCGTTGTGCTTGCCCATCCCCTTGATGAAGTCGGTGTTGAGCTTGGTGCCGATACGCGGCGGCGGCTCGATCTGGTCCGGCTCCAGGTCCATGACCTCCTGGACCGCGTCGGCCATGGCTCCCATGACCACCTTTTCGCCTTCCAGTTCCACCTCGACGATGATGACGCAGGTGTTGACCGTCTGCTCAGCCATCGCCATGCCGAACTTCAGGCGCAGGTCCACCACCGGGACCACGCTGCCGCGCAGGTTGATGACGCCGCGCATGTAGTCCGGCGTCTGCGGCACCTTGGTGATGGACGTGAAATCCAGCACCTCGCGCACCTTGCCGATGTCCAGGGCGAACAGCTCGTCCTCCAGCTTGAAGGTCAGATACTGGGTAGTTTCCGTGATTGTCTCGACCGCCATATTCTCTCTCCTCTCTCAGTTTTGACTGTCGGTGCGCCCCACTATGAGTAACGACCAATCAGGCTAGGCTCGAACCGGTTCCGCCGATCGTGCACCCGGAACCCATCAAATATATCGTCACATTGCGGCGCTAAATTGAGTCAAAAAAACCGTGGTTACAAAGTTATAATCTGCCGGCGCCCGCCCCTGGGCCGGAGGGAGGGGAAGGAAGTCGTGGCGCAGCGGCCGGTGCCGCAAGCCGCTGCGCCGATGGGAACACCCTTTTAGAAGCTTTCGAATGCCTCGTCGTTCAGGTCCAGGTGGACGGCGTGAGGAGCGGCGTGGGTGAGCGAACGGGCCGGCGCGGCAGCCTTCTTGGCCGGCTTGGCAGCCGCCTTGCGCGGTGCGGCAGCCGTCGAGGCGGTGTGGGCCACCCTGAAGAAGCTGATGGTGTGCTGCAGCTGCTCCGACTGCGAGGCGAGCTCTTCCGCGGTGGCCGACATCTCCTCGGCGGCCGAGGCGTTCTGCTGGATCACCTGGTCGAGCTGCTGGATCGCTTTGTTGATCTGCTCGGCGCCGGTGTCCTGTTCTCTGCTGGCGGCGGTGATCTCCTGCACCAGTCCGGCCGTCCTCTGGATGTCCGGCAGCATGTTGGAGAGCATGGCCCCGGCGGTTTCGGCCACCTCGACGCTCGAAGAGGAGAGATCCGAGATCTCCGCCGCAGCCTTCTGGGAACGCTCGGCCAGCTTTCTCACCTCGGACGCGACCACGGCGAACCCCTTGCCGTGCTCGCCGGCGCGCGCCGCCTCGATGGCGGCGTTCAGTGCCAGGAGGTTGGTCTGCCGCGCGATCTCCTCGATGATGGAGATCTTGCCTGCGATCTCTTTCATTGCGGACACCGTCTGTGCCACCGCCTTGCCCCCCTCCTGCGCATCCGCCGCGGACTTGACCGCGATCTTCTCGGTCTGCAGGGCGTTATCCGCGTTCTGTCTGATGTTGGAAGACATCTCTTCCATGGAGGAGGAGGCCTCCTCCGCGGCTGCGGCCTGCTCGGTGGCCCCCTGCGACATCTGCTCTGCGCTGGAGGACATCTGCTGGCTGCCTGCCGCGACGTTGTCCGATGCATTCTTGACGTCGTTGACCACCTCGGAGAGCTTGCCGACCATGTTGCCCAGCGAGCGCATCAGCTCGTCCTCGGCGGAGCGTTCGGTGATGGTGACGGTGAGGTTGCCGTCGGCCACCTCCCTCGCTGCGGCGGTGATGGTGTCGGTGGCCCGGATCAGCACGTTCAGGTTGTTCTTGATCTCGTTGAAGTCACCTTTGTACTCTTCCCTGATCTCGGGCGGCATGTTCCCCTTGGAGATACGCTCCACGTATTCGGCTGCCACGTTGAGCGGGCCGATCACCGCGTCGAGGGTGCCGTTGACCCCTTCCACGACCTCGCGATAGGCGCCCTGGTGCCGGGAGGCGTCGGCGCGGCTGGCCAGTTTCCCTTCCATCGCGGCCGCGGAGAGGTCCATGGTGTCCGCCACCAGCGCCTTGATGCTCGCCACCATGGTCTGCATGGCCTGCAGCAGCTGCCCCGTCTCGTCCTTCCCGGTCTCCGCGATGGAGACGGAGAGGTCGCCGCAGGCCAGCTTTTCCGCGATCTGGACCCCGGTGCCGAGCGCACGGCTGATCATGCGCGAGACCAGGACCGCCAGCAACGCCCCGATCAGAACCGCAGCCACCAGGGCGGCGATGATCATCCAGCGGGAGCTCTGGTAGGTTTGGGTCGCGCGGTGCGCCGCCTCCTCCGCCCCCTTGTCGTTCATGGCCACGCCCTTCTCGATGGAGACCACCGCCTCGCTGAAGCTCTTGGCGCCGTCTCCCTGCAAAAGCGCCAGGGCCTGCTGCTTCTTGTTCTGCCGGGAAAACTCGATCACCTTCTGGTGGTCCGCCAGGTACTGGCCCCATTCGGTCGTGAACTCCTGCAGGTTCTTTTTCTCCTCGGGGGTGTCGGCCAGCTTCTCGTACTGCCCCGTTACCTTTTTGATGCCGGCCAACTCCTCTTCCAGGGTCTTCTCGAGTTTTTTCATCTCTTCCTGGGACGTGGCCAGGACGTGCTGGAATTCTGCGTTGCGTACGTCGCCCATGCCGATGCGCATGTCGTCCAGTGCATTGACGCCCGGCAGCCATTGCGTTGTTACCTCGACCGTGTCACGGTTCAGGCGTGCCAGCTGCCAGATGGAGAAGATCCCCAGTGCCGTGGCGAGCAGCAGTACCGACGCTACGACCGCCAGGATTTTCCCGCCGATCTTCATGTCATTGAACCATTTCATGTTTCTCTCCTATGTGCTATGGGTTGAGGCCGCTGGTGCGGCCCGGGTTCAGGCGCTGGGTGTTGCCGCACTCCGGCTTTGCGGGACCCTGGTCCCCGAGGCGGTATCAGCACCTTCCGTCCTTGCCGATGTCGAGCACGAACGATTCATGGTCTTGGGTACAAAAGGTGCCGGAGTGTCCTCATTGTCTCGACAGTCATGGGACTCCTCCTGTCTGTGAAGATGCTGTCATCGTGTAAAGGAAGAGAGGAATGTGTCAGAGACGGGCCGGTTGGTTTGTTTATCGATATATATCGGCGACATTTGTAAGGAATTAAGAGAAAACTCGCATGAAGCAGTGGGAGACTTCGACGCGTCAGTGTCCAAAAGGCCTAGACTTTGTCGGGCAATGCGGGCATTATTGTCGCCGTTGTTACTTGATATAACTGAAGTTATTGACCTGCGGTTACGAATGGGGTTACACAGAGATACGGGAGGAGCATATGGACGACACGATGAGAAGAAAGGACCGTCAGCTCTCGGCACAGGTAGCCAACGAGATCCTCGAGAAGGGAAGCGTCTGCCAGCTGGCAATGGCGGCACAGGGTGAGCCCTACCTGGTGACCCTCAATTACGGCTACCGCGACTCGACCATGTACTTCCACTGTGCCAGGGCAGGCAGGAAGCTGGAGGTGATCGAGCAGAACAACCGGGTCTGCTTCACCGTGGTCGAGCACGGCCCGGTGCTGCCGGCGGAGAAGCCTTGCGACTTCACCATGAAATTCCGCAGCGTGGTCGGGTTCGGCACCGCGCGGGTGATCGACGGCTACCGGGACAAGTGCGAGGCGCTCGGTATAATCATGGCTCAGTACGCTCCCGGTGAGACCTTCCAGTTCCCGGAGGGGACCCTGGCAGCAACGACGGTGTTCGCCGTCGACATCTCCTCCATGGCAGCCAAGAGCAACCTTTGACCGTCACCAATAACTTTGACCGCCATAGCAACCACTGACCACTGACCCCCAAGAGCAACCACTGATAGCTCAACAAGTGAGGTCCCCATGAACATCCTGGCCATCGATCCCGGTTCCACGTCGACCAAGGTAGGGGTGCAGCGCGCGGGGAAGCTGGTCAAGGCGACCATCGAGCACCCCCGCTGCGACATCGAGAGCTTCCACGCCGTGATGGAACAGCTGGACTACCGGATGGAGCACCTGGTGCGCTACCTGCGCGAGACCGGCGCCGAACAGCTGCACTGGGACGCGGTGGTCGGGCGGGGCGGCCTGGTCCGCCCGGTGCCCAGCGGCGTCTACCTCGTGGAGGATCACCTCCTTGCGGACCTCATGCGGGGAGTGAACGGCGAGCACGCGGCGAACCTGGGCGGTGTCATGGCCCACGCGGTTGCGACCCGCCAGGGGGTACCGGCCTACGTGGTGGACCCGCCGGTGATCGACGAGATGTGGCCGGTGGCCCGCATCTCCGGCATGGCGGGCATCGAGCGGCGCAGCATGTTCCACGCCCTGAACCAGAAGGCGGTGGCGCGCGATGTGGCGCGGGAATTGGGCAAGCCGTACCAGGAGCTGAACCTTATCGTGGCGCATCTCGGCGGCGGCATCACCGTGGGGGCGCACCGCTTGGGGCTCGTGGTGGACGTGAACAACGGCCTCAACGGTGACGGCCCCTTCTCGCCGGAGCGGACCGGCGGGCTGCCGGTGATCGGCGTGTTGCAGCTCGTGGAGCAGGGGGCCTTCACCACCGAGCAGTTGAAGAGCATCGTGGCGCGCAAGGGGGGCGTCTTCTCCTACCTCGGCACCGTCGACCTGCGCGAGGCGGAGGAAAGCGCGCAGCAGGGGGACCGCTGGGCGGCCCTGGTGCTGGAGGCCATGGTGTACCAGATCGCCAAGGAGATCGGCGCCTTGGCCGCCGCCCTTTCCGGGGAGGTCGACGGCATCGTCCTCACCGGCGGGCTTGCCTTCAGCCGGACCGTGGTGGCGGGGGTGCGGCAGCGGGTTGCCTTCATCGCGCCGCTGTTCGTGCGGCCGGGGGAGTTCGAGATCGAAGCGCTGGTCGAGGGGGCTTGCAGGGTCCTCTCCGGCGCCGAACAGGCGCGGCGCTACCCGGGAGGAGCCGATGAAGATCGGGCCTAATCTGAGGGCGGTGGTCGCCGCCAGGGGCGTGCCGATGGACGAGGTGCGCGAGGCGCTGGGGTGGGACCGGGAGACCCTGGACCGGGTGCTGGCGGACCGGCTTTCCCCGGGCATCTCGGAACTGTTGCGGCTCGCCACCTTCCTGGGAGTCGGCATCTCGCAGCTTTTGGGGGGCGACCAGGAGTCGCGGCAGCGCGCGGTGAAGACCGGCAAGGACGAGCGGATCGGCGTGGACCGCCGTAACGCCCTGCACTACGAGAGCCTGGCGCAGTCCTTCGCCGGACGGCATCTTGAGCCTTTCGTGGTGGATCTGTACCGCGCCCCGGAAACGGAGCCGGACCTGAGCCGGCATCCCGGCGAGGAGTTCCTGTTCGTCCTCTCCGGGGAACTGCAGGTCACCGTGGACGGCGAGCCCTTTCACCTGGAGGCGGGCGATTCCCTCTACTTCGACTCGCTTTTGCCGCACGTGCTGGTCTCCCTCAGTGAACACACCCGGCTCATGGCGGTGCTCTACAAGGGCGAGTCCATGCTGCAGCTCACCAAGGGGCACGGCATGAAGAGCCTCATCGAGGCGGCGAGACTCGCCCCGCGCCAGAAGGTGGTGCTGGTCTGCCCGGACCCCGGTTCGCTCAAGGCGGTGAACAAGGGGATCGAGGAGGGGATCCTGGAGGCTGCCTTCCTGGTGGGGGATCCGGACCGGGTGCGGCACTCCTGCGCCGATCTGTTGATCTTCGAGAAGCAGTACCGCTTCGTCCCGGTCGGCGCCGGTGACGACCACGAGCGGGAGGCGGCGCGCATCGGCGTGGAGCTGGTGGCCTCCGGGCAGGGGGATCTCCTCATGAAGGGGGGGATCAACACCGCCGTCCTGATGAAGGCGGTCCTCGCCAAGGAGACCGGGATCGGTACCGGCAGACGGCTCTCCAACGTGAGCATCTTCGAGCTTCCCGGCGTGGAACGGCTCATCTTCCTGACCGACCCCGCCATCAACCCCGAGCTCTTCGCGCACCAGGAGGCCGCCTCGGCCATCGACATCATCGAGAACGCCATCGAGGTGGCGCGCGCCCTCGGTGTCGAGCGTCCCAAGGTGGCGCTTTTGGAAGCGAACGAGGTCCCTTCCGCCAACATACCGACCACGCTATTGGAGCAGGAGCTTTCCCGGCGCAACTTCCCGCAGGCGGACGTCTACGGTCCGCTCTCCTACGACCTGGCGCTCTACCCCGACTCGGTCCGCAAGAAGGGGCTGACCGGCAACCCGGTGGCGGGACAGGCCGACATCATCGTGGTGCCCCACATCTCGGGAGGCAATTTCCTCTACAAGAGCTGGGTCTTCACCATGGGGGCGGAGGTCGCCAACGTGGTTTTGGGCGCCCGGGCCCCCATCATCCTCACCTCCCGAAGCGACAGCGAGCTCACCAAGTTCCTCACCATCTGCGCCAGCTCCCTCTACGGCCACTACCTGCGCCGGCAGGAGTGAAACCCGCGCGGCAGGTCCGGACCGGGCAGGGAAGCGGATCGTCCCTTTGCCGTTTGCTTTCCCGGCTGCAGCCGGGTATGCTAATGAACGCTTGATCACTCTGACGCGAGGAAAGCATGCCCAGCACCCCGCTCATCATCGGCCACCGCGGCGCCTCCCGTGACGCTCCCGAAAACACACTCGCCTCCTTCCGGCTCGCCTTCGCCCAGGGGGCGGACGGCCTCGAGGCCGATTTCCGGCTCACCCGGGACGGCCGCGTCGTCTGCCTGCACGACGCCGGCACCTTGCGCACCGCCGGGGAGAACCTGGAGGTGGCCGGGGCGACCCTGGCCCAGCTGCAGCGCCTGGACGCAGGGCGCTGGAAGGGAGAGCAGTGGCGGGGCGAGCGCATCCCGACGCTCTCCCAGGTGCTCGAGCTGCTGCCGGCCGGCAAGAGGCTCTTCATCGAGCTCAAGTGCGGGGCCGAGATCATCGACCCCTTGAGCGCGGAGCTGGCCCGCGCCGCCGTCCCGGCCGACCGCATCCGTTTCCTCGCCTTCGACCACCTGCTGGTGGCAGCACTCAAACAACGCCTCCCCGACCATCGCGCCTGCTGGCTGTGCGACTACCGCTGGCGCGGCGGCTGGCACCCCTCGGCCGGGGAGGTGCTCTCCCGGCTCGCAGAAATCGGCGCCGACGGCCTCGCCAGCCGTGACCGTGCCATACTGGACGCTTCGCTGGTAGTGCAGCTGCGGCAACGGGGGCTGGAAATCCACGTCTGGACCGTCGATTCCGCGAAGGACGCCCGCAGGCTCTGCGGCCTCGGCGTCGACTCCATCATGACCAACCGCCCGGGATGGCTGCGCCGCGCCCTGGACCTGCCGCAGGAGAGAGCATGAACCGCAAGGCATACCTCGCCACCGGCCGCATGATCGCGATGCTGCAGGGGTTCTCCAAGCTCAGGGTGAACGTCCACGGCAAGGAGCACATCCCCGAAGGTCCCGTCGTGTTCGTGGTGAACCATTTCACCCGCATCGAGACGGTGCTGCTCCCCTACCACATCTACCGCCTGACCAGGATCCCGGTCTGGTCCCTGGCCGACGCCTCCCTGTTCGCGGGTCCGCTGGGGCGCTTTCTGGACCTGATGGGGGCGGTCTCCACCAGGAACCCGGACCGCGACCGCGTCATCGTCAAGACCCTGCTCACCGGCGAGGCCAGCTGGATCGTCTTCCCCGAGGGGAGGATGGTGAAGGACAAGGAGCTGTTCAGAAAGCGCCTGCTGCTTCCCTCCAGCGGGGTGCGTCCCCGCTCCGGCGCCGCGACGGTCGCGCTGCGCACCGAGTTCTACCGCCAGAGGATGCTGCGGCTGCAGGGGGTGGCCCCGGAAGAGGTGGCGAGGCTCCAGGGGATGTTCCAGATCCCCGACCTCGGGCCGCTCAAGAAGGGGAAGTGTCACATCGTCCCGGTGAACATCACCTACTACCCGCTGCGCGCCCGGGAGAACGCGCTCAGCAGGCTCACCGAGCTCTTCCTGGGGGAGGCCCCGCAGCACCTGAAGGAGGAGATCCTCACCGAGGGGAGCATGCTCCTCTCCGGGGTGGACATCGACATACGCTTCGGCAGCCCCATCGACCCCTCCTCCTACCTCATGAGCAGGGATGTCGAGGCCGACATCGTCTCCACCGCGAGTTACGGCTTCGACGACCGGCTCCCGTCGCTCTCCGAGATGAAGCATGCGGCGAACCGCCTCATGCAGCGCTACATGAGCAGCATCTACAGCCTCACCACGGTGAACCACGACCATCTCTTCGCCTCACTGCTGCGGGCCTTTCCCTTCAAGTCGATCGATGAGGACGACTTCCGGCGCAGGGTGTTCCTGCTGACCAAGGTCTGCCTGCGGGATACCACCTGCCGACTGCACCAAAGCCTCAGCACCGACCAGGTGTCGCTTTTGACCGACGACCGCTACCACAAGTACCGCGAGTTCCGGGAGCTGGCGCTGGAGAAGGGGGTGGTGGTGCAAAAAGAGGGCGAACTGGTGAAGGACCGGGCCAAGTTCTCCGCCCCGTTCGAGATGCAGCGCGCCCGGATCGACAACCCCATCGGCGTCATCGCCAACGAGGTGCTCCCCCTGACCCAACTGCAGCGCGAGGTGCACCTGACGGCGTGGCTGCCGGTCTGGCTGGTGCGCAAGAAGGTGGCGCAGATCCTGGAAACCCAGGCCCTCGAGGAATTCGACGCGGACTACCGGAAGTACTACCGAGAGGGGGAAAGCAAGGAGAGCGAGGTGGGGATGCCCGTGCTCCTGAAGGGGAGCTCGCGCAGGCTCGGCGTGGTGTTGGTGCACGGCCTCCTCTCGGTCCCGGCCCAGATGCTGGAGCTCGCCCGCTACCTGCAAAAAAAGGGGCTCTGGGTCTACCTGGTGCGCCTGAAAGGGCACGGCACCTCGCCGGAGGACCTGGCCCTGAGAAACGGCAGCGACTGGGTGCAGTCGGTGGATCTGGGCTACGCCCTCATGAAGGCCCAGTGCGACCGGGTCGTGATCGGCGGCTTCTCCTTCGGCGGCGGGGTGGCGCTCGACTGCGCCAGCCGCGTCGGGGATGCGGCGGCGGTGTTCGCCGTCTGTCCGCCGCAGCGGCTATTGGACATCTCCTCGCGTTTCGCGCCGGCGGTCACGGTCTGGAACCGGGTCATGGACGTCTTCAGCTACCAGTGGGCCAAGAAGGAGTTCGTCGAGAGCGTCCCGGAGCGCCCGGAGCTCAACTACTCCAGGATACCGGTCAGCGCCCTGCGGGCCATGGAGCGCTTCATGAGCGAACTGGAGCCCAAGCTCGCCGGGATCCGGACCCCGGTCCTGGTGCTGCAGTCCGAGGGGGATCCGGTGGTCGATCCGCGCGGCTCGCAGCGGCTCTTCGAGATGCTGGGGAGCGAGCACAAGAGCTACCGGAGGTTCCCGCTCAAGCGGCACGGCATCCTGGCCGGCGCCGGGTCCGAGGAGGTGCATGCCGCGGTGGGTGCCTTTCTCGACACCATGCTCGGCACGGGAGGCGTCGGCAACGCCCCGGCGCAGGGGTAGCGGCTTTCCAGAATTGTCGGGATCTGCTACAAGGGTGATATGGGAAACGACAACTGGCAGGGGATATTGCAGAAGCAGCACTGGGTCTTCGACCTGGACGGCACCCTCACCGTGGCCATCCACGACTTCGTCCACATCAGGAGCGTGCTGGGGGTCCCGCAGGGGAGCGACATCCTGGGGCACCTGGCCGCTCTACCGGAAGCGGAGGGACACCAGGCCCGGGCGCTGTTGCAGTCGATCGAGGAAGAGCTGGCGGGGCGCACGGAAC
This sequence comes from Geomonas oryzisoli, assembly GCF_018986915.1. Lineage (NCBI taxonomy): Bacteria > Pseudomonadati > Thermodesulfobacteriota > Desulfuromonadia > Geobacterales > Geobacteraceae > Geomonas > Geomonas oryzisoli. The sequence continues at coordinate 1,097,713 of NZ_CP076723.1, forward strand.
CGGCCGAGGGGGCGCTGGAGCTGGTGCAGTTGCTGCACGAGCGCGGCACCCGGATCGGGGTCCTCACCCGCAACACCAGGGAGAACGCGCTCACCACGCTGTCGCGTATCGGGCTCATGAGTTTCATCGGGGAGGGGGACGTGCTGGGGCGGGACGACGCCCGGGCCAAGCCCGACCCGGACGGGATCCACAAACTCGCGTGCCGCTGGGGAGTCTCCCCCGCGGCACTGGTGATGGTTGGTGATTATGCCTTCGATCTTGAGACCGGTCGCGCGGCCGGCGCCGGCACCGTTCACGTCGACCCTGCCCGCGCCTTCCGCTGGCCCGAGCTCACCGACCTCGCGGTGGGGAGCCTGGCCGAACTGGCGCGGGCGCTTCAGGCCAGCGTCTCCAGCTCGTGGTCGGCTATCTGCACGATCTCGTCGTAGATGGCCAGCATGACGTGCATGTCGCACCACTTCCTGGTCATGGCGTGGATCAGGTAGCCGCCGTTCACCAGGGTGCCGGAAAGAAGCGCGATCCCCAGCAGCCTCTGCTCCTCGACCGACAGCAGGAAACACGCGTAGACCGCGATGTTCACCATGGAAAAGAGCCATGCCACCTCCGGCCCCTTGAACGGGTTGAGCATCACCTTGGTGAGGTCCATGTAGTAGCGGGTGAGCCCACGCACCCTGCGCATGCACTCGATGATCCCTTCGCTTTGTTCCTTCAGATACAGGCTGGCAAGGAAATGGGTGCTGGCTTTCTCTTTCCCCTTCGACATCCTTTCTTTCACGTACATATCGATTGCTTCGTCGACTGTCTCTTTACTCATAGCCGCCACCTTTGGACGCCCGGTAGTGATGTTCCTGCGTCCGATCGGATCTCTATGTGAGGGGCGCTGACTCGCCCTTCGGATCAAGTAGTGAAAAGGGGCTCTGGCACCGGCGGATCCCGGTACTTGCATAAGGCAAACTATGGTGCAAAACAACTCCGGTGTCAACCGGTGTCACCGCATGCATCTGTCCCATTTATCGGCGCAAATTTGCTTTAGTTGACAACTTTTCGCTCCTGCCGTACTCTCGGAGCCTGTCTGGAAGCGAACCGGGGTGCAACTCACTGAAACTTCGACCTGGAGGGGTATGGGGAACAAAAAACAGCAGGGCAACGACACCGCCGAGAACGGCCTGATCGTCTCCCATTTCGGGGTGGCGGTCGAGGTGCTCTTCGAGACGGGCGAGCGCCGCATGGTGAAGGTGAAGCGCAACTCCGGGCACGTGGTCGGCGACCAGGTCACGGTGGTCGGCGAGGTGCTGCACCGGCGTGCCAGGAGGACCGAGCTGAGCCGGCGCGACGCCCGGGGGGGCATCCACCTGGTCGCCGCCAACCTCGACGTGCTCGGCGTGGTGCTCGCTCCCGGCACCCCCTCCGGGTTCCTGGACCGCGCCGTCGTTGCCGCCCGCGCGGCCGGGCTGTCCCCCTTCGTCGTCCTCAACAAGTGCGACCTTCCCGAGTCCGAAGAGCTGGGTGCAATGATCGGCTCGGTCTACGGCGCCATCCTCCCCCTGTTCACCCTGAGCGCGGTCACCGGAGCGGGGATCGAGCCGCTGCGGGACTTCCTGCGCCAGGGGCACCGGGGCGCCTTCGTCGGCACCACCGGGGTGGGGAAGAGCTCCCTGATGAACGCGCTCTGCCCCGAGCTCAACCTGAAGGTGGGGGAACTCTCCGACTACAACTGGACCGGCAGGCACACCACCACCGTCTCGTCCCTGCACGCCCTTCCCGGCGGCGGCGAACTGGTCGATACCCCGGGCTTTCGCGACTTCGGGCTGGTGGACATCACCGTTTCCGAGCTGGCCGCCTGGTTCCCCGGCTTCGAAGCGCTTAAGGACCATCGTTGCCGCTTCAACGACTGCCGGCATCGGCGGGAGCCGGGCTGCGCGGTGCGCGACGAGGTCGGCTCGGGGGGGATCAGCGAGGAACGCTACCAGACCTACCTGGTGCTTTTGGGCGAGGTCGAGGCCCTGGAAGAGGCGGCGCAGCGCCGCAACTGGAAGAAATAGAGAGTACAGAGGAGATACATGGCCGTACCCTGGAAAGTATTGCAGAGCGTGACTACCGGCGACGGGGTCCTGGAACTGAGGCAGCGCGGCGAGCGCGACTTCCTGATCACCGTGAACGGCTTGGTGCTGATGAACAGTTCGCTGCACCGGTCGGAGGTGGCATTGGGGGAGGTGGCCTGCGGCCATCTCAAGCACGAGGCGGCGCCGCGGGTGCTGGTGGGGGGGCTGGGCATGGCAATCACCCTGCGGGCGGTGCTGGACCAGCTGCCTGAGACGGCCGGCGTGGTGGTGGCGGAGCTGAACCCGGTGGTGCTGCAGTGGTGCCGTGGGCCGCTGGCGCCCTTGACCGGCGGGGCGGCCGACGATCCCCGCGTCGCGGTGGAGATCGCCAACGTGGCCGACGTGATCAGGAGAAGCGCCATGAACAACAACCGCTTCGACGCCATCGTGCTCGATCTCTACACCGGGCCGCATGCCAGGACGGACAAGATCATGGACCCGCTCTACGGCGAGATCGCCATCGAGCTGAGCAAGGGGGCCCTGAAGCCGGGCGGCGTCTTCGCCGTCTGGGGTGAGAATTACGACCAGGGCTTCGACAAGCGCCTGCGCCAGGCCGGCTTCACGGTTACCTGCGACCGTCCCGGCCGGGGGGGGCTGCGCCACGTGGTGTACCTGGCCCGCCTGGAGTCCCGTCCGCAGGCCGGCGTCGAGCGGCGTCACAAGCGCTCGCCGCGACGCTAGCCTTTAGGCGCGCGAAGCGCGCCAACTTCACCAGAATAAAAAGAGGGGGGCGAACCCGGTTCGCCCCCCTCTTTACGTATCGCCTCGACTCAGGCGGCGGCGCCGAAATCCGCGCCCGCGTACTGCACCGCCGCGGGGTCGTTCGCCCTCGGGGGTGACACCGCGTGCACGCCCCCGCAGGAGGGGCATCCCTGCACGAAGGTTTGCAGCACGAACTCCCTGCCGCATTCCTGGCAGCGCACCTCGAGCGCATTGGGAAGCGGCGAACAGGCCACCCTCCCGCCGTGAGCCGCCAGCACAAACTCGACCAGTTCCCTCCCCGTAGCGTAGGGGCCACCCCTTCTGGAGCTATCCGAACCGCAATCGCACATCTTTCCTCCCTTGTTCCTTATGTTCCATTTGGTTCACCAGCGTGACGCAGGCTAGCACGGCGCCGATCTGCCATGCCTTGACCTCGGTCAAAAAACCGCGCTTGCCAGACAATTTCCGGCCACAACTGATGCTAAATTCGCCCCTCGTATTATTGCAATGGCGTCCGCTTCCAGTATATTGTGTTGGTGTTTTTTAATGTCTGTCCGCGCGCGAGGAGATCACCCCAGATGGAAGACGAGAAACGCAACGTGGAAATAGCAGACATCGGCGTCGTCAACAGCCACGATCACCTCTGCCTTATGTACCAGGACGAGTCGGAGGTGCTGAACCTGGTGCTTCCCTTCATCCAGAAGGGGGTGGCGATCGGGGAGCGTTGCGTCTGTCTCCATGGCGCCGAGCAGAAGCTGGAGCGGCTGCTGCACAACGTGGTCGAGGTGCAGAAACAGGATTCGGGCGCGCTGGTTCTGTTGCCGGTGAAGCAGACCTGGCTCAGGGGAGGGACGTTCAAGCCGGATCGGGTGATGGAGCTGATGCGCAACATCTGCGCCGGTGCCGCCGCCGAGGGGTTCAGCGGAACCCGGATCATCTGCGACATGGGGTGGGCCGTGAAGGACGACAAGTCGCTGGAGCTTTTGTACCGGTTCGAGCGCGACCTGACCGCCTTTGCCGCACAGCAGGAGACCGCGCTTCTGTGCCTGTACGACCGGCGGCTGTTCACCCCGGAACTGCTCATCGAGGTGGCGCGCATCCATCCCGGGCTGGTCACCGGCGGCAGGGTGTGCGACAACGCGCTTTTCATCCCGCCCGGGCTGCAACACCGCAAGAAGGCCGCGGTATGCGAACTGGACGTATTCCTGGCCGCATCGCAGCGTATGGCGATGGTGGAGGCGGAAAGCGAGCGGCTCAAGCAGGAGCTCGAGCAGGCCTACGCTGCCCTGGCGCGCAAGATCTACGAAAACTGGCAGGAAGAGGACACCTTGCGGGCCAGCGAACAGGAGATCCACGAGAAGGACGAGGCGCTCCTCGCCAACCGGCGCCGCCTGCAGACCATCCTGCAGCACCTCCCGGTCATCATGATGGCCTTCGACAACGGCGATCGCCTGGCCGCCTGCAACCACGAGTTCGAGCGGGTGACCGGCTACCGTGGCGAGGAGGTGATGGGGAAGCCGATGCTTGAGCTTTTGCAGGTCGAGGGGGCGCTGCGCGAGGACGTGGTGGCGGCACACCCGCCGCAGGGGGGGGATTACCGGGGACGGGAATGGACCCTCCGCGTAAAGGAGGGCTCGCCCAAGCTCATCTCCTGGTCCAACCTGTCGCGCTACATACCGATCACGGGGTGGGTCAACTGGATCGTCGGCCTGGATGTGACCCCGCGGGTGCAGGCGGAGAACGGGCTCCGGGTGCTCAAGGTGGAACTGGACGCCCGCACCGCGGAGCTGGAGGCGATCGGACAGGCCGTGTCCCACGACCTGGGGGCGCGACTGGCACGGATCAGCGCCGATTGCGACCGGTTGCAACTGCTCGACCGCGCCCGGCTCGACCGTACCTGCCGCGTGCTTTTGGAGAGCATCGACACCGGAGCACGGGAGCTCACCGGGGCGGTCGCCGCTCTCGAGCGCATGACGGCTCTGACCGCGGCCGAGCTGCAGCCGGTGGAGGTGGACCTGAGCGCCATGGCCTCGGAGATCGCGGCCCAGCTCAGCGGCCGTGCCCAGCGTCCGGTCGACTTCCGGATCGAGGACGGCGTCACGGTCACCGGGGACAAGGAGATGCTGCGTCTGGCCATGGAGCAGCTGTTGCAGAACGCCTGGCACTGCACCATCGGCGTCAGGCACCCGGTGATCAAGTTCGGTACCGCGCAGGTCGAGGGGGAGCGCAGCTGCTACGTGAGCGACAACGGCCCAAGGCTCGGTGCCGCCCCGAGCGAGGCGATCGGCGGCGCCGCGGAAGCGAGCTGCCGCGGCATAGGTTTGGCGACGGTACAGCGGATCATCAACCTGCATCGGGGGCGGATTTGGAGCGCGGAGCAGGCAGGAAAGGGGGGAACCCTCTACTTCCAGGTCTAGCGACGCCTAACAGGCAGAGAGGCCGGTCATGAAAAGCAACGAAGCGACGCCGCTGCCGGTAGTGGTGGTGGACGACGACCAGGACATGCTGCAGATCTACCGGGCCCTATTGCAGGGGCACGGGGTGGGACCGGTGCTGACCTTCGACGAGGGGGAGGCGCTGGTGCCTTACCTGCGCCGCAACGAGGCGGCCCTGGTGGTCCTGGACCTCGCGCTGCCCACGGTGACGGGTAGCGACCTCTTGCCCCGCCTGGTCGAGGAATTTCCGCATCTGCCGGTACTGATCATCACCGGCATGGCAGAGGTGGGACAGGCGGTTTCCTGCATGCGCGCCGGGGCCTGCGATTACCTGCTGAAGCCTATCGACAACGCGCTGTTCCTCGCCGCCATCGACCGGGCCCTCGGGCTCTCCGAGGACGAGAGCCGGTTGCGCCGCAGGCGCATGCCCTTCCCCGACATCGTCACCGAAAACCCGCAGATGCTGAGGCTTATGAAGAGGGCCCAGGCGGTGTCCCACAGCGGGCAGCCGGTGCTGATCACCGGGGAAACCGGCGTCGGCAAGGAGCTCTTTGCGGAGGCGGTACATCGCTGCTCGGGCAATAAAGGGGAGCTGGTGACGGTGAACGTGGCGGGGCTGGACGACGCCGTTTTCTCCGACACCCTGTTCGGCCACCGCAAGGGGGCCTTCACCAGCGCCCAGGATCACCGCGAGGGGCTGATCAGGAAGGCGGCGGGGGGGACCCTGTTCCTGGACGAGATCGGCGACCTGCGCGAGGGGGCCCAGGTGAAGCTGTTGCGGCTGATCCAGGAGCACGAGTACCTGCCGCTGGGCTCGGACGTGGCGGCGAAGACCGACGCCGGCATCGTGGTAGCCACCAACCGGGACCTGAAGCAGCTGCTGGAGCAGGGAAAGCTGCGCGAGGACCTTTATTACCGGCTGAGCTGTCACCGGCTCCACATCCCCCCGCTCAGGGAGAGACCGGGTGACATCCCCCTGCTGCTGGAGCATTTCGTCACGGTCGCGTCCCGGCAGATGGGGAAAAAACGCCCCTGGTACCCCGCCGAGCTGCCGCGGCTGTTGCAGCAGTACCACTTCCCGGGCAACGTGCGCGAGCTGCAGGCCATGGTGTACGATGCGGTTGCTTTGCACGAGAAGGGGCCTCTTTCCCTGGCGGCCTTCCGCTCCAACATGGGGATCCCCTCGGGGAGGGGGCTGACCGTGGAGGGGCACGAGATGGTCACCGTCATCTTCAACGGTTTTCCCAGCATAAAGGAGGCGCAGTCGCACCTGATCAGTGAGGCGTTGCGGATGTCCAACGGCAATCAGGGCGAGGCCGCGAGTCTGCTGGGGATCTCCAGGCAAGCCCTCAACAACCGGCTCAGGAGGAGGTCGGCCTGAACCGCCTGCAACGGAAGTTGCACCTGCCACAAACGTTGCCTACCCTGCGACCCGCCCTCAGCAAGGCCCTGGCGCCATCAGCCACGAACAGCATAAACCTTTGTTGCCGGACCCGGCGCCACGCCGAGGCCACGGGTCCGGGTAAGTGGCCGAAACGACACGGGCGGTAAGAAAGGCCGGTGTGGGCACGGTTGCTGCTGAAGTACCAGGATGGACCCGCCGCGACGGCGGGAAAACGATGTTCACAGCGTAACGGGGACGTCCGGTCGGGGAAGCGGGGTGTGAGCTTCCAGGTGCACCGGGCGGGACGTCCGGCGACGCCCCCGCGGGGGCAGGTCAACAGGGGGTGCCCCATGACCGATGCGTACAAGGCGAAGAGGAACAACGGGGAGGGCCGGTATTTGGCTATAGACAAGGAAATAGCGTCCAGCATGCTGAACGCGTCGTACGCGGTCGATCTCAAGTCGGCGGTGCATAACTCGCTGGAGACGATACGCAACATGCTCCTGGAGCGACCCAACAACGAGGAAATCAGCCTGCTGACCCAGCAGGTGGAACGCCTGCTCACCGAGCAGACCGAGCGTCTGGAGTCCATCAACCGGGACCTCGAGGCTTTCAACTACTCGGTGGCCCACGACCTGTGCGCGCCGCTGCGGCGCATCTGCGGCTTCACACGCGCCCTTCAGGAGCAGTATGCCGGCAGGCTCGACCTGGAAGGGATGGATTACCTGGAGCGGATCTTCAAGTCCAGTCAGCACATGAACGAGTTGATCGAGGCGCTGTTGCAGCTCTCCCAACTCTCCTACCTCAGCCTGAAACGTGAGGTGGTCGATCTCTCCGAGATCGTCAGCGACACCGCGGCTGATTTCACGCAAAGCTCTCCCGACCGGAAGGTCGAGTTCGCCATCCAGCCTCGGATCCGCACCTTCGGCGACCATAACCTGCTAGAGATCGCCATGAAGAACCTGTTGAGGAACGCCTGGAAGTTCACCCAGATGCGGGAGGTGACCCGCATCGAGTTCGGGGCCCGGGAGAGCGCATCGGACAAGACCTGTTTCGTCAAGGACAACGGCATCGGCTTCGACATGGCCAACTCCGAGCGGATGTTCCATGCCTTCCAGCGCCTGCACAGCTCCAGCGAATTCCCGGGCAACGGCATCGGCCTCACCACGGTGCAGCGCATCATCAACCGCCACGGCGGGCGCATCTGGGCCGAAGGGGAGGTGGACAAGGGAGCCACCTTCTTCTTCACCCTGCAGTCCTGCATCACCTGAAAAGCCCCTTTTGCTGCGCTGCCCGATCTGCTATCATCCCTCCACATTAAAATCGGAGGCGGGCATGCACGAGATGAGCATAACCCAGAGCGTGGTGGAGATCTGCGAGGGACACGCTGCGGGGCGCAAGGTGGTGGAGGTGGTTCTCGAGATCGGTGAGCTTTCCGGGGTGGTGCCCGAGAGCGTGGAGTTCTGCTTCGAGGCCTGCACCAAGGGAACCCTGCTCGAGGGGGCGAAGCTCACCATCGAGGAGGTGCCGGGGCGCGGCAGTTGTCCCGCCTGTCACGGCGAGTTCCCGCTGCAAAGCCTCTTTTCCCCCTGCCCGGGATGCGGCGCCTTCGGCCTCGCCATAGTTTCGGGCGAGGAGCTGAGGGTGAAGGAGCTGGAGTTGGCCTGACCGGGGGGGCACCGGGGACTGGCTTCGCAGGTGCCTGTCCCCTTGCTCGTGTCCCCTTTTTTCTCCCTTTGGGACAAAATGATACAAAGTCGGGACAGAAGTACCCAACAAAATGAAGCAAACAAAGGCGCCGTGCGGAGAGCTTCCGCGGGCGCCATTTTTATTGCTCAAGGATTTCAATGTATTACATTTTGAAATTTTGTTTACTGGATTGGCACGGGTGTTGCCGTATACGGGCGGTTTGATTTATCTCGAGGAGGCTTGTTATGAAAGAAGAGATGTTTTGCGAAGGGGTCACCCGCAGGAGTTTCATGAAGGCCTGTGTCACCGCCACCGCGATGATGGGGCTGCCCTTCGCCATGCATACGCAGGTGGCCGAGGCCGTTGAGAAAAACGGCAACCCTGCGGTGATCTGGCTCCACTTCCAGGAGTGCACCGGCTGTTCGGAGTCGCTTTTGCGCTCGTCGCACCCGACCATTTCCACGCTGATCCTGGACATGATCTCGCTGGACTATCACGAGACCCTGATGGTCGGCGCCGGTCACCAGGCCGAGCAGGCGCTGCACGATTCCATGAAGGCTAACCACGGCAAGTACATCCTCGTGGTCGAGGGTGCCATCCCGACCAAGCAGAACGGCATCTTCTGCAAGGTGTCCGGCAGGACCGCACTCGAGTCGCTGCAGCACGCGGCCGAAGGCGCCGCCGCCATCATCAGCATCGGCACCTGCGCCTCCTACGGCGGCATCCAGTCCGTCTCCCCGAACCCGACTGGCGCGGTCGGCGTGAAGGACATCATCAAGGACAAGCCGATCATCAACATCCCCGGCTGCCCGCCCAACCCCTACAACTTCCTTTCCACCGTGCTGTACTACCTGACCTTCAAGAAGGTGCCCGAGCTCGATGCGCTGGGCCGTCCGAAGTTCGCCTACGGCAGGAAGATCCACGAGCACTGCGAGCGTCGTCCGCACTTCGATGCCGGCCGCTTCGCCAAGGCCTACGGCGATCCGACCCACGCCCAGGGATACTGCCTGTACAAACTGGGCTGCAAGGGCCCCGCGACCAACGCCAACTGCTCCGTGCAGCGCTTCAACGACGTCGGCGCCTGGCCGGTATCCGTCGGTCACCCCTGCATCGGCTGCACCGAGCCGGACATCCTCTTCAAGACCGCCATCGCCGAGAAGGTGCAGATCCACGAGCCGACCCCGTTCGACAGCTACGCTCCGGTCGATCTGAAGGAAAAAGGGAAGGGTCCGGACCCGCTGACCACCGGCTTCGTCGGTCTGGCGGCAGGTGCGGCGCTTGGCGCCGGCGCAATGCTCGCCAAGAAGCTTCCGGGCGGTGAGGCGCAGGAGGATGCCCATGAAAAAGACAAGTAGACGCGATTTCCTGAAGCTCGCCGGCGCCACCGGCGCGGGGCTTCTGGCCTGCGGCGCGGGTAACGCCCTGGCCAACGAGGGACTCCAGGTCAACAACGACGAGCTCGGCATGCTCTATGACGCCACCAAGTGCGTTGGCTGCAAGGCGTGCATGTCCGCCTGCAAGAGGGTCAACTCCGACTACGGCTCACTCTCCTACGAGAAGGCGAAGTTCGACGAGGACGGCCTGTGGGATGCCCCGAGCGACCTCTCCGGCTCGACCCGTACCCTCATCAAGCTCTTCAAGGAGAGCGAGAAGCGCTGGAGCTACGTGAAGTACTCCTGCATGCACTGCCAGAAGCCCTCCTGCGTTTCGGTCTGCCCGGTTTCGGCCATGACCAAGGAGAAGGTCTCCGGCATCGTCGACTACAACAAGAACACCTGCATCGGCTGCCGCTACTGCCAGATCGCGTGCCCCTACAACATCCCGAAGTTCCAGTGGGAGAAGGCGGTACCGCAGATCGTCAAGTGCGACCTGTGCAAGGCGACCAACCTGCGCGAGAAGGGGATCACGGCCTGCGCCGAGACCTGCCCGGCGGGCGCCATCAAGTTCGGCAAGAGGAAGGACCTGCTGGAGGAAGCGCACCAGCGCCTGAAGGATGCTCCGGACAAGTACGTGGCCCACGTCTACGGCGAGCACGAAGGGGGCGGCACCAACCACCTCTACCTGGCCTCCATGCCGTTCAACAAGCTCGGTCTCCCCGAGATCAAGCCGGAAGCTCCGGCCGAGTTCTCCGAGAAGATCCAGCACACCATCTACAAGGGTTTCATCGCCCCGGTGGCCCTGTACAGCACCCTCTGCTTCATCGCGGTGAAGAACATGAAGAAACACCAGGGGCACGACGACGATCACCAGAAGGGGGGTAAGTAATGGGTCACAGCGAAGAATATAAAAAGCTGGAAGGTAAGATCTTTACCAAATCCTTCTTCATCCTCCTCTCCGTCGTGCTGCTCGGCTTCTACTTCGTGGGCGTGCGCTACGTGAAAGGGATCGGCGCCGTCTCCAACATGAGCGACGGCTACCCCTGGGGTATCTGGATCACCTACGACGTCGCCACCGGCACAGCCATCGCCTGCGGCGGCTACGCGGTCGCCATCCTGGTTTACATCCGTAACAGGATGCAATACCACCCGATGATCCGTTCCGCGATCCTCACCTCCATGTTCGGCTACGGCCTGGCCGGCTTCTCGGTCATGGTCGACCTGGGCCGTCCCTGGAACGCCTATAACTTTTTCATCCCGAGCAAGTGGCAGGCTAACTCCGCCATGTTCGAAGTCGCGCTCTGCGTCATGGCTTACTCCACGGTCCTCATCCTGGAGTTCCTCCCGGCGATCCTGACCTCGATCGAGAAGAGCAAGTGGGACCGCATGAACGCGATCCGCAACTGGCTGCACCCGAAGATCGCTCCGGACAAGAAGACCATGGAAGACAAGCTGGAGATGGTGCGCCTGGGCGCAGCCTGGCTCAACCCGCGCCTGAACAAGGTCCTCATTTTCTTCATCGTCCTGGGCATCACGCTGCCGACCATGCACCAGTCCTCGCTGGGGAGCCTGCTCCTCATCGCCTCGACCAAGCTGCATCCGCTCTGGCACACCGGCTTTTTGCCGCTGCTGTTCCTGCTGAACTGCGTCTTCATCGGCTACTCCATCGCCATCCTGGAGTCGATCATCTCGAGCTACTCCTTCAAGCGCCCCTTCGAGATCGAGGAACTCTCCGGCCTGGCCGGCCTGATCCCGTTCGTCACCGTGATCTGGCTCACCGTCGTCATCGGCGACCTGGCTCACAGAAACCAGATCTCCGCGGCGCTCAAGGGTGACTTCTACTCCGGCTGGTTCATGACGGAGTTCCTGCTGGTCGCCTGCGGCTCGCTGATCCTCTTCGTCAAGAAGGCCAGGAAGTCGGCACGCTGGCTCTTCATCTCCGCTTCCATGATCGTTCTGGGCGGCGCCCTGTACCGCTTCAACGTCTACCTGATCGGCTTCAACCCGGGCCAGGGGTGGAAGTACTTCCCCTCCTTCGCCGAAGTGATGATCACGGTCGGCATCGTGGCCCTCGAGATCCTTGGCTACAAGGTGTTCGTGGCACTGTTCCCGGTCCTCCCCAACATGGACCTGCACGGCGCACACAAGAAGAAGGGGCATGCCAAGAAGCACAAGGGAAGCGAGGCGGACAAGACCCTGCCGGCAGGCGAGGCGCACGCGCACTAACATTAATTAAGCAATTAGCCTTTGGAGGAAATAAATGTCTAGAATCACGCTTGATCCCATCACCCGAATCGAAGGACATCTGAGGATCGATGTCGAAGCAAACGGCGGCAAGGTCACCAACGCCTGGTCCTCCGCCCAGATGTGGCGCGGCATCGAGGTCATCCTCAAGGGGCGCGCCCCGGAGGACGCCTGGAGCTTCGTGCAGCGTTTCTGCGGCGTCTGCACCACCGTGCACGCCATCTCGTCCATCCGCGCCGTCGAGCACGCCCTCGACGTCGAGGTGCCGCTGAACGCGCAGTACATCCGTAACATCATGATCGCGCAGCACTCGGTGCAGGACCACATCGTCCACTTCTACCACCTCTCGGCTCTCGACTGGGTCGACATCGTCTCCGCGCTGAAGGCCGATCCCAAGAAGACCGCGCAGATCGCGCAGAGCATCTCCGACTGGCCGGGCAACTCTGAGAAGGAGTTCAAGGCGGTGCAGGACAAGCTGAAGGCGTTCGTGGCCGGCGGCAAGCTCGGCATCTTCGCAACCGGCTACTGGGGCCACCCGGCGATGAAACTCTCCCCGGAAGTGAACCTGATGGCGGTCGCCCACTACCTGAAGGCGCTCGACTACCAGAGGAAGGCATCCCAGGCCACCGCGATCCTCGGCGGCAAGAACCCGCACATCCAGAACCTCGTGGTCGGCGGCGTCGCCACCGCGATCAACACCGAGAACATCGCGACCCTCAACATGGAGCGCCTGATCTACCTCAGGACCCTCATGGAAGAGACCCGCGACTTCGTCCAGAAGGTCTACTACCCGGACCTCCTAGCCATCGCCGGCGCCTACAAGGACTGGTTCAAGTACGGCGCGGGCGTCACCAACTACATGGCGGTGCCGGAGTTCCCGGAAGACACCAAGAACACCAAGTTCATGCTTCCGGGCGGCGTCGTCATGGGCGGCAACATCGGCGGCATCAGGATGGTCAAGGATCACCGCGACGACTACCTGATCAAGAACATCAAGGAGAACGTCACCCACGCCTGGTACGAGGGTAACGGCACCCTGCATCCCTGGGACGGCGAGACCAAGCCGGACTACACCGACTTCAAAGAGAACGGCAAGTACTCCTGGTGCAAGGCTCCGACCCTCGACGGCAAGCCGGTCCAGGTCGGTCCGCCGGCCCAGATCATGGCCGCTTACGCCGCTGGCAACCCGAAGGTGAAGAAGCTCGTGGACGGCGCCGTATCCACCCTGGGCATCTCGCTCAAGGACATCCACTCCACCATGGGCCGTCTCTACTGCCGCGGCGCCCGCGCCCACGTCATGGCCGACCTGTCGCTGGAGAACCTGGACAAGCTGATCGCCAACATCGCGTCCGGCGACCAGACCTACGCCAACCACACCGTGATCCCGAAAGGCGAGTACAGGGGCGTCGGCTTCCACGAAGCGCCGCGCGGCACCCTGTCCCACTGGATCGTGATCAAGGACAAGAAGATCGAGAACTACCAGGCCGTCGTTCCCTCCACCTGGAACGCTGCGCCGAGGAACGACAAGGGCGAACTCGGTCCCTACGAGGCATCGCTGGTCGGCAACCCGATCGCGGACGCCAGCAAGCCGCTCGAGGTGCTGCGTACCGTCCACTCCTTCGACCCGTGCATCGCCTGCGCCGTTCACACCGTGGATCCGGAAGGCGCTGAGATCACCAAGGTGAAGGTGCTGTAGCCGTAACAACGAAAGGGGACTGGCACCTGACGGAGCCAGTCCCCCTCTGTAGAACGGGCAGGGGACTGGCTCCGCAAGGTGCCTGTCCCCCTCTCATAGCTGGTGGCCGGTAGTGAAAGACAGCGGTTAGAGATGGGTTGGGGGCTGCAAAGATTCGGCAAAACCGAATGGCTATAGGGGCGGACACCAGCGAAAAAAGCTTGTGCAGCCGCCGGTACTCGTTTAATTTATAGCCTGGTTTTGCTAGCCCCCAGTCCCTAGTCCCTAGCCCCTGGTTTTCCCCCCCGGCCTTTTCTTTTTTCTGGAGGTTACATGCAGGTCCTCATCTATGGCGCCGGCAACCTGATCCTTTCCGACGAGGGGTTCGGCGTCCATTTCGTCAGACATCTAGAGCAGCACTACCAGATCCCGGATAACGTCGAGCTCTACGACGGCGGCACCCTGGGCATCATGGTGCACTTCAAGTTCGAGGAGGCCGACAAGGTCATCCTGGTGGACGTGGTGCAGGCCAAGGGCGAGCCGGGTGACATCTTCCGCTACGAGCGCGAAGACATCATGCTGAAAAACATCCCGGTCAAGATGTCGCCGCACCAGATCGGGCTGCAGGAGATGCTCCTGATCTCCGAGATGCGCGACGCACCCAAGCCCGACCTCACCTTCTTCGGCATCGTCGCGAAGTCGCTCGATCCGGGGGACCAGCTCACCCCGCCGCTTCAGGCCGGGCTCGAGAAGGTGGCCGGGCTCGTGGTCGAAGAACTGGCCAAGGTCGGCGTGGAACTCAAAAAGAAAGCCGCTTAGCAACTATCTTTCGCTGGTAAAAGTCCCCCTTTGCGTAGGGGGATTTAGGGGGATTTGCTTTTGGTTGGGAATGGGCAAATCCCCCCCCGTCCCCCCTTCGCAAAGGGGGGAGCCTTGGTTCACGTGCACTACTTCATAGGTGACAGTTTTAACGCTGCCGGATGAACCTTTTCAACAGGGGGGAGCGACAGGTAGCGGAAGGTTGCGCTAATCCGGAAAGATAAGACGCCTGATCCGGTAAGCGGGTCGGCGTGTAAAAGGAGAACAATATGTTTGGATTTGGTTTGCCCGAGTTGATCATCGTAGCCGTCATCCTGCTGGTGGTGGCCGGTCCCAGCAAACTGCCGCAGTTCGGCCAGGCGCTGGGGAGCAGCATCAGGGGCTTCAAGAAAGCCATGAACGGCGACGACGTGGTCCAGATCAACGAGAAGAAGCAAGACTAGCCGGAGGTTTAAGCTATGTGTGTAGACTGCGGCTGCGGCCCGAATCACGACCACGACCATGATCATGACCACGACCATGATCATGACCACGACCATCACGGACACCACCATGGGCACCACCACGGTCACGACCACCATCACGGGCACGACCATGACCATGGCCATCAGCACGGAGAGGGGCATAAGCACCACCATCACCACGAGCATCCCGGCGAGGAGAAGCCAGCCAGGAAGGTGGTGATCGAGACCGACATCCTCGCCAAGAACAACAGGATGGCGTCAGGCAACCGTGCCCTGTTCCGCGAGAAGGGGTTCTTCGTGCTGAACCTGGTTTCCTCCCCCGGTTCGGGCAAGACCACGATCCTGGAGCGGACGCTGAAGGACCTGGCCGAGACCTGCCGCTGCGCGGTGGTCGAGGGTGACCAGCAGACCGACAACGACGCCATGCGCATCGCCGCGACCGGCGTACCGGTGAAGCAGGTCAACACCGGGGCGGGTTGCCATCTCGATGCGCACATGGTGCTGCACGCCACGGAGAGTTTCGACCTGGATAACCTGGACCTGCTCCTGATCGAGAACGTCGGCAACCTCGTTTGCCCCGCCTCCTTCGACCTGGGCGAGCACCACAAGGTGGTTGTTCTTAGCGTCACCGAGGGCGAAGACAAGCCGCTCAAGTACCCGCAGATGTTCCACGCCGCCGACATCATGCTGCTCAACAAGGTCGACCTGCTTCCCTATCTCGATTTCGACGTGGAGAAGTGCAAGGAAATGGCGCGCCGGGTCTCCCCGGGCATCCATATCCTCGAGGTCTCCAGCAAGACCGGCCAGGGGATGGACGAGTGGTACGCCTGGCTGAAAAAAGGGATGGAGCGGTCCAAGGCTTAGTCCGGACCTTTCGGTAACGAGATGACCTCACGCGAGCGCGCCAGCCTGGAGATCGACGGCATCGTGCAGGGGGTGGGTTTCCGCCCCTTCGTGTACCGTCTCGCCCTGCGTTTCGGGCTCTCCGGTTGGGTGCGCAACACCGGCAGCGGTGTGCAGATCGAGGCGGAAGGGGACGCGGGCGACCTGCTCGCCTTCTGCCACGCCCTGCGCGACGAGGCGCCCCCGCTGGCCGTGATCGGATCCTTCAGGATCGAGAATATTGCGCCTGCCGGTGGGGATGGATTCGTCATCCTGGACAGCGCCAAGGCGGGGAAGGGGGGCGAGATCTCCCCGGACTGCGAGGTCTGCGACGACTGCCTCGCCGAACTTTTCGACCCGAATAACCGCCGCTACCTCTACCCATTCATCAACTGCACCAACTGCGGCCCGCGCTATTCCATCATTACCGGCATCCCCTACGACCGCCCCGCCACCACCATGGCCGGCTTCGCCATGTGCGACGACTGTCTGGCCGAGTACCACGACCCGCTGAACCGCCGCTTCCACGCCCAGCCCAACGCCTGTCCGGTCTGCGGTCCGCGCCTGAACCTCGTCGATCGTGACGGTGCCGCCGTGGCCGGCGATCCGCTGGGAGAAGCGCTTGCCGCGCTCCGCGAGGGGCGGATTGTCGCGGTGAAAGGGGTGGGCGGATATCACCTGGCGGTCGACGCCTGCAGCGAGGCCGCCGTCGGCCTGCTGCGCCGGCGCAAGAAGCGGGACGAGAAGCCCTTCGCCATGCTGGCCGCCGACCTGGATGCCGTGCGACGTCACGTGCAGTGCTCGGACCTGGAAGGACGGCTTCTCGCCGGGGTTGAGCGTCCCATAGTTTTGATGCGGAAGCTGCCGCAGACGCCGATAGCGGAGTTGGTGGCCCCCGGCAACGGCTGGTTCGGCTTCATGCTCCCGGGAAACCCGCTGCAGCACCTCCTGGCGCGCAGCTTCGGCGGTCCCCTGGTGATGACCAGCGGCAACCTGTCCGATGAGCCGATCGCCTATCGTGACGACGAGGCGCTGCGGATGCTCTCGGGGATCGCCGACCTCTTCCTCACCAACGACCGCGAGATCCACACCCGGACCGACGATTCGGTGATCCGTCTGTACCGGGGCGAGCCGTTATTCCTGCGCCGTTCGCGCGGATACGTACCGCGGGCGCTGGCGCTGCCGGGCGAGCAGGTGAGCGTGCTGGCGCTGGGGGCGGAGTTGAAGGCGACCCTTTGCCTTACCCGCGGCGCACAGGGGTTCCTGAGCCAGCACATCGGCGATTTGAAGAACGCCGCTACCCTGGCCTCGCTGGAGGAGAGCGCGGCGCATCTGGAAAGGCTCCTGGAGATCAAGCCCACCGTGGTGGCGCACGATCTGCACCCGGACTATCTCTCCACGGTGTACGGGCAGGGCCTCGGTCTTCCCTGCGTCGCGGTTCAGCACCACCACGCCCACATGGCCTCATGCATGGCGGAGAATGCCTTGGACGGCGAGGTCATCGGGGTGATCCTCGACGGCACCGGCTACGGCACCGACGGCACCATCTGGGGCGGAGAATTCCTAGTCGGCGGCTACCAAGGCTTCGAACGGCGTGGCCATTTCGGGCAGTTGGCCATGCCCGGCGGCGACGCCGCAGTGAAGGAGCCGTACCGCATGGCGCTCTCGGCACTGTACCGGCTGCACGGCGCTGAGCTGTTCCGGCAGCCGCTGGCCGTCTGCGACCAGGTGCGGGAGGCTGACCGCCCGCTGTTTCTGAAGATGCTGGAGAAGGGGATCAACGCCCCGCTCACTTCGAGCTGCGGCAGGCTCTTCGACGCCGTATCCGCGTTACTCGGCGTGCGGCATCGGATCAGCTACGAGGGGCAGGCCGCCATCGAGCTGGAGGCGCTGGCGGAGACGGGCAGCGCTACGGAACCTTATCCCTATTTTCTGGCAGGGGGGGCGGGAGATGTGCTGGATTTCGGCCCGGCCGTTGTCGCCATCTGCGCCGACCTTGCCGCGGGCAGGAGCCGCGCCGACATTGCCCGGGCTTTCCACAAGACCGTTGCTGCCGGGCTCGTGGATCTCTGTGGGCGGATCAGAACGGCAACGGGGTTGGATCGGGTGATCCTGTCCGGAGGGGTGTTCCAGAACCGGTTGCTGACGGAGGACGTGGCGGAACAACTGGCGGCGGAGGAGTTTAGAGTTTATTGCCACCGGCTGGTGCCGCCCAATGATGGCGGTCTGGCCTTGGGGCAGGCAGTCATCGCCGGCAGAATTTTTCCGAGAAAGTAAATGCCCGAGGACTTTTCACGCTCCTCCCCCCGGAGGGGGGAGGTTGGGAGGGGGGGATTGTTTCCACAGCCGCTACGCGCCCCCTCCCTATCCCTCCCCCTCCGGGGGCGGGGACTCAGGCAAACATCGAGACGACGAAACGGATACGAACACCGAGAGTGTAAAGGAGTACAAAGATGTGTGTAGGTGTACCGATGCAGGTGATCAGCATTGATGGCGATTTCGCCATGACCGAGGTCGACGGCGTGAAACGCGAGGCGAGCCTGATGATGCTGGACCAGGAGATCAAGGTCGGCGATTTCGTGATCGTGCACGCCGGCTTCGCCATCTCCAAGCTGGACGAGGAAGACGCCAAGGCGACCCTGGAACTGATGCGTGAAGTATATTCGCCGGAGTTGATGGGATGAACTACTCGGACAGCTTTCGCGACAAGGAACTGGTCCAGGGGCTGGCGCGGCGCATCGCCGAGCTGACCAAGGACCTGAGCAAACCGCTGGTCTTCATGGAAGTCTGCGGCACCCACACCATGGCCATCTACCAGTTCGGCCTGAGAAGCCTGCTCCCGCCGCAGGTGAAGCTCATCTCCGGCCCCGGGTGCCCGGTCTGCGTCACCCCCAACAGCTACCTCGACCGGGCCATCGCGCTGTGCCGCCTCCCTGACGTGATCATTACCAGCTTCGGTGACATGCTCCGCGTCCCCGGTTCCAGTTCGTCGCTCATGGAGGAGCGCGCCAAGGGCGCCGATATCCGGGTGGTCTACTCGCCGCTCGACGCCGTGCAGCTCGCCGCGAAGAACCCGTCCAAGCGCGTGGTCTTCCTCGGCGTCGGCTTCGAAACCACCGCCCCGACCATCGCCGGGAGCATCCTGGCGGCCAAGGCGCAGGGGCTCACCAACTATTTCGTCCTCGCCTCGCACAAGACCATGCCGCAGCCGATGGCCATCCTGTCGGCCGATCCTGATTTGCAGGTCGACGGCTACATCTGCCCGGCCCACGTAAGCGCCATCATCGGCGCCGACGCTTACCGCTTCCTGTGCGAAGAGTACAAGGTCCCCTGCGTGGTGACCGGCTTCGAGCCTACCGACGTGCTGCAGGGGGTGGAGCTCCTGGTGCGCCAGGCGCTGGCCGGTGAGAGCAAGGTGGAGATCCAGTACTCGCGCGTGGTGCGCTGGGAAGGAAACGCCAAGGCGCAGGCGATGCTGGCCGACGTTTTCACCCCCTTCGACGCCCCCTGGCGCGGCATCGGCGTGCTCCCCGGCAGCGGGCTGCGGATCGCCGACAAGTACGCCGAATTTGACGCCGAGCTGGCCATTCCGGTGCAGGTGGAAGAGCTGAAGGAGCACAAGGGGTGTCTGTGCGGCGAGATCCTGAAGGGGAAGGTGTCTCCCTTCGACTGCCCGCTTTTCGGTGGCAAGTGCACCCCCGAGTCCCCGGTCGGCGCCTGCATGGTTTCCTCCGAGGGAACCTGCGCCGCGGCCTTCAAGTACGGCCGCTAGACCAAAACGTCTGACGTCAGACCAGTCTGACAGAAAAGGAGTACGCCTTTGAACAACGACCTCATCCTCCTTGGCCACGGCAGCGGCGGGAGGCTTTCGCACCAGCTCCTGGAAGAGCTCATCATCCCGCAGCTCTCCAGCGTGCCGGTGGCAGGCCAGAACGACGCGGCGCTGCTCAACATCGGCGGCGTCAAACTCGCCTTCAGCACCGATTCCTACGTAGTCGACCCCATCTTCTTCCCCGGCGGCAACATCGGCGACCTCGCCATCAACGGCACGGTCAACGACCTCGCCATGATGGGTGCACGCCCGTTGTGCCTCTCCGTCGGCTTCATCCTCGAGGAAGGATTTTCCAAGGAGGAACTGGCCCGCATCCTCGCCTCAATGCGCGAGGCGGCTGAGACCGCCGGGGTCGCCATCGTAACCGGCGACACCAAGGTGGTTCCCAAGGGAAAGGGTGACCGCATCTTCATCAACACCTCGGGTATCGGGGCCGTCGAGCACAACCTGCAGATCGACGGCGCGTCGGCGCAGGTCGGCGACAAGATCATCGTCAACGGCTGCATCGGCGACCACGGCATCGCCGTCCTCTCCGCTCGTGAAGGGCTGGAAATCGACAGCGGCATCCGGACCGACTCGGCCGCACTGAACGGCGTGGTGGCAAGCCTCTTGCCCCTGGGGAGCGCGCTGCACGTGCTGCGCGACCCGACCCGCGGCGGCGTGGCGACGACGCTCAAGGAGATCGCCCTGCAATCGGGGGTGACCATCACGCTGGACGAGAAGAGCCTCCCCATCAACCCGGGGGTCAAGGGGGTCTGCTCCATTCTCGGGCTCGATCCGCTCTACGTCGCTAACGAGGGAAAACTGCTGGCAATCGTGGCACCGGAGCAGGCCGAGGAGGCCCTGGCGGTGATGCGCCGGCATCCCCTCGGAAAGGATGCCGCCGTCATCGGCGAGGTCACCGGGACCTCATCCGGCAAGGTGCAGATGGAAACCCTGGTTGGTGGGGTGAGGGGAGTGGAGATGCTGGCGGGGGAACAACTGCCGCGCATCTGCTGAGGCCTGTCGCGCCTCGACCAGCTCCCCATTTCAGGCAGGTATATCGGGACCCTTCTCAGTCGAGAAGGGTCTTTTCAAATTGAAGTCCCATCCCCTGGTCGGTGATCCTGACCACTTTGGCCTTCAGGTCGCACAGCACCTGCGGCGTCAGCGTGTGGTAGATGGTCACGGCTACCGTGTCGTTCAGCTCCAGCTTCCGTGCCGCCGTAACGAACACACCTTTCATGCTGAGGTTTTCGACCTCCCCCTCGATGGTGTGCTCTCCCTGGTGGAGGTTCGCTTTTGCGTGTAAGGCCAGCCTGGCGAAGTTTCTTTTTTCTTTGTACATCGCCCCTCCTTTTTTGTCCTTCATTGGTTTTTTGACCGGCGTTTTTGGCACAGACGTTAGTGTAGTCTAATCTTTTCTGTTTGCAACAACTGGAAAAAAAGTTCTCGGGCGGCATTAGCGGCGATGTTGCGCCTCCTCATGACTCTGCTATCATCTAACCTTCATGTGTCTTGCTTAATGTAAAGCTGGGGGTGCACGATGACTGAAGACGAAAGGCTGGTTCAAAGGGCATTTGCGGTCTTGGCGCCTCCGGCGCATCACTACTACCCGATCACCATCGCCCACGGCAAGGGGACCGAGGTGGTATCCAGGGATGGTCGGCGTTTCCTCGATTTCTCCTCCGGTCTGGCCGTGCTCAACCTGGGGCATAACCACCCGAAGGTGATGCAGGCGGTTCACGAGCAAGCGGACCGCTATCTCCATGCCGGCGGCATCTACTACAGCGAAGCCACCATCCTGGCGGCGGAGGAGCTCGTCTCGGTCACGCCCGACGGACTGGACATGCTCTTTTTCGGCAACTCCGGCGCCGAGGCGGTCGAAGGCGCCCTAAAGGCGGCGCGCTACACCAGCGGCCGCCAAGCCATCATCGCGTGCACCGGGGGCTTCCACGGCCGCACCATGGGCGCCCTCTCCCTCACCAGCAGTTCCTCTGCCTACCGCCGGCGCTACCATCCGCTGGTTCCCTCCGTCTACCACGTCAGCTATCCCGCCTGCTTCATCTGCTCCTGCGGGATGAACGCCGAAGCATGCGGGGGGAAATGCCTCGAGGAGCTCGACCGCCTCTTCCAACGCCAGATCCCACCCGAGGAGGTCGCTGCCATCGTCGTGGAGCCGTTTCTGGGGGAAGGTGGCTATTATCCGGCCCCGAAGACCTACCTGAAGGGGCTGCGCAAGATCTGCGACGAGTACGGCATCCTGCTCATCTTCGACGAGGTGCAGTCCGGGATCGGCCGGACCGGGAAGTGGTTTTGCTGCGAACATGCCGGCGTGAAGCCGGACATCCTGGTGACTGCCAAGGCGCTTGCCTCGGGTCTGCCTCTGGGGGCGGTGGTCGCTTCCCAAGCGCTCATGAAGAGATGGGACTCCCCCTCCCACGGCTCGACGTTCGGCGGGAACCCCGTCTCCTGCGCTGCCGCCTTGGCGACACTGCGGGTGATCAAGGAAGAGGGGCTTCTGGATCGCGCCTGTGTCGCCGGCGCCAGGATGGTTTCCTATCTGCAGGAAGTCGCCATGCACAACCCGAGCATCGGCGAGGTCAGGGGCATGGGATGCATGATCGGGGTGGAGTTCGTGGACGAGGCGGGCGCCGCCGACGGCAGGCTCTGTCAGAACATGATCGACGAGTGCCTGGCCAAGGGGGTGATCCTGATCGGCTGCGGTTTGAAGCGCAACGTGGTGCGGCTGATACCGCCTCTGAACGTGACCGACGCCGAACTTAAGGAGGCGCTGGGGATCTTTTCCGATGCGTTGATCGAGCTGACCAGGAGAAAGTAGGGGGACCCGGCAGCGACTGGGGGGGGCTGCCGGGAAAATGGGGCGATCGGTTCAGGCGGGGGGAGCCGTGTCGGGCTCGCGGTACTTGTCCATGATCTCGAAGGCGCGCTTCACGCGGGAAACGACGCGGATGGTCATGACCGGTTTGGCGATGAAGTCGTGGAACCCGGCCTTGAGCGCGCGGTGCTCCTCCTCGGGGGAAGCCTTGGAGGTGAGTAGGATCATAGGCGTTCCGGCACTGGCGGGGTTGGCCTTGATGGCGCGCATGAGCGCGTAGCCGTCCATCCTCGGGGAGGTTGCGTCGCACAGGATCAGGTCGGGCTTCTGCGAGAAAGCGATCTTCAGCCCCTCAACCCCGTCGCGAGCGATGAAAACCTGGTACCCCTCCTTTTTGAGGGCTCCTTCCACGTCGCAGTTCATGGCTGCCGGGTCATCCACCAGCAGGACCTTCATCTCCGCCAACGCCTGGGCCTGCTGCCCCAGCGCCTCACGCAGTTCCTCTGCGGTAATAACTCCCATTTCCAGGAGCACTTCACCAAGCCTCAGGCCGCATCCCTGCTGCCGCGCCAGGGCCCGATCCAGTGTCTTTACCGTTATGATGCCGGATTGAACCAGCAACTGTCCCAAGGGTATCTTCATGATAAGGTACGCCTTTTAGGGTAATGAGAAATAATTAACATCGCAAATAATACATTCTTCTCGTAAAAATACAAAACAAAAAAAAAGAGGCCCCGATTGGGGCCTCTGCGTTGCTGGAGGTTGGTGCCGGGCTAGCGGATGTGGTCTTCCGGGTAGGCGCCGATGCTGTGGATGGAGAGGTCGGCACCGGCGAACTCTTCTTCCTGGCTCAGCCTGATGCCAACCGTCTTGGCGAGCACGCCGTAGACGATGAAACCGTTGATCAGGGCAAAGACGATGGCGGAGAGCGAACCTAAAAGCTGCGAGACGAAGGTGATGCCCCCCAACCCGCCCAGGGCCTCGTGCCCGAAGATGCCGGCGGCGATGCCCCCCCAGGAGCCGATGATGCCATGCAGCGGCCAGACGCCCAGAACGTCGTCGATCTTCAGTTTTTCCTGCTCGATGTGGAAGCCGTATACGAAGATCACCGAGGCGATGGCGCCGGTGACGAAGGCGAAGAGCGGGTGCATGATGTCGGAGCCGGCGCAGACGGCGATGAGACCGGCCAGCGCGCCGTTGTGGACGAAGCCCGGGTCGTTCTTGCCGGCGATGAGGGCCGCCAGCACCCCGCCCACCATAGCCATCAGCGAGTTGACCGCGACGATGCCGGAGATCTTGTCCAGGTGACCGGCGCTCATGACGTTGAAGCCGAACCAGCCTACCGCCAGGATCCAGGACCCCAAGGCCAGGAAGGGGATGTTGCTGATCGGGATCGGGTGCGACTTGCCCTTGATGTAGCGCCCCATGCGCGGCCCGAGGATCAGGACCGCGGGAAGGGCCAGCCAGCCGCCGATGGAGTGCACCACCACGGAACCGGCGTAGTCATGGAACTCGGCCCCGCCGAACTGCTTGAAGAGCCCCTGCAGCGAGGAGCAGTTCTGCCCCCAGATCAGGGATTCGAAGAGAGGGTAGGTGAGGCCGGCGAAGATGGCGCCGGCGATTACCTGCGGCCAGAACTTGGCGCGCTCGGCGATGCCGCCGGAGATGATGGCCGGGATGCAGGCCGCGAAGCAGAGCAGGAAGAAGTAGTGGGTGATGTCGTAGCCCTGGTTCGGCCCCAGGAGCTCCTTCACCGGCTTCAGGAAGCTGATGCCGTAGGCGATGGGGAAGCCGATCAGGAAGTAGACCACGGTGGATACGGACCAGTCGGTCAGGATCTTCACGAAGGCGTTCACCTGGTTCTTCCGACGCACCGTTCCCACTTCGAGAAAGGCGAATCCGGCGTGCATGGCGAATACCATGACTGCCCCGAGCATCAGGAAAAGTACATCGCTGCTGTTGGCAAGTGTCGTCATCGTTGACATCCCGTTCATTTGCTACCTCCGTTGGTATCTCGCTCCCCGTCGTTGGAGAACACCACGCACTAGCAAGCACTCTGCCAAGCCGTTATCCCCTTGAAATCACGTGGTAGCCGTTGTGGGGCTAATGAGAGGATGACGGAGAATTGCCTGGAAAACAGGCAGCGATGCTTAAGGCGTGGGCAGGATTTAAAGGTTGACCTGTAAACGGCCAGCAGGTAAATTTGTGCAGAATTTCGCCGGAGGTGGCCCGTTGCTGCGCAAGACCGCACTCATCGCCTGTACCGACCTGTCCGGGTACTGCTACGGCGAACAGCACCCGTTCAAGGTGCAGCGTTACCGGCTGGCGCGCGACCTGATGGACGCCTACGGCCTGCTTGACCTGCCCGCCATGACCCAGGTGCGTCCTCGCCCGGTGAGCGAACCGCAGCTGTTGAGCGCCCACTCTGCCGAGTACCTGGATCGGCTGCGGGAGTTCAGCGCGGCCGGCGAGCCCAGGGCCGACTTCCGCTACGGGCTGGGCGACGTGGAGAATCCCGTCTTCCCCGGCGTTTACGACTGGGCCTGTCTGGGGGTCTCCGGTACCCTGGAGGCGGCGCGGCTGGTATCCGAGGAAGGGTATGCCGCCGCCTTCAACCCCTTGGGCGGCTACCACCACGCCCAGGCGGGGCGGGCCTCGGGCTTCTCCTACCTAAACGATGCCGTGGTCGCCATCAACCACCTGCTTGAGCAGGGAAAGACGGTGGTCTACCTCGACCTGGACGCCCACCACGGCGACGGCGTGCAGAACGCCTTCTACGCCGACGACCGGGTGCTCACCATCTCCATGCACGAGAGCGGGGTCTACTTCTTCCCGGGGACCGGATTCGAGAACGAGACCGGGGAAGGGGCGGGGCGGGGTTACTCGGTGAACCTTCCCCTTTTGGCCCACACCGACGACGCTTTATTCATGAAGGCCTTCGATGAGGTGGCGTTCCCCCTGATCGCGGCCTTCGACCCGGACGTCCTCTTCACCCAGCTCGGCGCCGATACCTTCAGGACCGACCCCCTCACGCGTCTCGAGGTGACCACCCACGCCTACTCCTATATCATGAGGAAGTTGCGGGCCCTGGAGATCCCCTGGGTAGCGGTGGGGGGAGGGGGGTACGACCAGATGAACGTGGCGCGCGCCTGGACCATCGCCTGGGGCATCATGAACGACCGTGAGCTTGCGCCGCGGCTCCCCGCCCGGTTCGTGGAGCTGATCGCCAAGCTTGGCTACCCACACCGGATGCTCCTCGACGCCATGCACTGGGCGGAAGAGGACGACCGCAACCGGGCGCTCGACGCGGTGGAGAAAAGCATCGCCTACGTGCGCGACCACATCTTCCCGGTCCTGATCGGCGACTATGGCATACGAAACCGGACATGAGGCACTGAGGGACAGCGGGGGGAGGCAGCTCTTCTCCCTGTACGACATCAACCGGTTGCCTGCCGCGGAGAAGGAGGCGATCTACGGCAGACTTCTGCCCGGCCGCCTGCTGGAGCTGGTCCGGGACCGGGGCAGCATCGAGGTGATCGCGCCGCAGGGGCTTCGCTTCCTGCGCCTGGTGGTCCGCCGCGCTCCCGAGGACCGCGACCCGGTGTTCTTCCTGGAGCTGTGCGACACGCATCACGGCCAGATGGAGCTCTCCTTCTGCACCATCGCGGACCCGGCCGCACCCCGGTTCGACGTCGACCTCGACGAGCACGGCAAAAACAACGTCTTCGCGTCCCTTGGGCGCAACCTGGCGGAAGAGGAGCGCGCCATGGAGGCCGGGCTCTTCCCGAACCAGACCCGGCGGGGACTCAGGATGTTCGGGGAGTTTCTGCCGCTTCTGGAGCAGTTCACCGCGGCCCTGGGCATGCAGCTCATCGTCGGGGAGCCCTTAACCTACGACAATGCGATCCGCTACGAGAAGTACGGGTTCGACTACACGGTAGGCAAGAGGCTGATGCAGGAGATCGACGCCGGCTTTGCCCCGGGCGGCGTCTTGTACCGCAGGTTGGACGGTTCCACCCCCTTCCGGCGGCCCGGGATGGAGAAAAGCGTGCAGGGGCGCAGTTGGGCCATCCACGACGGCATACTCGACGAGCCCTGGGACGAGGTGCGCATCTACAAGACCATCGGCGTGCACGCCGGTGTCAACACGTTCCCGGGACGGGAGCGTTAGCGGAAAAAGGAGTGCGTTGCATGGAAAGAGATATGACCCCTCTCACAGGTATCAGTTACTATCGCCCCCCACAAGGGACCGAGGTGAGCGGGCTGGACGGCAAGGTCGTCTTCACTGTGGGGCCGGAGCCGATCCCGCTGCTGGACGAAGACTACAAGGCCCTCGATGGGCAGGTTCCCGGCTATGACGTCGTGGGGCGCGGCGTGTACCAGGCGCTACGCCAGGATCCCGGCTGCCGCTACTGCGAGCTCTACGCGGAGATGCTCAAGGGATACCCGCACTACGTCTCCGAACTGGCCAGCCACATCCTGATGCTCGGGGAGAAGGACGTCGAGGTCCCCTACCTGGAGCGGCGCGTGAAGCTGTTGCGCATCTTCGCCCTGATGGAGCCGGAGAACGCGCACTTCCCGCTGGAGATCGGGGCCACCCTTTTGGAGCAGGCCTGTCGCTTCTCGGCGCTGCACCTCTCCACGGTCACCCTGTTCAAGGCGGAAGGGTACCTGGAGCGCGCCCGTGAGCTGGGAGGCGACCAGCCGCGCTGCCTCACCACCCTGGCCGAGGTCTCGTTTCTTTTGGGCAAGTACGACAAGGCGGCCTCGCTCTGGAGCCTGTTGTTGCCGCAGGTCGAGGCAGCCGCGCAGGCCGAGCTGAGGGCGCGCCTGGAGCGGATCGAGCGGGGCGAGGTGCCCCGGGTGCCGGCGGTGGACTACCTGGAAGCGATCGCCGGCGCCATGGCCCTGCGCGAGGACGGCGGCTACCAGGAGGCGACCGCGATCCTCAACGACGTCATGGCCGACGCCTGGTTTGCGCTCGAGTTTCCCATGGCCGAGATCCCGTACCTGCTGGCGCTGTGCTGCAAGGATCTCGGCGCCGCCGGGGACGCGCGTTTTTACCTGCGTCAGGCCTTGAAGATCAACCCGGATTTTGAAGAGGCCAAGACCACGCTGCAGCAACTGGAACAGTAGGAGGAACTATGTTTGGATTCAGCCCGGCAGATTGGATCTTCATCGCCGGCGTAATGGTGGTAATCTTCTTCTTCGTCGCCATAAGCGGCATGCGCAAACGGTAATCGCGAAAAGCGGTTACGCTCCAGCTCTCCCCCTCCCTTGACGGGAGGGGGTTAGGGGGTGGGGGCACTGCAACATCCTAACCGGACAACAACGCATCCTGATACTGGTCTCAAGGAGGTTCTTATGCAAGTTCCCGACATCAAAGAGATTCTGACCAAGTATCGTACCGTCGCCGTGGTGGGGCTCTCCCCCGACGCCGGCAAGCCCAGTCACGAGGTCGCCGCCTATCTCAAGCGGGCCGGCTACCGCATCATCCCGGTGAACCCCGCCGTGGACGAGGTGTTCGGCGAGAAGAGCTACCCGAGCCTCGCCGAGATACCCGAAGCGGTGGAGATCGTCGACGTGTTCCGCCGTTCCGAGTTCGTGCCCGAGATCGTGGAGCAGGCGATCGCCAAGGGGGCCAAGGTGATCTGGATGCAGGAAGGGGTGGTCCACGAGGACGCCGCGCGGCGCGCCCGCGAGGCCGGGCTCGAGGTGGTGATGGACCGCTGCATGTTGAAGGAACACGTAAAGTGGGTGAAACGTTGATACTGCTGCATGTTGGTAGGAAAAACGGCGGGGTGCCCCATGACCGTTGAAAACGGCAGGCGCCCCGCCTCGCTGTGGCCCCTGGTCCTGCTCACCTCTTTCTCGCTGCTGCTCTGTTTCTCCAGTTACGGCAACCCTTTTCCCTTCATGGGGACCCTCTACCAGGGAGGGGCCGCCGAACGCTTCGTCTTTGCCGACAGCCTCATCTCGCTGTACCTGCTGATCGGGGTGCTCAAGCGGCAGCGGCTCACCGTCTGGCTTTTGATCGGCTACAACCTGTGCGACATCTTGAACGCCTGGGTCAACCTCGCCCTGATCCCCGCGGCCGAATACGCGCGCCTGGCGGGGGCTCCCGTCCCGGAAGGGGATCTGCTTTCCACGACGCTCCTCGCGACCATCGCCCTGATCCTCATGAACATGTACATCTTCAGGATCAGGCGTGCATTCGACAATCCCTCCCCGTATCTTTTCTGACTGTCACCGGTCCAGCCAAGATTGTGTAAACGTTAAGTGTCCTCAAATATTCCCCCTTGCCAGCGGCCTCACAACTCTGGTAGTATGTGCGCGCTTCTTTGCAACGGCAGATGGCAGAATTTACTGGCAAAGCCGATAGTATCACGGCGGCCGGCGTGACACTTCGTTCTCAAAAGGATAGCGATGTTCGAGAAGCTTAAACACGGCCTCCCCGGGTCTTTCTTTCACTCAGAGAACGGCCAGCAAGCCGTCAACCTGCACGACACCAGGGGCGTGGGGATCAGGATAGAGCAGTTGAACAAATCTTTCGGGCCCAACCACGTGCTCAAGGACGTGAACCTCGAGATCCGGGCCGGAGAGACCTTCTGCATCATCGGTCCGTCCGGCACCGGCAAGAGTGTGCTGCTCAAACACATCGTCAAGCTGGAGACCCCCGACAGCGGCGAGATCTATATCGACGACCTCCCCATCTTCGGAGAGGGCGCCAAACCCGCGGCGCACGACTACCGCTACAGCATGGTGTTCCAGTCCTCGGCCCTGTTCAACTCCCTCACCGTGGGTGAGAACGTGGGACTGTGGCTTCGGGAGAAGAGGGTCTGCAAGGAGCTGCAGATCCGCGAGATCATCAAGCAGAAGCTGGAGATGGTGGGACTCGTCGGCAAGGAGGAGCTGCGCACCTCCGAGCTTTCCGGCGGTATGAAAAAGCGCGTCGCCATCGCGCGGTCGCTGGCGATGAACCCCGACCTGATCCTGTACGACGAGCCGACCGCGGAGCTCGACCCGGTCACCACGGACGAACTGGCCAACACCATCCTGAAGCTCAAGGAGAGCACCAGGAACACGACGGTGATCGTGACCCACGACCTGAACTTCGCGCTGTACATCTCGGACCGGATCGCCATGATGCACGGCGGGTCGGTGGTCGAGATCGGCACGCCGCGCGAGATCAAGAAAAGCGACAATCCCATCGTGCGCGGTTTCATCTACACCACGACCAAGGGGATAAGGGGGGAATAGATGGCAGCACGTCTTCTGCGCCGCGGCAAATTCGTGATCCTCATGGCGCTTTTTCCCCTTATTTCGGTCTCCTGCGCCGACCTCAAACAGAGCAAACCCATCCTTCCCATCCGCGACTATGAAAAGATGATCGTGGGCCGGCTCGATGCCGAGTACGTCGGCACCAACAACTGTGTCTCCAAGTGCCACGCCCACGACAAGATCACCGACGACTTCAGCCACAGCATCCACGGCGAGCAGATCAAGCCCGAGACCGGTCTGCCGCTGGTCAACTGCGAATCGTGCCACGGTCCCGGCAGCCTCGCCATCGCCCACCTGAGCGACGACCGCGAGGAGAACACCCGCCTCAAGAAGAAGTGCGACACCTCGACTTTCCTGGACATCATGCACCTGCCGCCCCAGGCCCAGTCCCTGATCTGCCTGAAGTGCCACTCCGCCGCCTCGATCCCCGTGCTCTCCCACTGGAACGCCAGTCCGCACGCGCTGCACGACGTGAGCTGTTTCGATTGCCACAAGTTGCACCAGGGACCGCAGCAGAAGGTGAGCCGGCAGGCGATGTCGGAGATGTGCTTCAGCTGCCACCCCGAGGTGCAGGCGGAGAATTCCCTGTTCTCTCACCATCCGCTGCGGGAGAAGAAGATGTTCTGCGTGGACTGCCACGAGGTGCACGGCTCGACGCAGGATCGTCTGCTCAGGGGGAACACCCCCAAGGAAACCTGCACCAGGTGCCACATGGAAAAGCAGGGGCCGTTCGCGTTCGAGCACGGTGACGTCACCGAGAACTGCATGAACTGCCACACGCCGCACGGGTCCATCAACAACAAACTCCTGAACGCCGCGATGCCGTTTTTGTGCCTGCAGTGCCACACCGGGCACTTGGCCACCAACACGCCGGGGCTGAAACAGCTTTTCGTCAACCGCTGCACGGACTGTCATTCCCAGGTGCACGGCACCGATACCCCCTCTCCGGCCATCACCGGCAGGGGCACGCTGCGCCAGTAAAGGAAAGGAGCCGGATGGTGGAAAAACCACTCATATCAACGGTCGTCTCACCTCTGCTGCTTCTGCTGCTGGCGGTGGGTGGGGTCGCTGCGGCCGAACTGGAGCCGGTTCCTGCCGCGAGCCTGGAGTCTGCCGCGGCTGCGGAGAAGGATGCTCCTGCCGACGAACCGTCCGGTCCCGCCACGGACCAGGAGGGAACAGCGGTCGCCCCTGCGCCTGCAGAGCAGGAGCCCGCGGAGCAGGCGCCCGCCGGCGGGGAGACGCTGCCGCTCCCGGCAGTCCAGGAGCCCGAAGTACAGCCGCCGACAATCGGAGCGGTGCCGCTGCCCGAAGACGAGCGCCAGGTGGAGGTGCTGGAGCAAAAGGGCGGGGTGCTGGGCTACAACTTCGTCTTCGGAGATGACAACCGCGGGCGTGCACTGGAGTACGGCTTTCTCAAGTCCAGCCGAAGCGGCGGGCTCTTCTACCGGCACATGGAGAAAGACACCAACTTTGAGCTGGAAGGGTTCTACCTGAACGAGAACGACTACCACGCCGACCTGCTCATGGACTACAAGGGCGATTACCGTCTCCATCTCAGGACGGAATCCCTGTACCACAACCTGGACCGAGAGCTCCTGTTCACTCCCTCCTTCCCCAGCGGGCGGACCGACGACCGCACCTCACCGGCTGAATACAGATCTGTTCAGGACCCGGTTACGAACTACGGGGTGAGCGTGGTGCAGGACCGGGCCGATTTCCGCTACCGGTTGCACAACTTCCCCCTGCACGTCAATCTCGGTTACTGGCGCTACGTCAAGGAAGGGACCATCCAGCAAATCTTCGCCGATACCGCCTTCGAGGGGCCTCTCAACACGGTCTACGCCGAGCGGCGAGGCGTGAACCAGCAGATTCAAGAGGGGCGCGTGGGGCTGGACACCCACCTCGGCCCGGTCGACTTGATCTATGACTTCAAGGTAAGCTACTTCGAGGACCGGCTGCCAACTCCGGTGCACGATTATCAGGAGCGCAGCCACTTCAACGGCGCGGATGATTTTGCCGGGGGGGTGCGGCAGCACAACGAAAACCCCGACAGCAGCTTCTTTTCCCACACCATCAAACTGCACACCTCGCTGGCCGGCGGTCTGGTCGGCTCCGGTTCGTACAGCTTCGAACAGCGTGAGAACCTGTCCGAGCTAAGCGACACCACCGGCGCCCGCCATCTGAAAAGTTACCTGCAAAACGCCGCCGGGGACCTCACCTATACCCCCAGTCGCGAGTACACCTTCGCCCTGAAATACCGGCGCCAGGAAATCGATCACAGCAAGCGCGAGCCACTCACCAACAGCGCCTTTGCCGATCCGGACATAACCGTCAAGTCCCCTATCGAAACCACCCGCGACCTGGTAACCGGCACGTTCTCCTACCGTCCCATCCTGGACCTCGCGCTGGTAGGTGAGTACCGCGGCGACTTCCTGCGCAGGAACAACGTGTCGGAGTTGCCGACGGAGACCAGTTGGGGGCTGCCGGAAAGCACCTCGACCCATACCGGGTCGCTCTCCGCCTACTACCGCCCCATCAAGGGGCTCAGGACCAGCGCCACCCTTAGCTATGCCAACGCCGATCACCCCGCCTACGGCGCTTCCTTCCAGAACCGTCAAGAGGCGAAACTGCTGGCGACCTACACGCTCAACAACCGTTGGGGGCT
This sequence comes from Geomonas oryzisoli, assembly GCF_018986915.1. Taxonomy (NCBI): domain Bacteria; kingdom Pseudomonadati; phylum Thermodesulfobacteriota; class Desulfuromonadia; order Geobacterales; family Geobacteraceae; genus Geomonas; species Geomonas oryzisoli. The sequence goes on from NZ_CP076723.1 coordinate 1,130,084, forward strand.
TACCAGCCATGCCATCTTCCGCCGCGACGAAAACGACGAGGTGCGGAAGTACCTGGTGAATTACCCGTTCGAACCGCTCTCCTTCTCCCTGGCCCCTCTGACCTCCCGGAGCGCCAACAGCGAGAACGCGAACATCGGCGTGTGGTGGGTGCCGCTGCAGGGCCTCACGGTCGGGGCGAACTACTCGTACCTGCACCAGGAGGTGGAACAGGGCATCCTTTTCACCGGCGTGGTGGTCGGCAGCGAGGCCGTCTCGCAGTTTTCCAGCAGATCCCACATTTACGGCGTCAACGCCTCCTATGTCTTGAGCGCGAAGAGCGATCTCGCGGTGGCGGCGCAGCAGATCAGATCCTCGGCCGCGTTTGCGCCGAGCGATATCAACTTTTCGACTACCAGCAGTACCGACGGCATTAAGGAGATCACTGAGCAGGACACCGTGATCACCTCGCTCTCGGCGCGCGGCGAGTACCGCTTCACGAGTGCACTTTCCACCACGTTGGAATATTCATTCAACGATTACAACGAGATGAAGTCCGCCTACAAGAGTTACAGCGGCACCGTTCACACCATCGTCGCCGGCCTCGCGGCCAGGTGGTGACCAAGGGGTAACGTATCAAGACACTGGTCCGTTCCATATTCCTGCTCCTGCTGCTTTGCGCGGTGATCCCCGCGGCGGACTCCCGTGCGGCCGGAAAGCTGGTCGCGGCGTTGCTGACCTGCGACCTGCCGCGCTACCGCGAGGCCCACAAGGCCTTCGTGAAGGCGCTGGTGCAGAAGGGATACGACCAGAGCAACGTCGAGGTCATCACCCAGACCCCCAACCCGGACCTCATCTCCTGGTCCAACAGTGTCAGGAAGTTCAATGCCATCGGCGCGGACGTCATCGTCGCCTACGGCACCTCCGCCACGCTGGCCGCCATGCGCGAAGCCCAGGACATCCCGGTGGTGTTTGCCGACGTGTACGGCCCGGTGGAAACCGGGATCGCCAAGAGCATGAATTCCACCGGGCATAACAGCGCCGGGATCAGTTCGAAGGTTCCGCTGGTAACGCTGATCAAGACCGCCATGGACCTAAAGCAGATCAAGACCCTCGGCATCATCTGCGCCAACCGGGAGGAAGGAGCCCTGGTGCAGCTCAAGGAGGCCCGCAAGATCGCGGCCCAGTCCGGGGTGGTGCTGGTGGAAACCAATGTGGGTTCTGCGACCGCACTGGACGCGGCCTTGGCCACCCTCTTCGCCACCAGGGTCGACTGCGTCTACGTCACCGAATGCACAGCGGGAAGCCGCTCCTTCGAGAAGATCGTCCATCGCTGCAATGAATTGAAGATCCCGGTTATATCGCAGATGCCCGGTGCTGCCCACAAGGGGGCCCTGATCTCCCTGGAGGCGGACCCCGCCGAGCAAGGGCAGATCGCCGCGGAGTACGTGGCGCGTGTCCTGAGCGGGAAGAAACCGGTGCACCTGCCGGTGGCCACCCCCAAGCGGGTGGATCTCATCGTGAATATGAAAGCGGCCCGGCTGCTTGACCTGAATGTCCCCTTCCCGGTGCTCACCGCTGCGACCCGGGTGCTTAAGTAGATACATAGAGGTATGGATGGGAAAAATTCTGATCGTTGATGACGACGCCGCTTTCGTGGGCGCACTGAGGGACAAGATCCATGCGCTCTACCCGCTGTTGGACGTGATAACCTGCACCGAACCGCTGCTGGCCCTGACCATACTGAGGCAGGGGAAGGTCGACTTGTTGCTGGTGGACCTGGAGATGCCTACCCTTGACGGCTCCAAGATTTTCAACTATGCCCTTTCGGTCGGGATCGACAAGAACCGGATCGTGATCCTTTCCGGGCGGGACTCGGACTATCTGCACGAGCAGTTCCCCATGGGGACCTGTCTTGCGGTGTTGAACAAGTACGAAGCGAAGCAGAAGGCGGTGCTCGACATGATCTTCAGCTCGATGCAGAGAAAGGCCGCGGGGAGTTAAAGGCGGGGACTAGGGGCTAGACGGGCGAGGTCAGAGGTCAGAGGTCAGAGGTCAACAGAGACTTGGGAGTTGGTCGGCTGTTGCCACGAGAGAACAATTTATTACAGGGACAGGTGTTGAGAAGGGAAGGGCGGTTTTACCAGCCCCTAGCCCCCAGCCCCTAGCCCCTTGGTTTTAGGAGTTAACACAGCATGGCAAAACAGATGAGACTGACCTGTTACGGACGCAGCAAGAGCAAACCGGAGTGGGAAACGATCCTTTCGGGATTCACCTTTGATATCTTCTTCGCGGAGCTGGCGCAGGAACTGCAGCGCTTCGGGATTACGCTGGAACTGGGGGAGGACCCCGGGCAGGTGATAGAGGTTAACGGCTACGGCGACCTTTTGAATTCCATCCGCATCGCTTCGCCGTCGGACGGCATCAGCAACGTCTGCGTCGGCCACGTTATCGGCCAGAGCCCCCGGCTGGACCTGCAGGAGGACATCAGGCGCGCGGTGAACCGGATCGCCTTCGCGCCGGAAACCGTCGCTCCCGACGCTGAGAACCGCAAGGTCTGCCACAACTGTGGCTGCGGCTGCTAGAGAGAGAAAGCTAGAGAGGGAAGATCTCGGCCTTGGCCGTGGCCCCCTCGACGGTGACGATGGCGTAACTCCCGGGCAGTCCCTCCTTGAGGGCTCCCGGGTTTACCAGCAGCATCCCGTCCGTTGCCTCTACCGCTGCGCAGTGGGTATGGCCGTAGAGCACTACCGACGCCCCCAGTTGCATTCCCCTGTTTATCAGAAGAGATAGCCCGCTCTTTACGTGCTGACGGTAACCGTGGGTCAGCAAGAACCGGCATTCACCGAGCTCGAGGGTGAGCTCAGCAGGTACGCGGCGATCGAGGTCGCAGTTGCCCGCGACCCGGTGTACCGGCACCGCCAGCACTTCCTCCAACATGCGAGCATCCTCGCAGCCGTCCCCGAGATGAACGATGTGATCCACCGGACCGGCCAGTTCATGCGCCCTGAAGGCGTGGGCGTAGTTGCCGTGGCTGTCGGAGATTACCAGTACTCTCATAGTCCCTCTTCCCGTATCTCTTTCACGACAGCAGGATACTCAGTCGAGACCCCGCTGCGGGATATTTGATTTTGCGCCGTGCCTTGCATAGTGTAGAGTTGTTGGCGGCGTGCGAAATGTTTTATGTCACCCTACTGTTCAGATATAGGACAGAGTCTCGGTAAAAGACAAGCAAAATAAGCTGTAAACGTTTGTTCCTGTAGGGACAATCAATATCCCCCTTTTCCTGGTGCCCAATCTCCAGCTTGGGAACCCCATATGGCGCAAAGCTCCAGCTTTGCATCCGAGGAGGTTGAAGCTTCCGAGAGGCTTTGCGTTCCCAAGGTGGACCTTGGGAACGAGATCACAGATGTGCGTAACAATGTCAGCATATGGAAGAGACGGAGGAATCATGAAGAAATTGCTACTGTGGATCGCCGCCTTCGTTGTCGGCCTGTTCCTCCTTTTCAGCGCCTGCGTCGCCGTGGTCACGGCCCTGGTCGGCGACCGCGACACCCTCTCCGGAGGAGACGGCGTCGGCATCGTTGAACTCAAAGGGGTCATCGTCGACGGACAGGAGACCATACGCCAGTTGCGGGAGATGAAGAAGGACGAGCACGCGAAAGCCGTGGTGTTCCGGGTCGATTCCCCGGGCGGCGTCGTCGGCCCGTCGCAGGAGATCTACGCGGCGGTAAAGGATCTGGCCAAAGCGAAAAAGGTCGTCGTCTCCATGGGGAGCGTGGCTGCTTCCGGCGGCTACTACGTCTCGGCGCCGGCCACCCTCATCTACGCCAACCCCGGCACCATCACCGGGAGCATCGGTGTCTTGATGAAGTTCTCCAACATGGAGGGGCTGATGGACAAGGTCGGCATGAAGGCCTTCACCATCAAGACCGGCAAGTTCAAGGATACCGGCTCCCCGGCGCGGCCCATGACCGACGAGGAAAAGGCGATGCTGCAGGGGGTGATCGACTCCACCCACGGGCAGTTCGTGAAGGCGGTGGCCCAGGGGAGGAGGCTTCCGGAAGCGCAGGTCAGGAGCATCGCCGACGGCAGGATCTTCTCAGGGGAACAGGCGCTGGCCCTGAAACTCGTGGACCGCATCGGGTCGATGCAGGACGCGATTGACGAGGCCGCGCGGCTGGGAGGGATCAAGGGTGAACCGCGGCTGATCCGCCCGGCGAAGAAGAAAGGGCGAGCACTGGATTACCTGGTGGAAAGCGCGGCCCATCGGCTGGGTGTGTTGTCCGACTCCGACAGCAGTGTGAGCGTCGATTACCGTCTCGGCTGGTAGAGTGCGCGGCGAGTCCGGAGCCTGACAGCAGCGGTGCTGACACAGGCTGAACCCTTGCCAGTGGCCCCGCCGCTCTCTTTAGATTTACCTTGACAAAAAAACCGCCATCTATATACTGGGAAACTTTGAAAAAGGGGAGATCTTCCTTTGAAGATAGAGATAGAAAAGGTGAAAAAGAAGCAGCTCGACCTCTCTGAGTCGGAGCCTGCAACACACTTCCCGGCACTGGTAGAGATGGAAAAAGCGGGCGAGTGTGTCTTCACCGCACCGGTCGACGCCCAGGTCACCGCGATCTGGGAATACGATCACGTGAGGGCCGCCGGCAAGGTGGAGAGCGCGGTGCGCCTCACCTGCTCCCGCTGCCTGGCCGAATACGATTACCCGATCTCCTCCGACTTCACCATCTTCTATACACAGAGTAAGGGTGAAGAGCTGGACGAGGAGGTCGAGCTTTCCGACGAGGAACTGATTTCGGCCACCTACAGCGGCGACGAGATCGACATGGATCCCGAAATCGCCGAGCAGGTCGCGCTGGAAGTACCCTATAAACCGTTATGCAGCGAGTCGTGCCGCGGGCTGTGCCCCGAGTGCGGAGCTGACCTGAACGCCGGAGAATGCGGCTGCGATCGCGGCGGGATAAATCTGAAGATGGCCGCCCTGAAGAAGATCAAGATAGAAAAGTAAAAAGGAGAACACCATGGCTGTACCTAAGAAGAAGACCTCCAAGTCGCGCAAGAACATGAGGCGTGCACACGATTTCCTCACCGCTCCCACCGTCTCGACCTGCCCGCAGTGCAAGGCTCCGAAGCTGCCGCATTGTGTCTGCCCGTCCTGCGGCACCTACAAGGGGCGTCAGGTGCTGAAGGCTGAAGAGCTCTAGGATTTCGTCTCACCTAAGCCGTGACTGTTCGGAATCCGCTCCCTAGGGGAAATATGAGAGTTGCTGTCGATGTAATGGGGGGCGACAACGCCCCTCATGTTGAAGTAGAAGGTGCAGTAGCTGCGGCCAGAGAGTTCGGTATCCCGGTAACTCTGGTCGGAGACGTTGAAAAGGTGCAAGCCGAGCTGGCCCGCCACGACTGCAAGGGGCTGGACATCGAGGTGTGGCATGCCTCTGAAGTAGTGGGCATGCACGACTCCGCCTCCGATGCGGTGCGCAAGAAGAAGGATTCCTCGATCCGCGTCGCCTTCGAGCTGGTCAAGGGCGGCGAGGCCGTCGCCGTGGTAAGCGCGGGGAACTCGGGCGCCACCATGGCGGCCGGCATGTTCGTCCTGAAAAGGATGAAGGGAATCGACCGCGCCGCAATCGCCCAACTCTTTCCCACCGTTACCGGTAAGACCCTCGTTCTCGATGTCGGCGGCAACGTCGACTGCAAGCCGATCCACCTGGTTCAGTTCGCCGTCATGGGCGAGGTGTACGCCAAGTTCGTGATGGGTGTCGATAAACCCAGGGTTGGCCTGCTCTCCAACGGGGAGGAGGACAGCAAGGGTAACGAGCTTACCCGGGAAACCAGCACCCTCCTGCGCGAAAAGCCCATCAACTACATAGGTTACGTGGAAGGCAGGGACATCTTCAACGGCTCGGTCGACGTCGTGGTCTGCGACGGCTTCGTCGGCAACGTGGCGTTGAAACTGTCCGAGGGGCTGGCCGAGGCCGTGGGCAAGATGCTCAAAGCCGAGATCAAGCGCAGCTTCTTGTGCCAGATCGGGTACCTCCTGAGCCGCAAGGCTTTCAACAATTTCAAGAAGACCGTAGACTACGCCGAGTACGGCGGCGCGCCTCTGCTTGGGATCAACGGCGTGGGGATGATCTGCCACGGCGGCTCGAACACCAAGGCAATCAAGAACGCGATCCGCTTTGCCCATGAATACGCACTCAAAGGGGTCAACGGCCGCATGGCCGAAAAGCTCAACGAGAGCTTCCCCGGTGAGCCTCGCGAGCGTACCGGCCAGAACCCGGACGCCACAGAAAGGGTTGCTTCATGATTAGACCGAGAATCACCGGCACCGGCTCCGCCGTGCCGGAGAAAGTGCTGACCAATTTCGACCTGGAGAAGATGGTGGACACCACCGACGAGTGGATCGTCACCAGGACCGGTATCCGGGAACGCCGCATCGCCGCCGAGGGAGAATACACCTCGACCTTCGCCATCGCCGCCGCCGAGCGGGCGCTGGCCGCAGCCGGAGTGAAGGCAGAGGAAATCGACATGATCGTGGTGGGCACGCTCACCCCGGACTTCCCGTTCCCCGCCACCGCCTGCATCGTCCAGCAGGCCCTCAAGGCCACCAACGCCTTCTGCTTCGACCTCTCCGCCGCCTGCTCCGGTTTCATCTACGCCCTCGCCACCGCACAGAAGTTCATCCTCTCCGGACAGGTGAAGAAGGCCCTGGTGATCGGCGCCGAGGTGCTGTCGCGCATCGTCGACTGGAACGACCGCAACACCTGCCTGCTCTTTGGTGACGGCGCCGGCGCGGTCGTGCTCGAGGCGCAGGAAGGGGAGAACGGCATCCTCTCCACCCACATGCACAGCGACGGCAACTACTGGGAGATCCTGTACCAGAAGGGCGCCGGCAGCCGCAACCCCGCCAGCCACAAGAACGTGGACGAGGGGCTGGTCTACCTGACCATGCAGGGGAACGAGGTGTTCAAGCTGGCCGTCCGTTCCATGGGCGAAGTCGCCATGGAGGCACTCGAGGCCAACGGTCTCACCGCCGCCGACGTCAACCTGTTCATTCCGCACCAGGCCAACCAGAGGATCGTCGACTCCGTCGGCAAGCGCCTCGGCATCACCGGCGAGCGCGTCTTCGTCAACCTGGACCGCTACGGCAACACCTCGGCGGCGTCGATCCCGATCGCGCTGGACGAGGCGGTGCGCGCCGGGCGCCTGAAAGAAGGCGACCTGCTGCTGCTCGACGCCTTCGGCGGCGGCCTCACCTGGGGCTCAGCACTCGTTCGCTGGTAAATAGTCCCCCTCTAACGTTCCCGCCCCCGGAGGGGGAGGGACAGGGAGGGGGTGCCTAGCGGCTCGATACGGCTTCCCCCCACCCGGCCTCCCCCCTCCGGGGGAAGGTGCCCAGTCGCTGAACTAAAAAAGAAAAGAGGTTACCTATGCAATCCTATGCATTCATCTTTCCGGGGCAGGGCTCCCAGCACGCCGGGATGGGGAAGGATCTGGCGGATAACTTCAAGACCGCCAAGGTCGCTTTCGAGGAGGCCGACGACGCGCTCGGCTTCTCCCTTTCGAAACTCTGCTTCGAAGGGCCCGAGGAGGACCTGAAACTCACCGCGAACACCCAGCCGGCCATCCTGGCCGCCAGTGTCGCGGCATTCCGGGTGCTCAAGGAGGAGTCGCCGCTGGTTCCCTCCTTCGTGGCCGGCCACTCGCTGGGTGAATACTCGGCACTGGTCGCCGCGGGCGCGCTCGACTTCGCCGATGCGCTCCGGACCGTCAGGGCCCGCGGCAGCTACATGCAGGACGCCGTCCCGGTCGGGGTAGGGGCCATGGCCGCCATCCTCGGCGTCGAGGCGGACGTGCTCAAAGAAATCTGCGCGGAGGCTGCGCAGGGCGAGGTGGTTTCCCCCGCCAACTTCAACTCCCCGGGCCAGATCGTGGTCGCCGGCCACACCGGCGCCGTGAACCGCGCCATCGAGATCGCCAAGGCCAAGGGGTTCAGGAAGGCGATGCTCCTTCCGGTTTCCGCACCCTTCCACTGCGCGCTGATGAAACCGGCCGCGGACAGGCTGGCCCAGACGCTCGAAGCCGTGCAGGTGCACGCGCTGACCGCCCCGGTGGTCAGCAATGTCGAGGCGAAGCCCAACTCCGACGCCGCCCGCGTCAAACCGCTCCTCGTGGAGCAGGTCTGCGCGCCGGTCCTTTGGGAACAGATCATCCAGAACATCGTCGCCGCCGGCGTCACCAATTTCGTCGAGATCGGCCCGGGCAAGGTGCTGGCCGGCCTGGTGAAGAGGATCGACAAGGAAGCTGCCTGCGTCAACGTGCAGGACGCGGCAGGCGTAAAAGCAATCACGGAGGTGGCGTAATGAGCCTGAACGGACAGGTAGCAGTCGTAACCGGCGCCTCCCGCGGCATCGGCAGGGCCATCGCCCTCAAACTCGCGCAACAGGGCGCCGCCGTGGTGGTGACCGCCACCACCGAGCAGGGCGCCGCCAAGACCGCCGACGAGATCGTCGCTGCGGGTGGCAAGGCGCTGGCGGTAAAGGTCGACGTCTCGGTGGCTGCCGAGGTGGAGAACCTCTTCAAGCAGTCGGTTGATGCCTTCGGCAAGGTAGACATCCTGGTCAACAACGCCGGTATCACCAAGGACGGCCTCTTACTCAGGATGAAGGAAGAGGACTGGGACGCGGTGCTCGATATCAACCTGAAGGGGTGCTTCAACTGCACCCGCGAGGCGGCCAAGCTCATGTCCAAGGCGCGCTTCGGCAGGATCGTCAACGTCTCCTCCGTCGTGGGTGAGATGGGTAACCCGGGCCAGGCCAACTACTGTGCCTCCAAGGCGGGCATGATCGGCCTCACCAAGTCGGTGGCCAAGGAGCTCGCCCGGAGAAACGTCACCGTCAACGCGGTCACCCCCGGTTTCATCGAGACCGACATGACCTCGGAGCTGTCCGACAAGACCAGAGAAGCGCTCCAGGAGCAGATCCCCATGGGCAGGCTGGGGAGCGCGGATGACATAGCGGGGGCGGTGCTGTTCCTCGTTTCCGACGCCGCGGCATACGTCACCGGGCACGTTCTTTCGGTGAACGGCGGCATGTACATGTGAGTCGTCTAACGGCGTTGTTTTTACTTTCAGCGCCAAAAATACCTTTTGCAAATTCTACTTTTCATGCTATGAAATAGCAGTCTTTGGCACAACAAATCAAATAACGTCTAACGTTACAATCAAATGGAGGTAATTGAATGGCTTCGATCGAGAAACGCATTAAAGAGATAGTCGCTGAGCAGCTTGGTGTTGACGAGGCTCAGGTGACCAACGAGTCCTCCTTCATGGACGACCTGGGTGCCGACTCCCTGGATACCGTAGAACTGGTTATGGCCCTTGAAGAGGAGTTCGAAATCGAGATCTCCGACGAGGACGCCGAGAAGATCCAGTCGGTACAGGACGCAATCGACTACATCACTGATCACACCTAGTAGAGAGGGGGGAGTTATGCTTCCCCTTTTTCATGCCGCCTCCGGGCGGCCATGAGTCAACAGTACCTAAGGAGAGTTCAGAGTATGAGAAGAGTTGTTGTCACGGGGGTAGGCGTGGTCTCCCCGCTGGGGACCGGTAACGGCAAGAACTGGGACGCACTGGTGTCCGGCACGTCCGGCATCGCTCCCATTACCCGTTTCGATGCCTCCGACCTGCCGGTGAAGATCGCTGGCGAGGTTAAGGACTTCGTCGCCGAGGATTTCATCGACAAGAAAGAGATCAAGAAGATGGATCTCTTCATCCAGTACGCGCTGGCGGCGGCCCATTTCGCCATGGAAGACTCCGGTCTGCAGATCACCGAGGAGAACGCCGAGCGTGTCGGCGTCCTGGTTGGTGCCGGCCTGGGCGGGCTCCCCGCCATCGAGCGTTACCACTCCGCGCTGCTGGAAGGGGGATACAAGAAGGTCTCCCCGTTCTTCATCCCGATGCTGATCATCAACCTGGCTCCGGGACACATCTCCATCAAGTACGGCGCCAAAGGCCCGAACGTCTCTTCCGTTTCCGCCTGTGCTACCGGCACCCATTCCATCGGTGACGCCTACCACATGATTCAGCGCGGCGACGCCGACGCCATGATCGCAGGCGGCACCGAATCCACCGTGACCCCGCTGGGTATCGGCGGCTTCGCGGTGATGAAGGCCCTCTCGACCAACAACGACAACCCGGCTGGCGCATCCCGTCCGTTCGACAAGGGCAGGGACGGCTTCATCCTCTCCGAGGGTGCCGGCATCGTCGTACTCGAGGAGTACGAGGCGGCCAAGGCGCGCGGCGCCAAGATCTACGGCGAAGTCGTGGGTTACGGCCTGTCCGGCGACGCCTACCACCTGACCTCTCCCGCCCCGGGCGGCGAAGGTGCGGCGCGCTGCATGAAGATGGCGCTGCGCACCGCGGGCATCAACCCGGAGCAGGTGGACTACATCAACGCCCACGGCACCTCGACTCCGTTCGGGGACGTCGGTGAGACCACCGCAATCAAGACCGTCTTCGGCGATCACGCCTATAAGCTGATGGTTTCCTCCACCAAATCGATGACCGGCCACCTGCTCGGTGCCGCCGGCGGCGTCGAGGCCGTCTTCTCGCTGCTGGCAATGAAGAACTCGGTAGTGCCTCCGACCATCAACTACAACGAGCCGGATCCCGAGTGCGATCTCGACTACGTGCCCAACACGGCACGCGAGGCGAAGCTCGAGTACGCCATGAGCAACTCGTTCGGCTTCGGCGGCACCAACGCGTCGCTGCTCTTCAAGAGGGTCTAGGCATGATAGTCCTTGGTAGCGATCACGGTGGCCTCGAGCTGAAGAACCAGATCAGGATGCTGCTCGAAGAGCGCGGGCTTGCCTGCGAAGACCTAGGTACCCACAACGGCGATTCCGTCGACTACCCCGATTTCGGGATAGCGGTGTCCCGCCGCGTCTCCGAGGGGACTGCCGAGAAGGGGATCCTGGTCTGCGGCACCGGCATCGGCATGTCCATCGTGGCCAACAAGTTCCCCGGCATCCGTGCGGCGCTGGCCACCGACGTCTTCATGGCGACCATGGCCAAGGAGCACAACAACGCCAACATCCTGGTGCTGGGCGGCCGCGTGCTGGAAACCGAAAAGGCGCGCGAGATGGTGGCGGCCTGGCTCGACACCGAGTTTGCCGCGGGCAGGCACCAGAAGCGGCTGGACAAGATCGCCGAACTGGAGCGCGAGCTCAAGGGATGATGCACCACCCACAAGCGAGCGGATCAGCACAGCGGCACTGGTAAGACAAACGATTCTAAAGCACAGAACGGGACTCCCAGAGTCCCGTTTTCTCATTTCAACGCACTTTTTCACTAGGAGAGTCAGACATGTCAGTACTGGAAACATTCGACCCGGCAGTGGCAGAAGTCATCAGGCACGAGACTGAGCGCCAGGAGTACAACCTCGAACTGATCGCCTCGGAGAACTTCGTCTCGCAGGCCGTGCTCGAGGCGCAGGGATCGGTCCTTACCAACAAGTACGCCGAGGGGTATCCCGGCAAGCGTTACTACGGTGGCTGCCACGAGGTCGACAAGGTCGAGAACCTGGCCATCGAGCGCGCCAAGGAACTGTTCGGCGCCGACCATGTCAACGTTCAGCCGCACTCCGGTTCCCAGGCCAACATGGCGGTCTACTTCTCCGTGCTGAAGCCGGGCGACACCGTGCTGGGCATGAACCTCGCCCACGGCGGTCACCTGACCCACGGCTCCCCGGTCAACTTCTCCGGCAAGCTCTTCAACATCGTTCCCTACGGCGTCTCCCAGGAGACCCAGACCATCGACTACGAAGAGTGCGAGCGTCTGGCCGTCGAGCACAAGCCGAAGATGATCGTGGTGGGCGCCTCCGCCTACCCGCGCGTCATCGACTTCGAGGCCTTCCGTCGCATCGCCGACAAGGTTGGCGCCGTGGTCATGGTGGACATGGCTCACATCGCCGGCCTCGTTGCCGCCGGTCTGCACCCGAGCCCGGTTCCCTACGCCGAGTTCGTCACCACCACCACCCATAAGACCCTGCGCGGACCGCGCGGCGGCATGATCATGTGCCGCGAGGACTGGGCCAAGACCCTGAACTCCAACATCTTCCCGGGCATCCAGGGCGGCCCGCTGATGCACGTCATCGCCGCCAAGGCGGTCGCGTTCAAGGAAGCGCTCACCCCCGAGTTCAAGCAGTACCAGCAGCAGATCGTGAAGAACGCCCAGGCGCTCGCCGCAGGCCTCATGAGCCGCGGCTTCAAGCTCACCTCCGGCGGCACCGACAACCACCTGATGCTGGTCGACCTCTCCCAGACCGAGCTGACCGGCAAGGTTGCCGAGGAAGCGCTCGACCGCGCCGGCATCACCGTGAACAAGAACGGCATCCCCTTCGACACCCGTTCGCCGTTCATCACCTCCGGTATCCGTATCGGTACCCCGGCAGCCACCAGCCACGGCCTCAAAGAAGCCGAGATGGAGCAGGTGGCAGGCTTCATCGCCGAGGTTCTGGGCAACGTGGGTGACGAAGCCAAGCTCGCCGCCGTGAAGACCCAGGTGAACGCGCTGATGAAGCGTTTCCCGATGTACGCCGACCGCCTGAAGTAACGAGCGGCCGCTACTGCAGTAAAGGAAAAGGGGACGATGTCATCGTCCCCTTTTTTTTATTTATTTGGGAGCAAAGGGCGTCTCGTGCATCCTATCAAGCACTGCACGCGAACTGACGTCCTCCCCTTTGCGAAGGGGAGACAGAGGGGATTTGCTTTTTGGGGGGCGCAGTCGCCAGTTGAAGGATGGCACGCAGGAAATGCTGCAACAGCTCATGACACAGTCGGGGGGGATTTGCTCTTTTGCCGTTTCTCAGCTACATTACCCGCCGCAGAACCAAAATGGCCACGCTCAGGGGATCACCGCATGTTCTTCCACTACCACGAACCGCTCTTTCGCCCGCCTTCCGAGGCCGGCAGCCTCATCTTCCAGATCACCATCGGCTGCTCCCAAAACCGGTGCAGATTCTGTGGCATGTACAAGATGAAGCAGTTCCGGGTCCGCTCGCTGGAGGAGATCTTTAGTGAGATCCGGTCCATCCCGGCGCGCTACCGTTCGGGCGTGCGGCGCGTGTTCCTGGCTGACGGCGATGCCCTGATCTATCCGCAGGAAGGGCTGGAGCTGATACTCGACGAACTGAACGATGTCTTTCCCTCCCTTACCCGCGTGGGCGCCTACGCCTCGCCCAACAGTCTAAACCTCAAGAGCGGTAACGATCTGGCCGTCTTGCGTGCGAAGAAGCTGCGCATCCTCTACTACGGGCTGGAAAGCGGCGATGCCGAAACGCTGCGCCTGGTCGACAAGGGATTCGAACCGGACCAGATGCTGGAGCAGTGCCGAAAAGCGATGGCCGCCGGCATGAAGCTCTCCATAACCGCGATCCTCGGGCTGGCCGGAAGAAAGCGCAGCGCCGAGCATGCTGCCGCCACCGCGGAGTGGGTGACGGCACTGTCGCCGGAATACTTCTCCCTGCTCACCATGTTCCAGCGTCACAACGACGACTTCCTGAAGCTGATCGAGCCGTTGAGCCACGGGGAGATCCTGCTGGAGACCCGCGCGCTGCTCGAGCGGCTGGCGCCCCAGGGTACGATCCTGCGCTCCAACCACGTCTCCAATTTTCTCAGCCTAGCGGGAAGCTATCCAAAGGACCGGCAGCGTCTCATCGATACCGTCGACGCTGCGCTTGTGGAAGCAAAAAGGGACCCCCGCTGGTATGCGGAGATCCCTTCCTATCACGAGGAGTACTACTAGCAGTTATCTTGATACGCCGCAGAGTCTCAGTTCGCTTTCCAGCTTCTCTCGGGATATGCCGAGTACCCGGCAGGCCTGCTCGCGGTCGCTCTGGTAGCGCTCCATCACCATCAGCAGGAGAGCCTTCTTCAGCGATGCGGAGAGCTTATCCATGACACCCTGCCCATGGGTCGCCGCCAGGGAAGAGACCAGCGGTTCGAGGTTCTTCTGGAACAGTTCGGCGCTCTCGTTCACGGTGTGGCGTACCGGTTCGGTCCGCTTGAGCCGCACCACGTTCCCCACGCACTGATCCATGTTGTCCTGCACGAAGCGCAGGGTGTCCCAGTGGCTATCCACGGACATGTAGCGCAGGTCGTCCTTGGTCCCTTCCGGCGCCCCCTTCTTCCTCAGGCGTACTTCCATGATGGTATAAGCGTAAGAGCCAGACCTTTCATTGGTGCTGCGATCTCTGTATGCCATGATGTCCTCCCGGATGTTGTGCCGTTTTCCCTTTCTTTTACAACTGGCGTACCAAAAGAGGCCAAGATGATGTCGCATGTGTAAATGCTTGATATTGCATGTCAAATTGTTGAAGGGTGTAGGCTCTCCCGGCATGCTCGGCGAAGCCTTGTCTGTGCTAAACCTGCACAATCCAGCTGTTCGTTCTTTGGTTTCTGCTGTAATTCCGGTGGCTTGGGTGCGTTGCGAAGTCTGAACAGCAGTAGGGGAATGCACAGACGCCGTTGTACAACCCTTGCCGTCTGCTATAACGTGTGTTGTTTTTAATCGTTTTGGTGATGGCGCTCACACCCGGAAGCGGGGAGGTGACCTCTGGAAAGACCTCTGCTGGTGCCTCTTGCCGCGCTGATCGCAGGCCTGGCGACCACTGACCTGCTCAATACCTTCCCACCCACCTGGTGCCTCGCCACCCTTCTCGGCATGACTCTGGCCGCCTCCTTCTTCCGCTCCCGATACCCCTTTTTGATCCTTTTGGCCCTGCTCTTTTTCGTGTGGGGGCAACTGTCGTTGCAGCCGTTCCTCAGACCGCAGCCAGGTCTGGAGCGGTTTGCATCGGACCGGCCTGTGGCGATCGAGGGGACGCTGGATTGCAGACCCGAGCCGACATCCACCGGAGGGAGCAGGGTTTATCTGCGGGTGGCAGGGGTAAGCGTCGACGGCCAGGAACAGCGGGTGTCGGGGCGGCTACTGGTCTACGTGAAGGAAGGGCGGCCCGAGCTCAGCACCGGGGACAGGATACGGTTTATTTCCCGGATCAGGATGCCGCACAACCTGGGGCTGCCTGGCGAACTCGATTCGGTGCGCAGGTTGGCTTACCAGCAGGTACACGTCACCGGCTTCGTGCTGGCGGCAGAGGACCTGGTGCTGCTGCGGGCAGGTGCGGGCCGGCTGCACGACATCGATCTGCTGGCGGCAAGGTTGGGGAATTTCATCACCAGGATCGAGCCGGGGCGGGAAGGGGGAGTCCTGAAGGCACTGCTCCTTGGGGACAGGTGGGACGTGCCGGAGCAGTTACAGGACGCTTTCGCCCGCAGCGGGGTGAATCATATCCTCTCCATTTCCGGTTTCCATGTCGGCATCGTGTTCCTGTCTCTGTGCCAATTCCTCTATTTCCTCGCCCGGCGGTCCGAGTGGCTTGCCCTGCATCTCAAGTTGAAGCCGCTGGTCATGCTGGCGTCCCTGCCGATGGTGGTGTTCTACCTGTTCCTTTCCGGCCAGGCTCCCGCAACGCTGCGCAGCGTGCTGATGATCTGCGTCGTCGTGGCGGCGCTGCAAATGAAGCGCGAAGTGGACCCTATCCACACGATCATGCTGGCCGCCTGCGCTATCCTGTTCGCCGCGCCGCAAACCGTCTTCGACGTCTCCTTTCAACTTTCTTTCCTGGCCATCTGGGGGCTGTCCGTACTGACGCCGACCCTGCCGCCCCCGCAACACAAGGGACGCCGGATGGTACGATGGGTGCTGCTGTTGCTGATCGCTTCAGTGGCAGCGATACTGGCGACTTCGGTCCATGTCGCCTACTACTTCCAGCGTGTGTCGCTGGTGGGGCTGATCGCCAATCTCCTGGTGGTGCCGCTCATGGGCTACGGTGCTGTGGCCGTCGGTTTCAGCGGCCTGGTGCTTGGCTGTCTTTGGGAGGCACCTGCGGCTTTGTTGCTGCACGTTGCCGCCGCCTTGGTGCGCTGGTCGGACCGAGTCGTGGAGCAGTTGGCGCGCGCACCGGTGCTTACCGGTTACATCCCGGATCGCTTTGACCTCCTGCTGGCATGCCTGGTCCTTTGCGCGATTACCTTCCTAAAGACCAGGCAGCATCGTGCAGCATTCGCGATCCCGCTGCTGGTCACCCTCGCGCTTCGCGCCGTACCGGCGGCACAAGCAACGGATGGACTTTTGCGGCTGTACTTTCTGAGTGTGGGGCAAGGGGACGCTGCACTGGCTCATCTGCCGGATGGAAAGTGGATGCTCGTTGATGGTGGCGGCAATGCGACCGACGCCGACACCCGGGTGGGATCACGCCTGCTGGTGCCTGCCTTGCGGGCCCTCTCGGTGCGGCGCATCGATTACCTGGTGCTGTCACACAGTCATCCGGACCATCTGCAGGGCGTGCTGTACCTGGCCGCGAACTACGAGGTAGGTCAATTCCTGGCCCACCCGCTCACCCTGGCGTCACCGGAGGTCCAGCAGCTGAAATGGGTGCTCGCCGCGCGCGGTATCCCGGTGCGGGAGCTTAGGGCGGAGCAGCCTCGTCTGCAGGTCGGGGGCGTGCAACTGCAGCCGTTGTGGCCGGTTGCCGGAAGCGAGCTGCAGTCGGACGCGAATGCCACATCACTGGCCTTCAGCCTGAGTTACGGTAGGGCATCGGTTCTATTCACTGGTGACATTGGCATGAGAGAAGAGCAGGAGCTTCTTGAGCGGAGAGCTTGGCATCCCTGCAGTCTGTTAAAGGTGGCGCATCATGGCAGCAAGTACTCTTCCTGCGAGCCGTTCCTGGTAGCGGTGCAGCCGGTGGCGGCAGTCATCTCTGCAGGCTACCGAAATGTCTTCCATCTCCCTGCCATGGCAACCCTTTACAGATTGCAACGGCAGGGGGCCAGGATCTACCGAACCGACCTCGAAGGTACCATCGTGGCGGACTGCAAAGCGGATGGTGTTGTTATATTATCGAGTCCTTGGGGGCATTTTAATTGACACTCCAGACTGCTATCTGCTAGTTTATGCTCGCATTGTCCCGCGTATAACCCGACAATCCAGGAGATCCGTAGTATGGAGAGGATTCTTTTAGTCGAAGACGACAGCTTTTTCCGAGAGGTCTATACAGACCTGCTCAAGGAAGACGGCTATAGCGTCGAAGTGGCTGCCTCCGGAGAAGAGGCGCTGGAAATGATCGGTAGGGGAGGGTACCACCTGGTCGTCACCGACCTGGTGATGCGCGACGTGTCGGGCCTCGATATCCTGTCGGAGGTGAAGAGGCTGGATCCGGCAACCGCGGTGATTATGGTCACCGGGCATGCAAACGTAGAAACCGCCATATACGCCCTTAAAAATGGCGCCACCGACTATCTCATCAAGCCCATCAACCAGGATGAGTTCCGCCACATCGTCGCGCACTGCATGGAACAGCGCAGGCTTCTTGACGAGAACCTCGAACTGAAGGGGCTGGTCAACCTGTTCCAGGTGAGCCAGAACATCGCCAACTGCCTTGAGCTGGATCGCATCTACTCGATGCTCACGGATGCCGTCGTAAAAGAAGTAGGCGCCACCCGGGCCCTGGGATATTTCACCGACAACGGACAGCTGATGCTGCGCGAACTGAAGGGGATCGAGGAGTTGAACGCGCACCTGCTGGGACAGGCGGTGATCAGCGAATGCGATCTTCGGGATGACGGCAGCTCGAATCTGCTGCTCCTGAGGAACTTCCTCCCGGAGGGCGCCGATTACGGCAACGGAGTCACCGAGGCCATGTGCGTATATCTGCGGCAGAAGGCGGAGCTGCAGGGGGTGATCATCCTGTTCAACGACCCGGGAGTCCTGTTGCCCAGGGACGTCAATCGCAAACACATCTCATTCCTGCTCGATCAAGGATCTCTAGCTCTGGACAATGCAGCACGTTACAACATCGCAAAAGATCTCCTCTACATAGATGAGTTGACCGGCCTGTACAACTACCGCTACCTCGACGTCGTGCTGGAGCGGGAACTGAAGCGCTGCGAGCGCTACGGCTCCAACCTCGGCATCCTGTTCCTCGACATCGACCTGTTCAAGTCCGTGAACGACAACTTCGGGCACCTGATCGGCAGCCGCGTGCTGCGCGAGGTCGGCTCTCTGGTCAGGAAAAGCGTGCGTGACGTGGATTCGGTGATCCGCTACGGCGGCGACGAGTACACCATCGTGCTGGTCGAGACCGGTATGGACGGGGCCGCTATCGTAGCCGAGCGTATCCGGAAGACCATCGAGGCCCATACCTTCTCCAAGGCGGATGGTCTGGCCATCAAGCTCACCGTAAGCCTCGGCTATGCGTGTGCTCCCGATGACGCCACCACGAAGGCGGAACTGCTGGAGATGGCGGACCAGGCCATGTACCGCGGCAAGAGCGCCGGCAAGAACCGGGCTTTCCATGCGGAAAGGCTGACCACGCCGCCGTGAGGTAGCTGGGGCAGGACAAAGGGACGTCGCACCGGACCGGGCACGGCTGCCGAGCCGGTTTTTTTGTTTTTAAGGCCTTAACGCAAAGGCGCCAAGGCGCGAAGCCGCAAAGGTGAACCGAGAATCTTAAGGATTCTGGTTTTATCCGGCTTCCGATTTTCTTGGCGCCTTAGCGGCTTTGCGTCTTTGCGTTAAATTTTCAGGTCTGTTCGTAGGCACATTTCATTTCGCAAGCGAAGAGAGGGATTAACCGTGGCAATCACCGGTATCAAAGGTTTCAACGACATTCTCCCGGGCGAGGTCGAGAAGTGGCAGCACATCGAGGCCACGGCACGCCGGGTTTTCGAGCTTTACGGGCTTTCCGAGATCAGGATCCCGATCCTGGAGAAGACCGAGCTGTTCTGCCGCTCCATCGGTGACGCCACCGACATCGTGGAGAAGGAGATGTACTCCTTCGAGGACAAGGGCGGCAACAAGGTGACCATGCGCCCGGAGGGTACCGCGTCGGTGATGCGCGCCTACGTCGAGCACAAGATGCACGCCCTGGACCCGGTGGCGCGCCTGTACTACATGGGACCGATGTTCCGCTACGAGCGCCCGCAGAAGGGGCGTTACCGCCAGTTCCACCAGATCGGCGCCGAGATCACCGGCGTTGCCGCTCCCACGGTTGATGCCCAAGTGCTCACCATGCTGACCCATTTCTTCCAGGAACTGGGGCTCACCGAGCCTTCGCTGCAGATCAACTCGCTGGGGTGCCCCTGCTGCCGTCCCGCGTATCGCGAGGCGCTGAAGAAGTTCCTGCTGGACCGCATCGACCAACTCTGTGACGACTGCAAGCGCCGCTACGAGACCAATCCGCTGCGCGCGCTGGACTGCAAGTCCGCGGGCTGCCAGGAAGCGACCCAGGGCGCTCCTTCCATGCTGGATCACCTCTGCGCCGAGTGCGGCGACCACTTCGACAAGACCAGGAAATACCTGGAGTTGGTCGGTACTCCGTATAGCATCAACCAGAGGATGGTGCGCGGCCTCGACTACTACACCAGGACCACCTTCGAGATGGTGACCACCATGCTGGGCGCGCAGAGCGCCGTCGCCGCCGGTGGCCGTTACGACGGACTTATCTCGTCCATCGGCGGTCCGCAGATCCCGGGTATTGGTTTCGCCATGGGGGTCGAGCGTGTCGCGCTGCTTTTGGCCGAGAAGGATTTCTCCCGTCGCCCGGATCTCTTCATCGCCGCCCTTGGTGACGAGGCTCATGCCGAAGCCTTCCGCCTCATGAGCGCCCTGCAGCGTCTGGGTCTTGCCGTGGAGATCGACTACGAAGGGAAGAGCCTGAAGAGCCAGATGCGCCGTGCCGACAAATTCAACTCTCGGTTCACGCTCATCATCGGCGGCGACGAGATCTCCCGTGGCACCGCCCCCTTGAAGAACATGGACGGCGGCACCCAGGACGAAGTTGAGCTGAAGGCAGGGGCCATTAGTTCAGCAATGACGGCGTAATTTTAGTTCCGAAAACTGAGCGGTTCGTGCAAAGGATCGAGTGACAGTCCCCTCCCCCGGAGGGGGAGGGTTAGGGAGGGGGAGCGATAGCTACAACCTTTCCCCCCTCCCGACCTCCCCCCTCCGGAGGGAGGAGTGTCACCGCTCACATCAAAAAGGGGACAGGCTACTTTTTACCGTAAAGTAGCCTGTCCCCTTTTTATCTGCACAATCGCTTACGGCAGTTCGAAGACCAGCGCCTCGACCGCTTCTTTCGCGGTCAGGCGCAGCAGGTCTTCGTTGCTGACCGCTGCCCCGTCTCCTGCCTCCAAAAGATGGCCGTTCACGAGCAGTTTGCCCCGCGCTACCTGCACCCAGGCATGCTGTCCCGCCGGGAGGCGATGCACGATTTCCTCGCCCGAGTCCAGGAGTGTCGCGTATAACCGCACGTCCTGGTGGATGGTAACCGAGTCGTCATGCCCGTCCGGGGAAGCAATCAGGCGCAG
The DNA here is from genome assembly GCF_018986915.1 of Geomonas oryzisoli. NCBI lineage: Bacteria > Pseudomonadati > Thermodesulfobacteriota > Desulfuromonadia > Geobacterales > Geobacteraceae > Geomonas > Geomonas oryzisoli. Next base: position 1,150,506 of record NZ_CP076723.1, read on the forward strand.
GCGGCCACGCTTCTCCTGGTCCGAGAAGTACTTCTGCTCGTAGCTCGGGGTGATCCCGGTCCGCTCGGGCAGGATCCAGATCTGGAAAAAGTGGAGCGGGTCGACCTTGCTGTCGTTGAACTCGCTGTGGGTAATGCCGGTGCCGGCACTCATACGCTGCACGTCGCCGGGGCGTATCACGGAACCGGTCCCCATGCTGTCGCGGTGCGCGAGCGCGCCTTCCAGTACGTAGGAGATGATCTCCATGTCGCGGTGCGGGTGGGTGGGGAAGCCCACTCCGGGTTTTACCCGGTCCTCGTTGATGACCCGCAGGTCCCTGAATCCCATGTAACGCCGGTCGTAGTAATCGGCGAAGGAAAAGGTGTGGTAGGTGTTGAGCCAGCCGTGATCGGCATGGCCTCTGTCGTTTGCTCTTCTGACGGTGATCATGGCGTCCTCCTGCCTAAGTTTCACGAATCGTTACAAAAGCCAAACCGTTTGACCTTGTATAATTTGATATTAAAGTATATAGCTCCGGTTTGTCAACGGTGTGTCATACTTTGGCCTTTACATCGGCAGCCCCCTAGTGCTAAAACTTCCCTTATTTTTATTGCTCATCAGCAACTGGAGCCCGTTGAGCCACGGCTCCTTTTGTCTTTTCTATTCAATCAGTTTCGGTTTCTCGTTAGGGCCTCGGATTTATGGATTCACCTGCCAATTTCGTACATCTTCATCTGCACTCCCAGTACTCCCTGCTGGACGGCGCCATCCGCATCGGCGACCTGGTCAAGAAGGCCAAGGAATACCACATGCCTGCGGTGGCGGTTACCGACCACGGCAACATGTTCGGCTCCCTCGAGTTCTTCCTGAAGGCCCAGGACAAGGGGGTCAAGCCGATCCTCGGCTGTGAAGTCTATATCGCCCCCGGCTCCCGTCTCGACAAGAAAGCCCCCACCGCCGCTGACCCGGTCACCAGCTACCACCTCATCCTGCTGGCCGAGAACATGACCGGTTTCAAGAACCTCTGCTACCTCAGCTCTGCCGGCTACAAGGACGGCTTCTACCGTCGCCCCCGCATCGACAAAGAACTGCTGGAGAAGCACAGGGAAGGTCTTATCTGCCTCTCCGCCTGTCTCCAGGGAGAGATCGCCTACCTCGCGGGCAGGAACAAGATGGAGGAGGCCAAGGCTGCCGCCATCTGGTACGCCGACATGTTCCCGGGGAGCTACTATCTCGAGATCCAGGAGAACGGGATCCCAGAGCAGACCATCGCCAACAGGCGGGTGATGGAGATCGCGCGCGAGCTCAACCTGCCGCTGGTCGCCACCAACGACTGTCACTACCTCAACAAGGAAGACGCCAAGGCGCACGAGATCCTGCTCTGCATCCAGACCGGCAAGACCATGAGCGACCCGAGCCGGATGCGCTTCACCACTGAGGCCTTCTACGTGAAGAGCCCGGAGGAGATGGCACGGGACTTCCACTATTGCCCCGAGGCGCTGGAAAACACGGTCAAGATCGCCGAACGCTGCCATTACGAGTTCGATTTCAAGACCTATCACTTCCCGGCCTATGAGGCGCCGCCGGGCGAAACCCTCGATGACCAGCTGGAGCGCGAGTCCATCCAAGGACTCAAGCTGCGCCTCGAGAAGATCAAGATCAAGTACCCGGACCTGACCCCGGAACAGGAGCAGGCCTACCACGACCGCCTGCGCATCGAGCTGGACTGCATCAGGCACATGGGGTTCCCGGGCTACTTCCTCATCGTTGCGGACTTCATCAACTGGGCCAAGGACCACGGCATTCCGGTCGGGCCGGGCAGGGGCTCGGCGGCCGGTTCGCTGGTCGCCTTCTGCATCAGGATCACCGACATCGACCCGATGCCCTACAACCTGCTGTTCGAGCGATTCCTCAACCCCGAACGTATCTCCATGCCGGATATCGACGTCGACTTCTGCCAGGACCGCCGCGAAGAGGTGATCCAGTACATGGTCGAGCGCTACGGCAGGGAGAAGGTCTGCCAGATCGCCGCCTTCGGTACCATGGCGGCCCGCGGCGTCATCCGTGACGTCGGGCGCGCCCTCGACCTCACCTTCGCTGACGTGGATAAGATCGCCAAGCTGGTTCCCGAGGTTTTGGGCATCACCTTGGACAAGGCCATCGAGCAGGAGCCCAAACTCAAGGAGTTGATGGCGGCCGACGCGAAGGTGAACGAGGTCATGACCGTCGCGCTGCGCCTGGAGGGGCTTGCCCGTCACATCTCCACCCACGCGGCGGGCCTCGTCGTTGCGCCCCGGCAGATGGAAGACTTCTGCCCGGTCTACAAGGACCAGAAGACCGGCTCGCTGACCACCCAGTACTCGATGAAGTACGTGGAGAAGGTCGGCCTGGTGAAGTTCGACTTCCTCGGCCTCAAGAACCTCACCGTCATCGACAACGCCTGCAAGCACATCCGTAACGGCAAGGATCCCAACTTCGACATCACCCTGTTGACGGACGACGATCCCGAAACCTACAAGCTGCTGCAGGCCGGCAACACCACCGGCGTGTTCCAGCTCGAGTCCAGCGGCATGAAGGAGCTCCTGGTCAAGCTGAAGCCCTCCTGCTTCGAGGACATCATCGCGGTCTGCGCCCTCTACCGTCCGGGCCCGCTCGGCTCCGGCATGGTGGACGACTTCATCGAGAGAAAGCACGGCCGCAAGCAGACCGTCTACGACCTGCCGCAGTTGGAGCCGGTCCTCAAGGACACCTACGGCGTCATCGTCTACCAGGAACAGGTCATGCAGATCTCCCGTTCCCTGGCAGGTTACTCGCTCGGCGGCGCCGACCTCTTGCGCCGCGCCATGGGTAAGAAAGACGCCGAACAGATGGCGAAGGAACGCCTGAAGTTCATGGAAGGCTCCGAGAAGCTGGGGCTCGATTCCAAGAAGTGCGCCGCCATCTTCGACCTCATGGCGAAGTTCGCCGAGTACGGCTTCAACAAGTCGCACTCCGCCGCCTATGCCCTGGTCGCCTACCAGACCGCATACCTCAAGGCCCACTACCCGGTGGAGTTCATGGCCGCCCTCCTCACCGAGGACATGAGCAACACCGACAAGGTGATCAAGAGCATCGGCGACTGCCGCGAGATGGGGATCGAGGTGCTCCCGCCTGACATCAACGAGTCGCTGCGCTCTTTCCGCGTGCTTGATACCGCCATGCGCTTCGGCTTGGGCGCCGTCAAGAACGTGGGCGAGGGGGCCATCGAGGCGATCCTGGAGGCCCGCGGCGATGAGCCCTTCAAGGACATCTTCGACTTCTGCGAGCGGGTCGACCTGCGCCGCTGCAACAAGAGGGTCATCGAAGCGCTCATAAAAAGCGGTGCCTTCGACTGCACCAAGGCGAAACGCGCCCAGCTCATGGCCGTACTGGAAGACGCCGCCGCGCAAGGGCAGCGCGTGCAGCAGGAGCGCGAGAGCGCCCAGGTGTCGCTCTTCGGCATGGCCGAGATCCAGCGCGGCTCCAACGGCGGCGGCAACCGGCTCCCCGATATCCCGGAGTGGGACGAGAAGTATCGCCTTGGCTGCGAGAAGGAGGCTATCGGCTTCTTCATCACCGGCCACCCCCTGGACCGCTACGTGGCCGACATGCGCCGCTTCTCCAACGTGGACTGTTCCTCCATCAACGAGGCGAAGGACAAGAGCGAGGTGAAGATCTGCGGCGTCCCGGCAAGCCTCAAGGAGATCATGACCAAGAAGGGTGACCGGATGGGCTTCGTTACCCTCGAGGACCTGGTCGGCTCGCTGGAGGTGGTGGTCTTCTCCGATGTCTACGCGCGCTGCTCCGAGTTTCTCAAAGGCGACGATCCGGTGCACATCACCGGTACGGTCGAGCATGGCGAGAAAGGGGCCAAGATCATGGCCAGCGACATCGTCCTGTTGCGTGATCTGGTGGAGCGGGAGACGCGCAGGGTGAACTTCACCATAGACGCAAAAGAGGCCGATCCCGGGAAGCTGAAGACACTCAAAGACATCATCTCCCGCTACCAGGGGATCTGTCGCAGCTTCCTGCACCTTGACATAGAAAACAGTTCGCGAGTCACCATCCGCCTTTCCGATGTATACAAAGTGGCCGCCAGCGAAGAATTAACAGTGGAAGTGAGTAACCTCTTCGGCTATAATGCCGTGTCCTTCGAGTAGCCTCAGGACGAATGCGGTTATTTTTATTTGAAACCAAGGAGATAGAGATATATGGCACTGCAGCAAAGCTATCTGGACTTTGAGAAGCCGCTGGCGGAACTGGACAAGAAAATCCAGGAACTGCTGGCATTTTCCACTGAGGGGGTCGATCTCTCTGTAGAGGTCGCCAAACTTGAGGAGAAAGCCGAGAAGATGCGTGAAGACATGTTCGCCAATCTTTCCCGCTGGCAGACGGCCCAGGTGGCCCGCCATATCAACCGTCCTTTCACCCTTGACTACTTAAGCCTCATCTTCACCGAGTTCGTCGAACTGCACGGCGACCGCAACTTCGGCGACGACCATGCCATCGTGGGCGGCCTGGCCAGGCTGGACGGCGAGCCGGTCATGGTGATCGGCCACCAGAAGGGGCGCGACACCAAGGAGAAGGTGTTCCGCAACTTCGGCATGCCCAACCCGGAAGGGTACCGCAAGGCGCTGCGCCTGATGGAGATGGCCGAGCGCTTCAAGCTTCCCATCATCACCTTCGTGGACACCCCGGGCGCTTTCCCCGGCATCGGCGCCGAGGAGCGCGGTCAGGCCGAGGCCATTGCCCGCAACTTGAGGGAGATGTCCCGTCTCACCGTACCCATCATCGTCGTCATTACCGGCGAAGGGGGCTCCGGCGGCGCACTTGCCATCGCCGTGGGCGACCGGGTCCTAATGCTGCAGCACTCCGTTTATGCCGTCATCTCGCCGGAAGGATGCGCCGCGATTCTGTGGTCCGACGGTACCAAGGGAGCCCAGGCCGCCGAGGCTCTGAAGCTCACCGCCAAGGACATCAAGGATCTCGACGTCATCGACGAGATCGTCCCCGAGCCTGCAGGCGGCGCGCACCGTGATCACGAGGCGATGGCCAAAAATCTGCACGAGGCTCTTTCCAGGAACCTGAAGGAGCTGAAGGGGATCGCAGCTGACGAACTGATCGAGCAGCGCTACCAGAAGTTCAGGAAGATGAGCCGCTTCACCGAGTAAGTAGCCTCGAATATTGTCTCATTAGGCGCATCCCATGTTTGGGTGCGCCTTTTTTTGTGGTCTTTCAACACCAAAAGCTCACGAGTAAAAACCTCATTAAAATGAAGCACTTGACTGTGATAAGGCGGAGGTCGCCGCGAAATGACATGATTGGTTTTCGGCGTAAAAAGCTTTTCTTAATTATTTCGGGATAGTGAGGATCGGCACACAATCTGCTAGCGTAAACAAACCGATCTCTCCAGATATGCATCCAGCGGAACTGGCGAGCCGGAGATGTACTCTGTCGCAGGATCAGAGACAGACGTAGCTACGGGCATCATTTTAATCGCCAGTTCTGGCGCAATCAAAAGGGAGGTATGTCTATGAAGAAGATTTTGTTGTTGATCGTGACCTTGTTTCTCGCAGCATGTGGCGGCGGTGGCTCATCGACCACCGATGTGAACAGCTCGACCCCCACCGGTGCACTGTCCATCACCTTCGCGGGTCAGCAGGGCGCTGCTAAAACCAGTGGTGGCGTTACTACCATACTGGACCACAACCGTGTGCGTGTCATCATCACCAACCCGAACCTCAGACTGAACGGCGCTCCCTTCAAGGCTATGCAGGATGTAGCGGCAGTACCGGGGGCAACCTTCAGCTTCGCGCTTCCTCTGGCCACCGGCTACCTCGTCGAAGCACTTACCTACAACGAGCTCTCCGCCACCTCCAAAGTCCCCGTCGAGTATGCCGTAGCGAAGGCCGTTTCCGTTGTCAGCGCAGACCCGACCGGCAACAACGTCACCCTGGTCTTGCAGCCTGTCGAGGCCAAACTGGTCGTCCCCGCAACCGTGCTGCAAGGGAAAGCGGTCACCGTGCTCGCCAACCTCTCCACTGCGTTGGGTCGCACGGCCACCCCGCTGCAGAGCGCATGGTACATGCCGCAGCCGAAATCCTCGCCTGCCCTCATTTTCACCAACCAGACCAGCGCCTACTCCTACAAGGGCCTCCAGACTGCGACCGCATGGACCGTTACCGGCCCCGGCGAGAGGATGTACTTCAAAGGCGTGTTCACTCTGAAACCGTACATGCTTGATCCCACCAAGAATGAGACCCTGAAAATGTGGTCTTTCGGCGCTCCCGACCCTGCCTTCGGGAACGTTTCCTCCGCGATCCTGGCTCCGTATAACGTGAGCATCCCGGTGCCCTAGGGGGAACTGCAAAGAGTAATGAAATGATGAGTTAATGGTGTAATGGAGTGATTGGGGGGGCATGGCTGCGATAGCCATGCCCCCTTTTTATGTCCGTTGTGCCGATGCTGGGCTTCCGGCGCAGAACTCTTTGGCGGTGATGTGGGAAGGGGGAGGGGGGTTAACCTAAGACAAGCGACGCCGCGTGCAGCAGGATGCCGATCATACCGCCGACGAGCGTCCCGTTCATCCTGATGAACTGAAGATCGGACCCTATGCTGAGCTCGATCTCGTCGATGAATTCCTCGTTCTCCCACTCTTTGACCGTCCCGGCGATGTGTCTGGCCAGGCCGCTTCTCAGATCGCCGGCGTACCTTCTCACCACGCCCTCCAGGTGCTCGTTGATGGAATCGGTCAACTCGCCGCTCCGGGACAGGGTGTTCCCCAGCGCCACGGCCGCGTCGGCAACCTTTTTCTGGATGTTCGAGTGCTCGCGGGCCAGGTCCTGCACCATCCAATCCTTCAGGTCGGTGACCAGGCCCTTGGCATAGTGGGAGAGCTGCTGGTTGTTGACCAGTTCCTGCTTCAGTTCGGCCACCTTGGCCCGCATCACCTCGTCGTGCTTCAGCTTCACGATGAAGTCACTCACCGCCCGGTCGAATTCGTGGCGCAGTTCGTGAGTCGGGTCAGCGTTGACCGCCTCCAGGAAACCGCTCACCTTCCTGACGATCTTCTCCCCGGCGTTACGGGAGAACTGGGGACGGTTCGGAATGAACTTGCTCAAAAGCGGGTACTCGGCATCCACCCAGTTGTCCAGGGCAACCGCCACCTTCTCCTGCGATTCCGGGGTCGCCAGCCATCCTCCCAGGCGTCTGAGCAGTTCGTCGAGCACCACCTGGTGCCTGCTCTCCTTCCTCAGACTCTCCAGGACGTTTGCCGCCGAGGCGGCCGCGTCGAACCTGTCGATCCGCTCGCCCAAAGCCGCGCTCACCACCTTGCCGACCCGCTCGTCCTCCAGGAACTCGATCGACTCCGAGATGACCCGGGTGATGCCCTTTGCCAGCCCCTCGGCGTTGTCACGGCTAATAAGGTAGTTGCACAGGTGCCGGGCCGGATCGAATTGCCGCATCCGCTCCACCAGGACCTCGGTGGCGAGGAACTTCTCCTGGATGAAGCGCCCCATGTTGTCGGCGATACTCTCCTTTTTCTCCGCGACGATGGCCGTGTGCGGGATGGGGAGCCCCAGCGGGTGCCGAAACAGGGCCACGACCGCGAACCAGTCAGCGAGAGCGCCTACCATGGCGGCCTCGGCGAAGGCGGCGACCCAGCCCCAGGCCCCGGCGCCGTGGTTCAATCGTGCCACGATGAAAAGCAAGGCGGCGCCCACAAGCAGGGCGCCGGCAATGGTTTTGTTTCTTTTGAGTGTTGCCTGTCTGATATCCATCTGTTTCGACTCCTTGTTTCCTGGCATTACTGCTGCCGATGGCGGCCCACCTTTTTATCAGGTTGCCGGAAACAAGGCAATAACCAGAATGGCGCTGTAGCTAAATGGTGACCCCTCCGGCCGGGCCGGTGACAGTGACATGGCTTGCCACTTCCGGCGGGTGCATGGTCATGTCGAAGGTCACCAACTCGTTTGCGCTCACCATGTACAACTTGGTGCCGTCCGCGCTGAAGGTCATCGGGCCGGGCGCATAGGCATTGGTGAAGAAGAGGGCGGTGCCAAGCGGAATGGTTGAGACGTCATAAACAGCGTAGTTTCCCAGCCCGCCGGCGGGTTCGGCATAGCCCATGAGGAGCAGATCTCCGTCGGGGCTGAGCGCCGCGCCGTTCACCTCGCCGCTGCCTACCGTCGACAACAGCACCGGTGGGGTGGCGGCCGCATCGAAGACGTTGATCCCACCCTGTCTGAAGCTTGAGATGGCAAAGGAGCCGGTCGGATTGACATAGACGAATTCGGGGCTCTCGTTCTGCCCGGCGACGGCGGCTATCAGTACCGGTGCGCTGGCGGTGATGTCATAGACGGAGAGGCTGTCGTTGATGGTGTCATCCTTGGGACCGCCGGTGACAAAGAGGCGTTTGCCGTCGGGCGACACTGCCATGCCACAAAACAGGATGCCGCGTACGGGTGTGGAACTTTGCAGCACCGGCGGCGTGACGGTAAGGTCGATGATCTTGATGCTGCCGTCGTCCATGGGGCCGCAGCTCACGAAGGCCCTGGTCTGTTCCGGATCGATCGATATGGCATAGGGCTCCGCCCCCAGCGACACAGTGGCAATGACCTCCATGGGAGCGGTGGTTGTGTCTATGATGGTGATACTGTCCGACCCTCTGTTGATGGCATACAGCCGCGTCTTGCTCCTGTTGGTCGCCAGCTGTTCAGGCTGCATGCCGACCTTGATGGTTTCCACCAGCTTCGGCTTTTCTTTGCCGATGTCCATCACGCAGATGCTGTCCCCTGTTTTCTGGGAGAAGTAGAGGTACTGCTGGCCGTTTCTTCGGTAGGGATTGGTCATGTGCAGGATTCTCCTTTGTGAGAGGTAACCGTGGCGTTGCGGTGCAGGGTGTCCGATCTCGAACCACGAAAGGGTATCAAAGTATGATTAAAAATCTATAACCATAAACGGGCGGGACGGATTGGTCGTGAGAGTCCGGGGTGGGGTTAAAGCTTGCGGTTGCCACAGCACCATGTTATGAGTAACTTCGTTCACAATACCGGTGGATCCGGGTAAGGAGACTAGATGCAGGAGCGTTTGCAAAAGATACTTTCGCAGGCTGGAATCGCCTCACGGCGCGAGTCTGAAACGATCATCGCGGCGGGACGGGTGGCCGTGAACGGCGTGGTGGTCACGGAACTGGGAACCAAGGCCGATCCCGACAACGACGCCATCACCGTGGACGGCAAACCGATCACGGTCACCGAGAAGCGGCTCTATCTGCTCCTTTACAAGCCGGTGGGCTACATGACCACGATGAAGGATCCCGAGGGGCGTCCCATCGTCACAGAACTGCTGAAGGGGATCAGGGAACGCGTGTATCCGGTGGGGCGGCTGGACTACAATACCGAGGGGTTGCTGCTTTTGACCAACGACGGCGCATTCGCCAACATGCTGATGCACCCGAGCCACGAGGTGGACAAGGGGTATCTGGTCCGGGTGAGCGGGCAGGTGTCGGCTGAGCAGATCCGCAAACTGGCCGAAGGTGTCAAGCTGGAGGATGGCATGACCGCGCCGGCCAAGGTGCTCCCCGTGAGCGAAAGCGAGAACAACTCCTGGATATCGATCACCATCCACGAGGGACGCTACCGCCAGGTGCGGCGCATGTGCGAGGCGGTGGGGTTGAACGTGGTGCGTCTGAAGAGGTCGCGTTACGACTTCCTCGAGATCGGCGACATGAAACCGGGGGACTTCAGGCACCTCACTGCCGAAGAGGTGGCCAAGCTCAGGAGGAAGACGGTCCCCAGCGGCACCGGTCGTGGCCCCCGCAAGACTGGCATAGTGGCAAGGAGAAAGACCGCTCCGCGCCGGTGAGCTTTCGCTCGAGCCGGTAATCAGACAGAAGAAAAGCCGCCTTGGGGCGGCTTTTTCGATACCGGATATATTCAAAACTGCACGCACGGGGGGGACTCAGGCCGAGGGTGGGCTGCTCCCGCCGGAATCGTCCTGTGGCTCAGGAAACCCCGAGCCGTCCCACTGGAAGCAGGCAGACATCATCACATGTTGTGCTACGCGCTCATCTGCTGTTTCTGTTTCGGCACACGCGGCGTCTTCGCGGGCTTTTTTTCGGCACCGCCTTTGGCAGCCAGCTTCGCCGCCCGCACGGCGCGCGCCTTGGCCAGGTTGTCTGCAAGTCCCTTCTCCTGTGCCATTCTTCTGCGCGCCTCGGAGAAGTTCTTGGCAGTCAGGGCCTGGTTGCTGGGAATACCGAACTGCTTGCGGTACTCGCCGGGTTTGATGCCATGCACCTGTGCCAGGTGGCGTGCGAGGGTCTTCATGCCGCTCTTGCCGCAGAGCATGCAGCTCACCTGATCAGGCTGAAACGCCTTTTTCAGGGGAACGGCAGGCCCTTTGCCCTCGACCCTTTCCACCCCCTCACCGGTTTCCACTTCGAGCTTCTGCAGGGCGCCGTGCACCTTCTGCAGTTCTAGAAGCAAATCTTCGCCTGACATCTCTGTAACCGAGGCATGTGAAGAGACTATGCTTGCCGTCAATTCGAGCAGTGATGATGCCATCGTTTCGCTCCTCCTTTTAGATTTTTAAGGTGCGTACATGAGACGCTTATTATTAAACTATACACAGATTTAAAAGCAAGTGATAAATCACATGTGTAAACAAAAAAGTTGACTGGCTTCACAAATTTCTGCTAGTTTCCAGCGCTGATTGCATGGTCGGAGCAGGCCACGAGACAATAGGGGACTTAAGGCATGGGGAGAATTGTAATAGACGAAATGCGCTGCAAGGGTTGCGGTATCTGCACCATTGCTTGCCCAAAGAAGCTGATCAGGCTGTGCGAAAAGGTCAATATCCAGGGATATGCACCTGCTGAGGCTCCCGATCTGGAGCAGTGCACCGGGTGTGCTCTCTGCGCCGAAATCTGTCCGGACGTTGCCATCACTGTCTTCAAATAGTCATCTCCGATCACACTTAATAACTGTTTTGCCTGCTGATTGAGTTGCCGGTCACCGCGCCGCAGCGATCGTGGCGCGTTCGCATCGGGTGCTGCACCTGACTGCCGCACCTTCGGTCGGCAGGATCCGTGGGAGGGTCAATTGTCTAAACGGCTTTTTGTCAAAGGAAACGAGGCCGCTGCCATGGGCGCGGTAGAGGCGGGCTGCCGCTACTACTTCGGATATCCCATCACCCCGCAAAGCGACATCCCTGAATACCTTTCGCGTGAACTCCCCCCCCTGAACGGCGAGTTCATCCAGGCCGAGAGCGAGATAGGGGCGATCAACATGCTTTTGGGCGCCTCCGCAACCGGAGCGCGCGCCATGACCTCCTCCTCGAGCCCCGGCATCTCGCTCAAGCAGGAGGGGATTTCCTATATGGCCGGAGCCGAGCTCCCCGGCGTCATCATCAACATCTCCCGATCCGGCCCGGGTCTGGGCGGCATCGACGCCTCCCAGTCGGACTACTTCCAGTGCGTCAAGGGCGGCGGCCACGGCGGCTATCACATCCCGGTGCTCGCCCCCAACTCCGTGCAGGAGATGTACGACCTCACCATGCACGCCTTCGACCTGGCCGACCTGTACCGCACCCCGGTCATGCTGCTGGGAGATTCCGTCATCGGCCAGATGAAGGAGGCGCTCATCCCCAACCCGCGTCCGGTGCGCGAACTGCCGGCCAAGGGGTGGGCGGTGCGCGGCAAGAGCGGTGCCGAGCAGCGTGTGGTCAAGTCCCTGTTCCTGGGTGACGGCGAGCTCGAGGCGCACAACTGGCACCTGCACGCCAAGTACCAGGTGATGAAGGAGAAGGAGTGCATCTCCGAGGAATACGAGACTGCCGACGCCCGCCTCATCGTCGCCGGTTTCGGCTCCGTTTCCCGGATCGCCCACACCGCGGTGACCATGGCGCGCGCCGAAGGGATGAAGGTGGGGCTGTTCCGCCCGGTCACCCTGTTCCCGTTCCCCGAGCAGGCCCTGGCGCAGGCCGCGGCACGGGCCGGCAAGGTGCTCGTCGTGGAGCTCAACACCGGACAGATGGTCGAGGACGTCCGTCTCAGCGTGGGTGCCGCCGCGCAGGTCTCCTTCTACGGCAGGCCGCCGGGAGCGGGTTCCCTTCCTTCACCGGAGGAACTGCTCGAAGTGATCAGGAAGAACTACCAGGAGACGGCGCGCTAGGCCGGGAGAGGGGTTGAGCCATATGCAACAGGTTTTCAAAAGACCGCAGAGTTTGAAGGACGTGCAGACCCATTTCTGCCCCGGTTGTCACCACGGCACCATCCACCGCCTGGTGGCCGATGCCATGGATCTCTACGGGGTACAGGACCGGACCATCGGCGTGGCGTCGGTCGGCTGTTCCGTCTTCCTGTACGGCTATTTCGATATCGACGTGGTCGAGGCTCCCCACGGCAGGGCGCCCGCCGTTGCCACCGGCGTGAAGCGCGCCCGGCCCGACAGCTTCGTCTTCACCTACCAGGGTGACGGCGATTTGGCCGCCATCGGCACCGCCGAGATCATCCACGCCGCCAACCGCGGCGAGGACATCACCGTCGTCTTCGTGAACAACACCACCTACGGCATGACCGGCGGCCAGATGGCTCCGACCACCCTGGTGGGGCAGAAGACCTCCACCTCCCCCTACGGCCGCGACAAGTCCAAGGACGGCTCTCCGATCAAGATGGCGGAGTTGATGGCGCAGTTGGGCGGCGTCGCCTACTCCGCGCGGGTGGCGGTGGATTCGCCCAAGCATGTCCTCGAGGCCAAGAAGGTGATGCGCGAGGCCTTCGGCTACCAGGCCCAGGGCAAAGGGTTCTCGTTTGTCGAGGTGCTCTCCGCCTGTCCCACCAACTGGGGCATGAACCCTCTCAAGGCCAACGCGAGGATCGGCGAGGAGATGATCCCCTACTTCCCGCTGGGCGTGTTCAAGAAGGAAGAGGCGTAGCGCAGGTAACTTAGAACGTAGAACATAGAACGTAGAACATGTTCTGATGTTTTCGGAGGGACGCGGATGCGTAAAGATGTCTTGATAGCGGGATTCGGTGGTCAGGGGGTGCTTCTGGCCGGCAACCTGCTCTCCTATGCAGCGATAGATGAAGGAAAGAACGTCAGCTACTTTCCCGCCTACGGGGTGGAGAAGCGCGGCGGTTCCGCTACCTGCACGGTCGTCATCGCCGATGGAGCGGTGGGCTCGCCCGTAGTCGGGCAGCCCTCGGTACTGGTGGTGCTGAACCAGGCATCCCTGGAGCGCTTCGGCGCGCGGGTCCGTCCCGGCGGCGTCCTCATCGTCAATTCGTCCCTGGTCGACGTCTCTTCCCTGGGGCGCACCGACATAGAGATCGTGTCGGTCCCCATGAACGAGATAGCGACAGAGTTGGGCGATCTCAGGATGGTGAACATGGTCGCGGTCGGCGCCTACGTTGCCCTGACCGACGCGGTGCAGCTCCCGTCTTTGGCTGCCGCGCTGTCCCATGCGCTCCCCGAGCGCAACCACAGGTTCATCCCGGCCAACGTCAAGGCGATAGAAACCGGGGCCGAGACGGCCAGGGCGAAAAAAGAAGCTTGACTTTGGCATCCCAGTTCTGGTATTTAACTGGTCTCTCGCGATGGGGTATCGCCAAGCGGTAAGGCAACGGACTCTGACTCCGTCATCCAAGGTTCGAATCCTTGTACCCCAGCCATACCAGCCCCAGCTTCTTTTGAAGCTGCTACATAGTCAGGTCCCATCGTCTAGTGGTTAGGACACCGGCCTTTCACGTCGGTAACAGGGGTTCAAGTCCCCTTGGGATCACCACCTTAAAAACAGCGCCAGAAGCAGGGCGCTGTTTTTTTTTAAGCTGTGCCCGCGGACCGGGCTGGCGTAGCGTCGTCGGCCGCCGTTTCCTCCCAGGAGTTGCTCGAAGAGTGAGATAAATACAGAACGGAGAAAGTCGATGACAGTGGCCGTTTCAGGAAGCACCTCGCCAGCGCAGCAGTCTGCACCAGATTTCCCCATTTTTTGCCGTCCCTTGTTTGCCGGATTTCCCGTCGTATTCCTGCTCTGGCTCGTCCTCTGCCAAGTGGCCATCGTTACGCCGGTGCATGCCGCCGAGAACGTCTTTACCAGCACGACCGCCATCAAGGAAGAGACGGTGCGCTTCGCGGGAGAGGGGACGCTGTTCCTGAAGGGGCCGGTCGATCCTTACCTTACCGGGACCGTGGTGACTGCCGGTCTCTTCGGCCTCACCTATCTCTTCGACGAAAAGATCCGGGATGAATTCGCCGGCTCGCACCACGGCGTTATGAGGGGGGTTACCGACGCCGGTAACGCGGTGAGCAACCCGCTGCTCCACCTCGGCGTTGCAGCCGCCTTTTATGGGACCGGTGCCCTTACCGACCAGGTGAAGGTGATGCAGCTGGGCGAGGAAATGGGGGAGGCCCTGCTTCTTGCCGACGGCGCCACCTTCGTTCTCAAGGGGGTGATCGGGCGGGGGCGTCCATACCAGGTGGACAGCAGTACGAGCTACCGCCCCTTCCAGTTCAAGGACGGCTACGACTCGCTCCCCTCGATGCATACCGCGAGCTCGTTTGCCCTGGCCCACGTCTTCGCCGACAAGACAGACAATTTCTACGGGAAGGCCGCCTGCTATGCCGCCGCCGGCCTCGCCGGATTTTCCCGGGTGTACCAGAACAAGCACTGGGCGAGCGACGTGGTCCTCGGCGCAGCCATAGGGGAACTGGCCGGTGCTGCCGTAACGAGGTACCGTTCCGCCCCGGCGGGAAGCGTCACCGTGGCGCCCATGGCCATCGGCGGTGCGCCCGCAGTGGCGCTTTTGGGCAAATTCTAGGTTTCACCGGGGTGCGACTCGAGGCCTCCCCCTCCCTTGACGGGAGGGGGCAGGGGGGTGGGTGAAGCCGCAAGCGACTGCGATGATGTCACCCTCCCCCACCTCCTAACCCCCTCCCGCAAGGGGAGGGGGGACGACGGCAAATCTTCCTGAATCCCCCTTTGTTAAAGGGGGACTTTCCATTTCGCAGTTGTATCAAAAGGAGCTTCGCATGCTGAAGGCAGTCATCTTCGACTTCGACGGGATCATCGTGGACACCGAGCCGTTACACTACAAGGCGTTCCAGGAGTTGCTGGTGCCGCTCGGCCTGGGTTACTCCTGGCAGGAGTACCTCGATCTCTACATCGGCTTCGACGACCGCGACGCCTTCCGCGAGGCCTTCCGGGTGCACGGCCGGGCGCTTACCGACCAGGAGCTCAAGGAGCTGATCAAGGGCAAAGCCGCGGCTTTCCTGAAGATCGTCTCGGGCGGTGTGGCGCCGTACCCGGGCGTGGTGGAACTGATCCGCTCCATCTCCGGCAACCTCCCGCTTGCCCTGTGCAGCGGGGCCCTCAGTAGCGACATCGAACCGATCCTGGCCCAGCTCGGACTGACCGATGCCTTCGACGTCAAGGTAACCGCCGACGAGGTCGCGGCGAGCAAGCCCGATCCGGAAAGCTACCGCCTCGCCGTGCAGCGGCTCCAGGAGCGTTTCCCGGGCAAAGTGGACGCGGCGGGCTCCATCGCCGTCGAGGACACCCCTGCCGGCATCGCCTCGGCGACCGGGGCCGGTCTCAAGGTGCTGGCCGTGACCAACAGCTACCCGGAGGAACGCCTGACCGGTGCCTGCCGCGTGCTCGATTCGCTTGCCGGTGTCGACCTCGAGGGTCTGCGCCTGCTCATCTGATCCATGCTGAAACCCGCCGTCATCGACACCATACTCCCCGAACTGCTCGCGGCGCTGCAAAAGGGTAACGTCGCCGTGCTGCAGGCGCCTCCGGGGGCGGGCAAGACCACGCGGGTGCCGCTCGCCCTGCTCGATGCGCTTTCGGACCGCGGCCGCATCGTCATGCTGGAACCGCGCCGCCTCGCCGCCGTGAACGCCGCCCGCTACATGGCCCAGTGCCTGGGCGAGGAGGTGGGGAAAACGGTCGGCTACAGCATCCGCTTCGAGCGCAAGGTTTCCAAGGCAACCCGCATTGAGGTGGTGACCGAGGGGATCCTGGCCCGCCGGCTGCAGGGCGACCCGCTGCTGGAAGGGGTTGCGGCGGTAATCTTCGACGAGTTCCACGAAAGAAGCCTTACCTGCGACCTTTCCCTCGCTCTGTGCCGCGACGTTCAGCTCGGGCTGCGCGAGGACCTGCGCCTGCTGGTCATGTCGGCGACCCTCGATGCCGAGCCGGTGGCGAGGCTTCTTGGGGGCGCGCCGCTTGTCACCAGCGAGGGGCGGCAGTTCCCGGTCGAGCTCCGTTATCTGAAGAGCGAGCCGACAACGAGGCTGGCCGAGACGGCGTGTGCCGGGGTGATGAAAGCCCTTGCCGAGACCGAAGGGGACATCCTGGTATTCCTGCCGGGCGCCGGCGACATCAGGCGCTGCGAAAGCATCCTCCAGGCCCAGGTCGGCCCGCAGGTGATGATCGCCGTCCTCTACGGGGACCTCCCCTTCGCCGCCCAGGAGCGTGCCATCCTCCCGGGCGACCGCCGCAAGGTTGTGCTCGCCACCAACATCGCCGAGACCAGCCTCACCATCGAAGGGGTGCGGGTGGTAGTCGACACCGGCTACTCCCGCCAGCTCCGCTACGATCCCTCCACCGGCCTCAACCGCCTCGACACCATGCGTATCTCCGCGGCCTCCGCCCAGCAGCGCGCAGGTCGTGCCGGCAGGGTCGCCCCGGGCGTCTGCTACCGCCTCTGGACCGAGCACACCCATAGTGCCCTTCTTCCCTTCACCGCTCCCGAGATCAAGGTTTCCGACCTCGCGCCGCTTGCGCTCGACCTGGCGCAGTGGGGGGTAGCCGATCCCGCCTCGCTGAGTTTTCTCGATGCGCCTCCGGCCGCCCACCTCGCCGAGGGACGCGCGCTGCTGAAAGCCTTGGGCGCTCTCGATCAGCGCGGCGCCATCACCGCACTGGGGAGCAGGATGGCTGCACTCCCGATGCATCCGCGCCTTGCCTCCATGCTGGTGGGCTCGCTCGACGCCGGACACGCGCCGCTTGCCTGCATGCTGGCCGCCATCCTGTCCGAGCGCGACATCATGCCGCGCGGCAGCGGCAGCATCTCTGAAAGCGATCTGCTGGACCGGCTGGATGCGGTTCGCGAACGCCGCGACCCGCAGGGGGCGCGGACGGTGGAACGCCTGGCTGCCTATTTCCGCGGCACTCTCGGCGTACCCGACGCCCCCGTGCGTGCCGATGCCGACGCCGTCGGCCGCTTGCTCCTTATGGCCTATCCGGACCGGGTGGCGCGTGAGCGGAATCCCGGCTCCGGACGCTACCTCATGGCCAACGGCACCGGTGCCAAACTGTCCCCGCGCAGCAACCTGCGGGCGCAGCCTTTCATCGTCGCCGTCGAGGTCGAGGGGGGCGCGGGGGAAGGAGACATCCACATGGCGAGCGCCGTTTCACTGGAGGCGATCCGCTCGGGATGCGCGGCCGCCATAACCCGGGAGCGCAGGGTGTTCTGGGAGGAACGCGAGGGGAGGGTGGTGGCCCGGGATGAGGAGCGGCTGGGCGCCGTCATCCTTTCCGAGCGGGCGGCGGCTCCCGAGAAGGAAGAGATCGCCGCGGCGCTGCTGCTGGGGATACTGTCGGGGACTGGCATCGGCGGGCTCAACTGGAGCGAGCATGCCTTGCAGTACCGGAACAGGGTGCGCTTCCTGGCCCGGGTGCTCCCCGAGGAGCAATTACCCGACCTCTCCGACGAGGCGCTGGCGGCCGGCGCGGGACAGTGGCTCCTCCCCTATCTGCAGGGGGTGCGGACCCTCGCCCAACTGGCCAAGGTCGACCTGCTGCAGCCTTTGAAGGCGCTCCTCGATTACCGCCAGCAGCAGCTCGTCGAGAAGGACGCGCCCACGCACCTGCAGGTCCCGAGCGGCTCACGCGTCGCGTTGGAGTATCCGGCAGAGGGGGAGCCGTTTCTTGCGGTCAAGCTCCAGGAGATGTTCGGGCTGGCCGAGACGCCTCGGCTTGCGCGGGGCAGGGTGCCGGTGCTGATCCACCTGCTGTCGCCGGCGCGGCGTCCCATCCAGGTAACGGCCGATCTGAAGAGTTTCTGGAACGGGGCCTACCGTGAGGTGTGCAAGGAGTTGAAAGGTCGCTATCCGAAACACCCTTGGCCCGACGACCCCTGGAATGCCCCGGCTACGCGGCATGTGAAGAAGAGAATGTGAAACGGCAATTGACAATGGATAATTGACAATTGACAACGCTGAATCTTTTTGTGTGAGTGGGGAAGGGCGGAGTGGGGGGCGGTAAGCCGGCAACAGATGGAAAGAGAACGCCAAATTGTCAATTGTGCATTGCCAATTGTCCATTCCCAATTGTCCATTGCCTCAATTGATATTGGTGAAGACGAGTGAGCCGTCCTTGTGGAGGTAGCTTCTGATGCTGCCGGTCACCTCAGGTATGCCGGCGCCGTTGTCGAGGTAGTTGCGCGTCACGTTGATGCCGTTTTTCCATAGTTCGAAATGCACGTGGGGCCCGGTCGATCTTCCCGTCGAACCCGACAGCGCCACGGTCTGTCCCGCCTCCACCTGGTCTCCCACCTTGACCTCGATCTGCGAGTTGTGCCCGTACATGGACACCATTCCGTCGGCGTGTTGGACGGTAACGAGGTTCCCGTAGCCGCCGTGCGTTCCGCTCTCGATCACCTTCCCTGCCGCTATCGCCTTGACCCTGGTGCCGGTCGGCACCGCGATGTCGACGCCGTTGTGATGTCTCAGCCCGCCATCGATCGGGTCGTGCCGCAGGCCGTATCCGGAGGTGATTACCCCCTGCACGGGGAGCTTGGCATCCAGGCCGGTGAGATCCGGTGTTTCCTTGCCGGGTGTCGAAGCGGTGGGAGCCTGCTGCATCCTGGCCTTTGGCTTGGGCGGCTTCACTTCGCGCAGCACCCGCACCGCGCCGCTGGTGGTCGGGGTGTTGGTGAAGACCTCCACGCCGTTGTCGTCGGTGTAACGGAAAAAGTCGGCCTGCGCCGGCGCGACGCAGAGCGCGCCAACCACGGCAGCTGCAGGCAGTAGTGCGCGTGCCAGCCGCGACGCTCCGTTGCATAGTAGTGTGTGTGCCTTTTTCTTCACCGTCGATCCTTCGCCCAAACTCCGGGCCGCCCCATCCCCGCGCTTACAGCAGGTCGTACTATAGTATTACAGCCGCCGCTTGGCAAGTGGCGAGTCGCATGCAGGTTTCCCTTGCCTGCTGACTGGCAGGCGGGTCTCACTGCCCGGCAGGTGCCGCCCTGGCCTGTCAGTGGGAGGTAGGCGGAGATCGACTGCACCGGCGGCGTAGGAGGTGTGTAAAGAATAATCACGAGGGGGCCGTACTGGGCACTTCTCTTGCTACAGATTGAAGATCTGACGCAATGGGCCTGTAAGTCATTGGAACTTCATTTCGTTTGATAAGCATTCTGCTTATTTTTTAGACACTGCTGCACAAAAAGGAGGCTGTATCGTGGAGATGTTCGGGCAAAACGTGTTTAACCAGTCTGTGATGAGAGAGAAGCTGCCGAAAGCTGTGTTCAAGAACCTGAAGAAAACTATCGACGAAGGTCTGCCGCTGGATCCCTCCATTGCAGATGTTGTCGCAGCGGCAATGAAAGAGTGGGCCGTTGAAAGGGGCGCAACGCACTTCACCCATTGGTTCCAGCCGATGACCGGCATCACCGCGGAAAAGCATGACGCTTTCCTTTCGCCGACCGAGAGCGGGGCGCTGTTGGAGTTTTCCGGCAAAGAACTGGTCAAAGGCGAGCCGGATGCCTCCTCCTTCCCCAGCGGCGGTCTGAGGGCCACCTTCGAAGCCAGGGGCTACACCGCCTGGGACTGCACCTCGCCTGCCTTCCTGAGGGAAGAGGCCGACGTCATCACCCTCTGCATCCCCACCGCGTTCTGCTCCTACACCGGTGAGGCCCTGGACAAGAAGGTTCCCCTGCTTCGTTCCATGGAAGCGCTTTCCGCGCAGGCTGTGCGTGTGCTCAAGCTGTTCGGCAACAACGACGTCACCAGGGTTACCTCGACTGTCGGCGCCGAGCAGGAGTACTTCCTGGTCGACAAGTCTTTCTACCTGCAGAGGCCGGACCTGATGATGGCAGGCAGGACCCTTTTCGGCGCCATGTCCTCCAAGGGGCAGGAGCTGGAAGATCACTACTTCGGCAGCATCAAGGAAAGAGTGCTTTCCTACATGAAGGAAGTGAATGAAGAGCTGTGGAAACTCGGCGTCACCGCCAAGACCCAGCACAACGAAGTGGCACCGGGACAGTTCGAGATCGCACCGATTTTCGAGAACACCAACATCGCCACCGACCATAACCAGATGGTCATGGATGTTCTCAAGCGCGTCGCCCTGAGGCATGACATGGTCTGCCTGCTGCACGAGAAGCCGTTCGCCGGCGTCAACGGCTCCGGTAAGCACAACAACTGGTCCATGAGCTCCAACGATGGCCAGAACCTGCTCGAGCCGGGTCGCACCCCCCATGACAATGCCCAGTTCCTCACCTTCCTCATGGCCACCATCAAGGCCGTCGACACCTACGCCGGCCTGCTGCGCTGCTCCTGCGCCAACGCCGGCAACGAATACCGACTGGGCGCCAACGAGGCACCTCCGGCGATCATTTCGGTCTTCCTCGGCGAGCAGCTGGCCGACATCATCGACCAGATCGTTGCGGGCGTAGCCAAGTCCTCCGCAATGAGCGGTCTCATGGACATCGGCGTAAGCACCCTTCCGGCGCTGCCCAAGGACGCCACCGACAGGAACAGGACCTCGCCGTTTGCCTTTACCGGCAACAAGTTTGAGTTCAGGATGCTCGGTTCATCCTTCTCCATCTCCGGGCCGAACATCATCATCAATACCATCATCGCTCAGGCGCTGAAGGAATTCGCCGACGTGCTGGAGAAATCCACCAACTTCGACGCCGACCTCGACCAGCTGCTGCAGGAAACCGCGAAGAAACACCAGCGCGTGATCTTCAACGGCAACAACTACTCCGACGAGTGGGTCCAGGAAGCGGCCAAGCGCGGCCTGCCGAACATCCCGAGCACTCCCGACGCACTCAAGGAGCTGGTCTCCAAGGAAGCGCAGGAGGTGTTCGCAGCTCACAACGTATTCAGCGAGAAGGAGCTGCACGCTCGTTACGAAATCATGGTCGAGCAGTACGTGAAGACCCTGAACATCGAAGCGCTGACCATGATCGACATGGCCAACCACAGCATCATCCCCACCGCCATCGAGTATGCGACCACGGTGGCATCGTCGATCAATGCGGTTACCGCGGTATCCAGCAAGCTGGACGTCTCCACCCAGAAGGAACTGCTGGAAGAGCTCAGCGACAAGCTTGCCGCGATGAGCGCCAACACCAAGGCGCTGGAGAAGGCGCTCGAAGAGGCCAATGGTATCGCCGATGCCGACAAACAGGCCGCCGCATTCCGGGCCAACGTCTTCACCAAAATGCTCGAGCTGCGCGCCACCGGCGACGCGCTGGAGAAAATCATCGCTGCCAAATACTGGCCGCTGCCGACCTACAGGGAAATGCTCTTCGTCCTGTAATCCCTGGATTGATTACCTGCCTGACAGTAGGAGCCCCATTACGGGGCTCCTATTTTAGCTTTGCCCCAAGACAGGAGCAGTAGGACTGTCTTAACAAAGAACTTTTAAAATAGGTCGGGAGTCAGCCGGATATATTGCCGCAAGCGTCTGCCTAACTATTAGGCGACGGTCGTGCCGCTTTCGAAGCGGCAACGCCTCCTGGCTGGTTAAGTTTCTGAAATTACAAGTACATGATAGCCTTCAGTCGATTGGCCGAAGTCTTGCAGCTAGAGTTACCAACAATCAATCCGCGGTTTATTAGAACTTGCAATTCTATGGCAAGGTATCTATAATTCGCGGCGCACTGAACGACAAGCGGAGGATAACTGCCTTGAAAAAAGTCGAAGCAATCATAAAACCTTTCAAGCTTGATGAAGTGAAAGAAGCTCTCAACGAGATCGGCATCCAGGGGATCACCATCGGTGAGGTGAAGGGTTTCGGTCGCCAGAAAGGGCACACCGAGCTTTACCGCGGCGCCGAGTATGTCGTCGACTTCATTCCCAAAATCAAGATGGAGATCATCGTTTCCGACGAAGTGGTCGGCAAGGTCGTTGACGCCATCGAGCAGGCCGCAAAAACCGGGCGCATCGGCGACGGCAAGATTTTCGTCACCCCCGTGGAAGAGGTAGTCCGGATCAGGACCGGTGAAAGGGGCGAAGACGCTCTCTAATTGGCTGATTCTTTACTTAATTCGAAAGGAGATAGTAATGACACCAAAACAAGTTGTGGAGTTTGCCAAAGAAAACGGCGTGCTGATGGTCGATTTCAAGTTCATGGACTTCGTCGGCATCTGGCAGCACTTCACCGTACCGATGAGCGAGTTCGGTGAGGACACCTTTGAGGAGGGCCAGGGCTTCGACGGTTCCTCCATCCGTGGGTGGCAGCCGATCCACGCTTCCGACATGATTATCCTCCCGGACCCGACCACAGCAAAAATGGACCCGTTCACCGCGGTACCGACCCTCTCCCTGATCTGCGACATCTTCGACCCGATCACCAAGGAAAGCTACTCCCGCGACCCGCGTAACATCGCTAAAAAAGCCGAGAACTACGTGAAGTCGACCGGCCTCGCCGACACCGCCTACTTCGGACCGGAAGCCGAGTTCTTCATCTTCGACGACGTCCGCTACGACTCCACCGCCAACTCCTCCTTCTACGCCGTCGATTCCGTCGAAGGCGCCTGGAACACCGGCCGTGAAGAGTTCCCGAACCTCGGCTACAAGCCGCGCCACAAGGAAGGCTACTTCCCGGTTGCCCCGACCGACTCCCAGAACGATCTCCGTAACGAGATGGTGATGGAGCTCCAGAAGGTCGGCATCCGCGTCGAGTGCCAGCACCACGAAGTCGCCACCGGCGGCCAGGCCGAGATCGACATGCGCTTCTCGTCGCTGGTGGACATGGCTGACCAACTCCAGTGGTTCAAGTACGTCATCAAGAACGTTGCCAACCGCAACGGCAAGACGGTAACCTTCATGCCGAAGCCGCTCTACGGCGACAACGGTTCCGGTATGCACTGCCACATGTCCCTGTGGAAAGACGGCACCAACCTCTTCGCCGGCGACAAATACGGCGGGCTTTCCCAGATGGCTCTGTACTACATCGGCGGCATCATCAAGCATGCCCGCGCCCTGTGCGCCTTCACCAACCCGACCACCAACTCCTACAAGCGTCTGGTGCCGGGCTTCGAGGCTCCGGTGAACATGGCTTACTCCAGCCGTAACCGTTCCGCCTCCCTGCGAATCCCGATGTTCTCCAACAACCCGAAGGCGAAGAGGATCGAGTACCGTACTCCGGACCCGTCCTGCAACGGCTACCTCGCTTTCGCCGCCATGCTGATGGCAGGCCTCGACGGCATCGAGAACAAGATCGATCCGGGCCAGCCGCTGGACAAGGACATCTACGGTCTGTCCCCGGAAGAGCTCTCCACCATCCCGTCCGCTCCGGGGAGCCTGGAAGAGGCTCTCAACGCCCTCAAAGAGGACCACGAGTTCCTGCTCAAGGGCGACGTCTTCACCCCGGACGTCATCGACAAGTGGATCGAGTACAAGACCGAAGCCGAAGTCAACCCGGTCCGCATGCGTCCGGTACCGCTCGAGTTCGCTCTCTACTTCGACATCTAAGCAGTTGTGCTCATACGGGCAGCAAAAAAGGCGGGGGATTTACCCCCGCCTTTTTCGCGTTCTGCTCTGTATGTGCGGCTAGTTGTAGCCCAGGCTTTCCAGGACCGCCCTCGTGGTCTTGGTGGCGACGTAGGGGCCGTAGCTTGGTGCGACGTTCTTTATGAACTCCGGGGTGAGGTCGTCGTCGTACCCGGTGAAGGCGATGCCGCCGATGAGCGGTATGATGCCGATCTCGAGCCAGCCGACCTCGGTCCAGGTCCTGTCGATCTCGGCCTGACGGAACTCGTAGTGAGCGGGTATGGAAAGCTGCTGCGATTTCCCGCTCTTCACATTGGTGACGATGGCCTCGGTGCTGATATCCGCGGTGTAGCCATAGCCCCAGATGGCGGGGGCAAAGATGAGGAAGCCGGGCCAGTTCACGAAGAAGTTGGAACCCTTGCCGTCGTAGTGCGGCTTGACGGAAAGGTCGATGACTGCGTCGGCCTGGTCCTTGTTGTTGGCCGTCGTGTAGGGATAGATCACTCTTTCTACGGAGCTGTTTCTCTGCAGCGCATCGACAATGGCATTGATATATTTGCTGTTTTGGGGATGGCTGCTGTTAGTCGATGTGACACCGAGCTTGATAGTCTGTTTGGGCACTGCGGCAGGAGGAACAAAATAGTCATCGGCATTGGTAATTCTCATGTTGTGAGTGCAGCCGCTGCTCATCACGATGAGAAGCGATGTTGCCAGGACGCATGCGGTTTGCTTCTTTACCTTTTTAAACATCAACGACTCCTTGCTGTAACGGTTAACTAATTAGTCGGGACTATACAGATCCGGCTAATTACTGTCAAATGCTATACGAAATAATCTCGTCTTCATCCAGTAGGCGATCAACAAGGAACAGATACTTCAATTCAGACGGCAGGTGGAGTCTTTCTCCTTGAAGGCGGCATGAAAAACTGTTACCTTCACCACTTGCGGCATCGCGCCCCGGCGTCGGACCGCTGGCCCGGAGGGACTGATTGCAGCAGCATGAGAAAGTGACAAAGCTGGTAGCGTGGTTTGCCAATGCTGCCCAGCGCCACGCGCAGGCGCTGGAAGCCATGGCTGAAGAGAGTGCCGCCGCCGAGGTTGCAGATCTGACCCGTTATTACCGCGCGTTGCAGCGCGAGAACGGGATCGTTGAGTTGCTGCGCCTGCTCGATGATTCAGATCCCGTTGTCGCCGGCATGGTGGCCGTTTTCGCCATGCGTGAGGCTCCTGAGCGCTGCGTAGCGACGCTCACGGTGATCGCGAAGCAGCCGGGGCTGATCGGCTTCCGCGCCCAGGCGGCCCTGGAGCGTTGGGACAGCGGCGAATGGGAGAAGTAGGGGCAGGCCCGCTGCCGCAATGTCGCAATGCAGGGTTTTTCGCCCGATATCATACATTTGAGGGAGGTTACAGTGTCTGAGTTCAACAACGTAACGGTGGTCAAAGAGGCCAATGTCTATTTCGACGGCGGCGTCACCAGCCGCACCATTTTCTTCGCCGACGGGTCCCGCAAGACCCTGGGTATCATGATGCCGGGCGAGTACACCTTCAACACCGGTTCGGCCGAGCTGATGGAGATCATGTCCGGCGAGATGACCGTGCTCCTTCCCGGTTCTCCGGACTGGGTGGCCGTCAGGGGCGGTGAGGCCTTCGAGGTCCCGGAGAACTCCAGCTTCAAGCTGAAGGTCACCGCCGTCTCCGACTACTGCTGCTCTTTCCTGTAAAAGCGAAGCCCCTGGTCCTGGCCAGGGGCTTTTTCGGGTGCATCCATTGATGGCTGACTTACCGGACAACAAAATCGTCATCGGCCGTTTCGCGCCGTCCCCGACCGGACCGCTGCACCTGGGATCCCTGGTCGCGGCACTGGGAAGCTACCTGATCGCGAAGAAGGCGGGTGGTTTGTGGCTGTTGCGCATGGAGGACCTGGACCTGCCGCGCGTGATACCGGGCATCGCCGACGATATGCTGGCCACCCTTGAAAAGCTAGGTTTCCGGTGGGACGGGGAAGTGCTCTACCAGAGCCGGCGTATCGAATATTACCGCGCCGCCGCCGAGCAGTTGCAGCAGCGCGGCCTGGCCTACGCCTGCGGCTGCACCAGGAGCGAGATAGCGCAGATCGCATCGGCCCCGCATGAAGACGGCCTGGTGTATCCAGGCCTTTGCCGCGACGGATTGGCGCCGGAGAAGGTGGAACGGGCGCTGCGGGTCAAGGTCTACGATGAGGTGATTTCCTTCGATGACGGGATCATGGGACGCTACAGCCAGCACCTCACCGCGTCCTGCGGCGATTTCGTGATCCACCGTGCCGACGGGCCCTATGCTTACCATTTGGCTGTCGTGGTCGACGATGCTGCCTCAGGTGTGAACCAGGTGGTGCGGGGGTCGGACCTGCTCGCTTCTACGCCGCGCCAGATCTACCTGCAGCGCATCTTCAACCTGCCGACACCCTCCTACTTCCATCTGCCGCTGGTTACCGGGCCCGACGGCGCCAAGCTCAGCAAGCGCGACAACGCCGTCTCAATTGCCGCGGGGCGCGACCTGGAGCGGGAGGGGGGGCGACTCCTCTTTGCCGCGCTTCGTTTTCTCGGGCAGCTCCCGCCGCCGGAACTGCAGGACGCGGCAGCGACGGAAGTCCTGGAGTGGGGAGTCGACCATCTCGATGTCTCCGCCATCCCCCGCACCCCAGCCCCCTTTATCTATCCCTGATCCATGAACGGCGGAGGGGTTTCCTGCGGCGCCGCCATCGGCGGTTTCTTTTCCCGTCGCTGCAGTCCTTCTCTGATCTGGTCGCTGATTCTGCCGCTCAACCCCGGTTCCTTCAGGGTGAAACGGATCATGGCGTCGTTGAGCGTTTCGCATCCCGACAAAAACAGCAACATCAGCGGCAGGAGCACCCGGCTGGTCACGATTTTTTCCTCCTTCTCTCCACTTCGCGCCATTTTTCCAGCTCCGCCTCGGTGACCGGCTGCCATTGCGGCACCGGTGCCGGGTGCCAGTTCTCGTCGACAGCCACCATGGTGAAGACGCCGCTTGCGGCAAGGCGTTTGTTGCCGTCGGTGACGTTCTCCGCTTCCACTTCCACTTCGACCTCCATGGAGCTGCGTCCCACGTGGATGATGGTGGCCCGTGAGTAGATCACCTCTCCAACGTTGATCGGCGTGAGGAAGGTGATGCGCTGGGCGCAGGCGGTGACCACGCGCTTGCGGGAATAACGCCAGCAGACTACACCCGCGGTCTTGTCCATGATGCTCATGATCACGCCGCCGAAGATGTTGCCGTAAGAATTGGTGTCCTTCGGTAGCAGCGTCTCGATCAGCTCCGCTTTTCTGTTCTCCATGGAATCTCCTCTCTTGCCGCGTATTTGTTGCAGGTGCGGACACTCACTCTGCCGTGGGATCAGACCCGCTTTCGTCCGCGCCGGTGGTCGCGCCGACGATCCTCCTGAGGCGCGCGGCGCCGGCCCGTTCCATCGCCTTGCCCGTGATGCTGCTTCTGGTGCGGTTGCGCCGCTCCGCCACCGGGTACACCGAGCATTCGATCTCGACTCCCCGGTCCTCGAGGTAGATGTGCGTGTAATCCCTGATCACGCCCCCCTTCCTGATGGGGACCGTCTCCGTCTGGAACGGGATCCCCCTTTCCTGCAGCAGGTTCTCCACCGCTTCTACGGAATCCGAGAAGAGGTGGATGTCGATGTCGCTGCGGTCGGTGACCGCACCGGAGAGGACCGAGCCGACCAGGTAGGGTGAGAATTCCTCGAACAGCTCCAGGTACGAGAGGGCTGTCACCCTGAGTCCCAGCAGGCGCCGGGGAAGGACGTCCTCTTCCCGGGCCGCGATCAGGCTGGCGAGCTCCTGGTGAATCTCGGCGTTACTTGGGAGATGCGAGCCAAGGGAGAGGGCCTTCTCTGCCCCGAAGGGCTTGGCAGCCTTTCTTTTTGCATCGCGGTATTCCCGGACGCCCTCTTCGTACATGAGCCGAGCCGCCTCCCTGGCGATCATCGCGCGTATCCTGTCATCCCTTCTCATGTGACGAGTATAGCTGATGGTGTGCGATATGATACGACTTTTACTCCGCAGGTGGGGCAAAAATTTTCGTGTCATTAAAAAAAGGGGTTGACTGTGAAACCGGGTTTTGCTATAAACAGGATCTCTGCTGAGCGGGAATAACTCAGTGGTAGAGTGCAACCTTGCCAAGGTTGAAGTCGCGGGTTCGAACCCCGTTTCCCGCTCCAAATTATCTATCAAGCCCCGGTGACTTCACGTTGCCGGGGCTTTTTACGTTGTAGCCGGGAACGGACACACCACGAGTGGGAAGCTGCATCGGTTACATTCAAGACTTACTGGTTGGATTTTTTTTGACAGTCATCCGCTGCATCAAGTTCCCGACCTCTACTGGCGGCGCACCTGAACTCTACTCAGCATGGGCCAGTGGCATCGGCCGCGGCTGATGCCAGGTCTGCCTGCCTCGCAGCAGGAGCGAAGTAAGGGGGTGCGGCCTCTGGCAACTTGCCAGCCGGTGATGGGGAGAGTCTTTATGACAAAGAGTCCGGACGAGACCGTGCTGAGAAATGAGGATGTGGTGCAGGTGCTGGTGGGAATCCCGGAGGGGCATCGGCATGTGCGCACCACGATAAGGTTCGCCGATGGCCGCTCTGTGACATTTCAAGAGGCAACCGTAGCTGCCATCGTCCGTGCCTACATCACTGTGAAGACCGATCCTGTCAAAGATGCCGTCGAGCTTACCGGACGGAGGGTAGAGGATCGCAAGGCCGGTTACGCCGAGTGGCAGCTTCTG
Source organism: Geomonas oryzisoli (assembly GCF_018986915.1). Lineage (NCBI taxonomy): Bacteria > Pseudomonadati > Thermodesulfobacteriota > Desulfuromonadia > Geobacterales > Geobacteraceae > Geomonas > Geomonas oryzisoli. Next base: position 1,179,026 of record NZ_CP076723.1, read on the forward strand.
GAAGAGCCGCAGCCTAAGGAATGACTCTGATTGACTGAAGAGCTTTTATGCCTGTGTGGCTCCATAGCTGTTGAAGAATGAGAGAGTGTCTCGGTTGACGACGCTTTGCAACGGGGGGATGCAACATGTCGGCTGGACGACGGTGTGGCGGGTACAAGTGAAAAGTGCAGGCCAGGGGCTCACCTCGCCTGCACTTTTTCAGTTGGCACTACTGCAGGAAAGTCTCCTCGATGAAATCGGCGACGGCGCAGGGGTCGTTCAGGTCCAGCACCGGGACGTCGAGGTCGAGAACGCCGTCGCTGGCCACGGCTACGAGGGTGGGATCGTAGCTCTCGCCGCGGCAGAGCAGGGTGGTGCTCCTCTCCTGGCGGTTCACCTCGATCTTGGGCATGCCGCTTTTCTTGAAACCCTCGGTAACCACGATGTCCATGTCGCTGAAGTAGGTCTCGATCAGTTCCTCGATGGGCGGGGACTGGGTGTGCTTTTTCACGATGGCGAGCTTCTCCGGTGAGGAGATCAGCATGGTGTCGGCGCCGGCCGCGGTAAGCCGGTAGCTGTCCTTGCCCGGATGGTCGATGTCGAAACGGTGCGCGTCATGCTTGATGACCCCCACCTTGTATCCGCGCTCTTTCAGGTGGATGATCACCTTCTCCAGCAGGGTCGTCTTGCCGGTGCCGGATTTTGCCACAAAGGAAACTGCCTTTACCGTCATGTAATTCCTCCTGTATTGATAACGTCTTCCGGTGTGTTGAGATTCAGGAAGGCGGTGCCGGTGGGGTCGAGACGGGCGATCTCCTCGGGGCCGACCTCCCTCACCCTCACCTGCGGGTACCACGCGTAGGCGCAGCATTCTCCCCCCTCCAGCAGCTTTTGAATCGGCTCCAGGCACCGCTTGGAATACAGCGCGAACAGCGGTTCATACCCCTGCCCGGTCTTCGGGACCACCGCGTCGTAACCCTCCCTGAGCGAGCATAGGTGTCGAAGAATCGCGACGCTGGGGAAGGGGAGGTCGCAGGACGATACGAAGATCCACTCGCTGTCCGCGCCGGACAAGCCGGTGTAGACCCCGCCGAGGGAACTGCCGGGGATGAGATCTGGGAGCACTGTGAGGGAGTAGCTTGAGAAGCGCTCGCTCCGGTCGCCCACCAGCAACACCTTGGCAAAAGATCCCCGGAACAGGTCGAGCACCCGTTCGAAGAGAGGCTTTCCCTGCATTTGCAGAAAAGCCTTGTCCCGTCCCATACGGCGACTCTTGCCGCCTACCAGGATGACCCCCGTTATGTCGTCCGCCACAAAAACCGGCATGTTTGCTGACTCCACCTTAGCGTCACTTGTCCTCATTCCGGGAACAAGCCTCGTTTATAGCATAAGTGTTGCCGGCCGTGGCAGAAATTAAAATCCTCCCCTGATGTTTGCAGCTAATAAATATATGCTAACCTCTCCGTTGTCCTTGGGCGCGATATCCGAAGCATGCCGTCGGGGCATGCCCACACGCGCGATGGGGGTGGCCATGTATAGGATCATATTCGTTGCTTCGCTACTCGGTTTGCTGGCAGGTTGCTCGATGAACATGCGGCTGGCGGAAAAAGGTGCCACGACCTCGCCCGCAGAGGTGATCCGGCTCAAGGTACAGGCCGATCGCCAGCTCAACCGCTATGACAGGAGTTCCCACGCCCTTCTGCTGTGCCTGTACCAGCTGAAGGAGCCCGACGGATTCAGGCAGCTGGCCCAGAACAAGGAGGGGGTCCCGAAGCTCCTCGAATGCGGGCGTTTCGACCCCTCGGTGGTAAATGCGCAGCTTTTGGTGGTGCAACCGGGGCAGGAACTGAGCCGGAGTTGCGACAAGGGTGCCGGTACCCGTTACCTCGGGCTCGCTACCGGCTACTACGGTCTGGGCAAGGGGAAGGTAACGGAACTGCTGCCCATACCGGAAGGTGCCGCGGCCGACGGACGGCAGGGGCTGCTGCATCTGGACCTTGGGGCGCATGAGATAAACAACGCGAGGGTCGAATGAGCGCGGCGCAGCGTCCCATCTTCTGGCATCAGGGCATGTTCCTGCAGCCGCAGCATTTCCAGCTTGCCGAGCGCGGCGTGCACTCCCTGCTGGTCCCGTACCACACCGTTCAGACGCCGCACTTCTGGGGAGTGGCGCGGGTCGCGGTCAGGATCGTTTCGCGCGGGCTTCCTTCCCTGGAACTGGTCAGCGGCGCCTTTCTTTTTGCCGACGGTACCTACATCGAGATACCGGGAAACGCGATCGCTGAATCCCGCTTGCTTCCCGAGGCGGAGACGGGGAAGGGTACCCCCGTCACCGTCTACCTGGGACTGAAGAAGTGGCAGGAACAGGCGGAAAACGTGACCGTCCTGCAGCAGGGCGATCCCCTGGCCATGTGCAACACGCGCTACGTCGTCGCTCCCGACGTCGATTCCTGCCCGGATCTCCATGCCGGTGGTCCCTCTGCCGAGGTGCGCCACCTGGACCACGTGCTGAAGCTGTTCTGGGAGAGCGAGCTGGACCTGCTGGGGGACTACCTGCTGATTCCTCTCACCCGGCTGGAGCTGCGCGGCGACCAGGTGGAAATCTCTCCCGATTTCATCCCCCCCTGCCTTACCATTGCCGCCGTTCCGCTGCTCACGGACCTGGTGCGGGGCATACGCGACCTGGTCGCGGTGCGCTCCCGTCGCCTGGAAAGCGGCAAGAGGCAGCGCGGCGTGCAAGGCGCCGAGTTCGGGTCCAAGGACCTGGTCTACCTCTTCGCACTCAGGACGCTGAACCGCTACCTCGCCCAGCTCGACCATCTCGTGGGAGCCCGGGACGTCCATCCCTGGCACCTGTACGGCGTTCTCGGACAACTGGTTGCCGAACTCTCCTGCTTTTCCGACTCCGTCGCCTGCTCGGGGGACGCGGCGGCCGAGGCAGCAGCGTTCCTGCCGGAGTACAGCCACCTCGACCTGTCTCATTGCTTCTCGCAGGCCCACGATCTGCTCCTGAAACTCCTGGACCAGATCTGTGCCGGGCCGGAGTACGCACTGAAGCTCAGCCACGATGGCACCTATTACCATGCAGACCTCACCTCGACACATCTGCAGGGGAAAAGCCGGTTCTATCTTGCCGTAACCACCGAAGCAGACCCGGCCTCGGTTCGCGAATCCCTCACCGGGCTCGCCAAGCTGGGCGCACGTGAGAGGCTCCCTCTCCTGATCGCCCAGGCCCTGCCCGGCATCACCCTGGAGCAACTGCCCAACCCGCCGCAGGAACTGCCGCGCCGCTCCTCAACTCTGTACTTCGCCATCGACAGCCGTTCCGAACATTGGGACCTCGTACAAAAGTGGCACAACATCGCTCTCTTCTGGGACCAGGCACCCGACGACCTAGAGGCCGAGCTGATGATCGTCACCAGGGGGTGACCATGAGACTGATCGACTGCTTCATGCCATTGCTGGCCCATGTCGTGGAGTTCCGTAACGCGCTGCCGCAGTGTGCCGCCGATTATGCCGAGGTGAAAGGGACCATACGGCAGCTGTTGGCACAATCGGAAGCGCTGGCGCAGGAAGCAGGCTGCGACCCAGACCAGTTCGACCAGGCCCGGTTCATCGTCTGTGCCTGGGTCGACGAAACCCTGCTCGCCTCACCGTGGCACGAGCGGCAACTCTGGCAGCATGAGCAGCTGCAGCGTCTTTTCTACCGGACCACCGATGCCGGCGTGGAAGCTTTCCAGCGGCTTGAGGCCCTGGGGGAGCAAAAGGACGCGCTCGAAGTTTATTGCACCTGCCTCGCCCTCGGCTTCAAGGGGCGCTACATCGGAGAGCAGGGCGAGTATCTGCTGGCGCAGTTGAGGACCGCGCACCTGAAGCGGTTTCTCGGCACGGCTGACGCTGTCCCCGCTCTGGACGGCCTCGCGCTCTTTCCCGAGTCCCTGCCCGACCCTGCTACCGGCGCAACCTCGACCTTTCGGCCCGGCTTTGCCATGGCCCCTCTGTCAGCGGTCCTGATCGCCGCGCCCGTCATCCTGTTTGCCATCATGTACCTCGTGTTCCGATACGTGCTGAACGGTCTGACCCTTCCGAACCTCTAGCGGAGGAGGTGCGTCGTGCAGAAGTCCACCGTGCTCACCTGCTGCAAATATCTGCTCTTCGGCGCGGCGCTGCTTCCCATCACGGTGGTCGCTTTCGTGATGATCCCGCTCCTCACCTGGCCGTGGCGCATCGGCATCTTCCTTCCCTTCATCGTGCTGCTGCTGTGGGGGGTGCTGGAAGGGCTCAAAAAGCTCGTGCAGCGTGTGCGGCAGAGCAAAACGCAGCCGGTGCCGCAGGAACCCGCGCCCGTCCAGCCCGTCCAGCCTGCCCAGACTGCCCGGACTGCCCAGACTGCCCAGACTGCCCGCCCGGAATCGGTTCAGCTTGACGCGCCCTCGGTCGAAACGGCACGGCAGGACCGGATTCTCGATCTGCAGCAGAACTTTCGAGCGGCGATTCGCACCTTGAAGGCGTCTCACCTCAAGCAGGAAGGGGATGCTCTGCATGTGCTGCCCTGGTGCCTGCTGCTGGGTGCGAGCGGTTCCGGAAAGACCAGTGCGGTGCGGGGCGCCCGGCTGTTGTCCCCCTTCTCAGAGCGTCTGGAGCATGGTGCGACGGCCAACTGCTCCTGGCACTTCTACGACCAGGGGGTCGTGATCGACACCGCCGGGCGGTACGCCCTCCCGGCCGACGACGGGGGAGATCGTGACGAGTGGTTGACCTTCTTGTCGTTGCTGAAACGCTACCGGAAGACCGAACTCATCAACGGCGTCATTATCACCGTGGCTGCAGACAGGCTGATGGCTGGGGAACCCGCGGAACTCGAGGAAGAGGGGCGGCAGTTGCGCTGCCGCATCGAGGAGATGATCCGCTACCTGGGCGTCACCTTCCCCGTGTACCTGCTCATCACCAAGTGCGATCTCATAAGCGGCATGAGCGAGTTCTGCGGCGGACTGCCATCCGGGACCCTGGACCAGCCCGTGGGGCTTTTGAACCGGGAACTCGACGCCGACGTCCCGCGCGTACTGGAGCGGTTTAGCGACGTGGTCGACGGGCGCCTGCGGATGCTGCGCCTTTTGCTGCTGCACCATGCGGCGGCAACACCCGCGACCGGCCGTCTGCTCCTCTTCCCCGATCAGGTGCGGGCGCTGCGCCCCGGCCTCGAGCTCTTCATGTCGGCCGCCGCAGGGCAGAATCACTACCAGGAAACTCCGCTTCTGCGAGGCATCTACCTCTGCAGCGCGCTCCCGCTTCGAACCCTTTCCCGCCATGTTCCCGGCGACACGCACCCCGCTGCCGTGGCTCACGCACCTTTTCTCCACGATCTTTTCGAGAAGGTTCTGCCTCGGGACCGCGGGCTGTGGAGTCCCAGCGCCCGGACCCTGAAATGGCGGCACCTCGCCGACAACCTGGCTCTGGTCTGCTGGCTGCTGGTCGGCATCTCGCTGTGCGCCATGCTCACCTGCGCCTTCGTCAAGAACATCGGCGTGTTGCGGCAGGCTTCCTTCGCGGCGGCCGGCACGCCGCTTTTGCAGGGCGATACCGCCGCCGATCTTGCCGCACTGGAAAACATGCGCCGGTCCATCGCGGACGTGGAACGGGAGAACCGGAACTGGTGGGTGCCCCGTTTCGGCCTGAGCCGCAGCAAGGACGTCGAGCAGGCGCTCAAGGCGCGCTACTGCAAGGCGTATCGGGAGCACCTGCTGGCGCCCTTCGATGCGGAGATGGCACTGGCCTTGGAAGCGCTCTCTCCGGCCCTGCCGGATTCCGCCTTCGGTGGGCTCGTGCTGCACCTGAGCCGGCGCTGCAACCTCCTGAAAGGGAAGCTCTCCGGCGAGGATGAGGTCGTTCTCGTGTCCCGTCCGGTTCCGCAGTACCAGGTGCTGGCGCCGGCACAGGGATGGTCCGATCCCGCCGCGGGAAACCTTTACCTCGCCTACGTGGCATGGCTCGCCGATCCGGCCCAGATGACGGAGGAGTTGCAACGATTGCAGCAGTTACTCAAGCGCCTGGTGTTGTTGAAGGGAGCGGATCTTGGGTGGGTGGTGGGGTACGTGGAGCGGGAGGAAACGGCAGCGCCGATTTCCCTGCAGGAATTCTGGGGAGGATCGCGGACCCTTCAGGGCGAGCCGTCCCTGGCCGCCTGTTTCACCCGCAACGGCAGAGAGCGCATTACTGCCGTCTTGGGCGAAATCGGGGCCGCGTACCCGGACCGGGACGTCCTGGCGCGGGCGCGGTCGGAGTTCTGGCGCGGCTACCGGGAAGCGGCCTTCAGCGCCTGGCAGAGCTTCGCGGCACAACTCCCCACCGGTGCCCTCCGGCTTTTGGCGCCCAAGGAGTGGCAGAGCACTGCGACCACCATGGCGGGGGAGCATGGTCCCTACTTCACCTTCATGCGCCGTGCCCTGACTGAGCTGCAGCCCTTCGATCCCGCCGAGTCACTGCCGGTCTGGGTGGCCGAGCTGTACCGCTTCCAGGCGCTCAAGGGCGCCGGCCCTGCCGGGGTCGCATCCTCCCTTTCCGGCCAGGCGAGCAGGGTGGCAGGGAACATCGGGCGACTTGGGGGCAAGAAAGAGAATAATCCAGGTGACGAACTGGGCGCGAACCAGGCCAGGGAATACCTGAACGCCGTGGCACAGATCGCTCCGGTGGCGAAGTCCAGGGCCTTGGCGTACCGGATGGCCTTGCAGGCCTTCGGCGATTCCGGTGAGGCCGGCAAGTCGCCGTTGTTTCAGGCTGCGGAGGCGGCCCAGCGGCTGAACCAGTTCCTTGTGCAGGGGCAGGGGGACGACACCTTCGCCCGCCTCATCTACGGCCCCATCACCTTCTACGGCACCTACATCCGCATGGAAACGGCCTGCGCCCTCCAGGCACAGTGGGAGCAGACCGTGCTCAAGGAGGTGCAGGGGAGCAGGGATCCCCAGACCCTGCAGTACCTCCTGGGTAAGGACGGGCCGGTCTGGAAGTACGTCGGCGACTACGCGAACCCCTTTATCGGCTGGAGCCCCGCGCGTGGCTATTTCCCCAAGTCGGCCCTCGGGGGCTCGATACCGTTCAAGCCCGAGTTCTACTCGTTCCTGGCGCAGGGGGGAAAGGCGAGGCTTGCCGCCGCAGCCGGCTCTCCCAAGCCGGTGTACCAGGTCACCATCAAGGGGCTGCCGACCGACGCCAACGCCGAGGCCCGAGTCAAGCCGCAGGGGACGCGGCTGGAACTTCATTGCGCCACGGGGGTGCAGTCCATGGTCAACATGAACTACCCGGTCAGCCGGCCGTTCGTTTACATGCCCGACGCCTGCAGCGACGTGGTGCTGCAGATCGAGGTGGGGGATACCACCCTCACCATGAGGTATCCCGGCAGCCGCGGCTTCACCGAGTTCCTGCGCGATTTCCCGGCCGGGCGGCATACCTTTTACCCCCGCAACTTCCCCCAGGAAAAAGAAGCATTGCAGCGGCTGGGGGTGCGCTTCATCAAGGTGAACTACCAGCTTTTCGGCGCGGGGGACCTGGCCGCACAGCCGGCCGAGCTGCTACCGGCGCGAATCCCGGTGAAGATCGCCGAGTGCTGGGACTAGGGGGATACCATGATCAGGGATCTTTCCATCGAGAAGCTGTTGCTGCCCATCTCCTCAGAAAGCCTGGCCGGCAGTGATCTGCGCTACACGACCGTGTACGAGGAGATCATGGAGGCGCGCCGCTGTGAGGATGCCGTGGCCATGGGTGACTGGCGGCACGAGGTCAAAAAGGCCAACTGGGACAAGGCGATCTCCCTTGCAGTCACCGCACTCGGCACCAAGAGCAAGGACCTGCAGATAGCGGCATGGCTTGCCGAAGCACTCACGGTCACCGAAGGGTTTGCCGGCCTGGAGTCAGGGCTGGAACTGATCACGGGGCTCACCGAGCGCTTTTGGGAAACGGTTTATCCGCAGGCGGAGGGGGGCGACCTGGAATACCGGGCGACTCCCTTTCAGTTCCTCGACGCCAAGGTCTCGTTGCAGGTCAGGCAGATCCCGCTGACCGACCCGGAACTGACTCCCGGCTACTCGTGGCATGAATGGCAGCGCTGCCGGGAGGTCGGCTCCGAGTCGGAGGTGAGAAACCGCTATGGCGAGATCGACGAGGAGAAACAGAGCCGGCGGGACCAACTGCTGGCGGAGTCGGCCGTCACTCCCGAGGAATTCACCGCTGCGGTCGCGCGCTCCGGCGCGGGCTATGCCGCAGCGCTCCGCCAACGGCTGGCCGCGTGCAGCCAAAGAGTCGAGCGCCTGGCAAAGGTGCTCGAGGACAAATTCCCGGCGGCACACAGCCTCGGGGAGCTTTCCTCGGCCGTCGACGCGTGTACAACGCTCGTCGACACGCTGTACCGGGCAAAGGCGGAACCTGGCGCGACCGCCCCGGTGGAACGACGGCCGCAGGCGCCGGCTGCCGGGGATCTGGATGACCTGCAGGCTGAGCAGGCCGCGGTGCATCCGGTACCGGACCTTGCTGCAGCCGCTTCCGTGGCGTCGGGGGCGGGACTGCCCGAGCACCCGCTCTGGGCAGATGCCGTGGCCAGGTTCGAGTCGGGGGACCTGCAGGAGGCCCTGGCCATGCTTCTTTACTGCGGTAACGGCGCCGACTCGATCCGGGATAGAAACCGCGTCAAGCTCCTGATGGGCAAGCTGTGTCTCAAGGCAGGACGGTCGGACCTGGCCCGGCCCATCATAGAGGAGTTGCACGCGGTTATTGAGGAACTGCATCTGGAGCGCTGGGAGTCGCCGCTTTGGGTCGCGGAGGTGCTGGTCGCCTACTATCAGTGCCTGCAGGCGGGCGGTCCTCGCGAGTGCGACCTCGATCTGTCGCAGGCGCTGTTTCGGCGTATCTGTTTGCTCGATGTCACCAAGGCGATGCCGTACTCGCACTAGAGTGCGGCAGAAGGAGAGACCATGTCTAATTCGGAAAGTCTGCAACACAGGCTGGAGCGGGTGAGGGCGCCTCGGGTCCGCATCACCTACGATGTCGAGGTCGACGACGGCGTGGAGGTGAAGGAGATTCCCTTTGTCGTGGGGGTGCTCTCCGACCTGTCGGGTACGCCGGAGAGTGCGCAGCCAAAGCTTCGGGAAAGGAAGTTCCTGGACATCGACAGGGACAACTTCGACCGCGTGATGGAAGGGATGAGGCCGCGGCTTGCCTTCAGGGTCGATAACACCCTGTGCAGCGACGGCTCGCAACTGGGAGTCGAGCTGCGTTTCTCCAGCCTCGATGACTTTCATCCCGAGCGCGTGGCGCAACAGGTGGAGCCGCTCCGGAAGCTGGTCGAGGCACGGAGCCGACTTTCCGACCTGTTGCACCGGCTGGACGGCAACGACCGCCTCGATGAACTGCTGCAGGATCTGCTCGCCGGCGGCGACGCCCTCAAGGCTATCTGCCACCGCACCGAAGCCGGCGGAGGAACCGACGGCGAGAGCGCCTGAAAAGGAGGGAGTCATGGAAGAACTCACGAGAGAAAAGCGGGTGCAGTTCGCCGAGCCGGAGCCTGCCCCGCAGTTACTCGACATCATCGTCACCGAAGGGCGTCTTGCCCGCTGCGAAGAGCAGCAGGAATACGCGAAGGAGATGCTGGTCGAACTGGTACGGCAAGTAGTGGCCGGGGAAATGGTCTATAGCGGCGACACCGTGCGGATGATCCATGCCAGGATCGCCGAGATCGACCGGCTCGTCAGCGACCAGGTGAACGAGATCATCCATCACGCCGAGTTCCAGAAACTGGAGGCGTCCTGGCGCGGGCTTTCCTACCTGGTGCACCAGGCGGAAACCGGGAGCAACTTGAAGATCCGGGTGCTGAACGCGTCCAAGCAGGAACTGGCCCGGGACATGGAGAAGGCGGCCGAGTTCGACCAGTCCTCGCTCTTCAAGAAGGTCTACGAGGAGGAGTTCGGCAGCTTCGGCGGCGCGGCGTACGGTTGCCTGGTGGGGGATTACGAGTTCGGCAACACCCCGCAGGACCTGTCGCTATTGACCAGAATGTCGGAGGTTGCCGCCGCGGCACACGCTCCGCTTCTCACCTCGGCGTCTTCGACCCTGTTCGGGGTGGACAGTTATGCCGGGCTCGACGGACCGAGGGACCTGGCCAAGGTATTCCAGGGAGCCGATTACGCACGGTGGCGCTCGTTTAGGGTGTCCGAGGATGCGAAGTACGTGGCGCTATGCCTGCCGCACGTTTTGATGCGGCTGCCGTACGGCCTGGACAGCGAGCCGGTCGAGTCGTTCCAGTTCGAGGAGATCACCGGCGGCGACCATGACAAATATCTCTGGGGCAATGCCGCCTACTGTCTTGCCGGCCGCATCACCGATGCTTTCTCGAGGTACGGCTGGACCGCGGCCATCCGCGGCGTGGAAGGGGGCGGGGCGGTCGCCGACCTGCCGATCCACACCTTCGATACGGGAGAGGGGGAACTGGCGGCGAAGTGCCCGACCGAGATCGCCATCACCGACCGGCGCGAGAAGGAACTCGCCGACATGGGGTTCGTCCCCCTGGTGCACTGCAAGGGGACCGACATGGCCGCGTTCTTCAGCGTCCAGAGCGCGCACAAACCCAAACTCTACGACACCGATGCCGCCAATGCCAACGCCAGGCTCTCGGCGCAACTGCAGTACATCCTGGCGGTGTCCCGTTTTGCCCACTATCTGAAGGCGATGATGAGGGACAAGATCGGCAGCTTCGGGACCAGGAAGAACGTGGAGGATTACCTGAACCGCTGGATCAGCAGGTACGTGCTGCTGGATGACGATGCGGGGCAGGAGATGAAGGCGCGTTTCCCGTTGAGGGAAGCCCGCATCGAAGTCTTCGACCAGCCGGGGCGGCCGGGCAGCTATCGCGCCGTCGCTTTCCTCAAGCCGCACTACCAACTGGATGAGCTCACCATATCCTTGCGGCTCGTTGCGAACCTTCCCGCACCGCGCACGAGCTGACCGAAATCGACCCACAACAAAGGGAGGACGTCATGGCCTTCGACGCATTCTTGAAAATAGAAGGAATTCCGGGAGAGAGCAGCGACGACAAGCACAGGGACTGGATCGAGGTTCTCTCCTATAACTTCTCCGTCACCCAGCCCACCTCAGGTACCGCCAGCAGCGCAGGCGGCGCCTCGGCGGAGCGCGCGAGCTTCTCCGACTTCAGCGTCGTCAAGGTGCTGGACAAGGCGAGCCCCAAGCTCTTCGAAGCCTGTGCCACCGGCAAGCATATCCCCACGGTCACCCTCGAGATCTGCCGGGCCGGCGGCGACAAGCTGAAGTACATGGAATACAAGCTCAGTAACGTCATCATCAGCCTGAACCGCCCCGGCGGCAGCGCCCACGGCGGCGAAGCCATCCCCGTCGAGGAGATCGCCTTCAACTACGGCAAGATCGAGCTCGCCTACACCCAGCAAAACCGCTCCGACGGCTCCGGCGGAGGGCAGGTGGCGGCAGGGTGGAACCTGGAGACCAACAAGAAGGTATGATGCAATCTGCGACGTGGCGGGAGGGCGCATGCGATACCAGCCGGAACCAAGACGATCCTTACTGGACAGGCTTATCGACCGTGAGCCGGAATGTCCAGCTGAGCCCGTGTGCTCCTCCCGCAAGAGCTTGAATACGCTGATCGACTCGGTGCTGCGCGACCTGGAGAACCTTTTCAATAGCAGATCCTTCCCGATTGTGAACCCGCGCAGGGGGCTGGCCCCGCACGTGCCAGCTCCCCTCGTTTCCCATCTGCAGCACTCGATTCTCAGTTATGGAAGCCGTGATTTCAGCACGGATAACCCGCGCTCAGGTCGGGTGCAGCAGGCGATACGCCTGGAGATAATAAGGCTTCTCGATAGCTTTGAGCCTCGACTGAAGGACGTGACGGTGTCTTTAGGGACGACCCTGGGAGAGCGGACCTTGAATTTCCGAATCGAGGCATTGCTGCAAGTAGAGCCGGTAGCACTCCCGACCGCCTTTGACACCCATTTCGACATCAATAGCGGCGCCTACACCATCCTCTCGTGAGCCACCATGCCAGATGACATCCTCTACTACTTCGAAAGAGAGCTCAGCTACTTGCGCGACATGGGTAGCAGTTTTGCCAGGAAGTATCCCAAGGTTGCTGGGAGACTCCTCCTTGAGCCGAGCAAGTGCGAGGACCCGCACACCGAACGCCTGATCGAGGCATTCGCCTTTCTCTGCGCCCGAATCCAGCGTAAGATCGACGACGGTTTGCCTGAGATTACCCAGTCGCTTTTGCAGGTTCTCTATCCGCAACTGACGGCTCCCATCCCGTCCTGCGCGGTGGTGAAGTTCGCGCCCCTGTTGAGGAACCTGCCGGAGGGGGGCTATGAGATCGCCAAAGGGACACCTCTCTTCTCCAAGCCGGTTGACGGCGTACCCTGCCAATTCAGGACTGCCTATCCTGTCACTCTTTGCCCCGTAGAAGTAATCGACGCGTCATTGGAGTCGCCGGTAAAGCTGCTTAAAGGCGTGCAGCAGGCGGTGCGGGTTCGTTTGTTGCTGCACGGCGGCTCCGGGGTTCCGGGCGACGCACTGCGTTTTTATCTGAACGGACAGCCTCAGCACGTCTTCCCGCTGTACCAACTGCTGCTGAATCATCTGTGCTCTGTTGAATGCATGCCCGCCGGGGCATCGGTCGCCGATTCACTGCGACTGCCACCCGGTTGCCTGCAACCTGTCGGCTTTGCCGCGGATGAGGAACTTTTGCCGTACCCGGAACAGTCCTTCCCGGGGTATCGGCTGCTTCTCGAGTACTTCGCCTTTCCCCACAAGTTCCTATTCATAGACCTCACGGGGCTGTCGCTGCTCTGGAAAGGTGGTGCCTTCGGTGATGCCGTCGATCTGATCTTTTATTTAGACACCGCCGCGCCGGAGTCTTTAGTGGTTGGGGCCGAAACCTTCTGCCTCTATGCGACCCCCGTCGTCAACGCCTTCGAGAAGATAGCGGAACCGATCAGGCACAACCACGGAAAGAGCGAGTACAGGATAGTTCCCGACCTGAGACGTGAGGGCGCCTTGGAAGTACTCACTGTCAATGAAGTCACGGCTACCGAGGCGAGTTCTCCCGGTGAGGTAAAACGTTACTGTCCGGTTTTTCCAGTGAACAGTGGGGAAGATAATGCTTGCGTATGGCAGATGCAGCGGCGGCCGGCATCGTGGCAGCACGACGGTTGCACCGACGTTTTCCTTTCTGTTTGTGGACTTGTCGAAGCTGAGACTGCTCCATTGGAGGAAACCCTTCTCGTCCGCGTCACCTGCTCCAACCGCGACCTCCCTGCTAAGCTTCCTTTTGGGGATCCTGCCGGAGATTTCGACACGGAGTCTGCCGCACCGCTTCTCGGCATCTACTCCCTTCTCAAGCCGACCCCCTCTTTACGTCCGCACCTCGATGGGGAGCGGCAACGTCGCCTTGTTTCCCATCTTTCCCTGAACTTCATTTCCCTTGTAGAAGGAGGCGCCGGAGCTCTGCGGCAGCTCCTCTCCCTGTACGACTTTGGCTTGTCCTCTACCACTCGCCACCAGATAAGCGGCATTGTCTCTGTGACTTCACGAGCTGTTACCAGAAGACTAGGAGTAGGCTTTTGCCGCGGTGTGGAAGTGACGGTAGTCTTCGATGAAGAGAAATACGTCGGCAGCGGCGTTTACCTGTTCGTCTCTATCTTGGAGAGGTTCCTGGGGCAGTACGTGTCGGTCAACTCATTCGTGCAGCTTGTGGCCATAGGCGCATGCAACAACGCGATAATCAAGCGCTGGCCGCCCCGAGCTGGTGACAGGGTGCTGCTGTGAAAGGGAATGCACCAATTAAATCTGGCTTGGGCTTTTTTGCGACGGTCCGTTTGCTGGAACGGATGAGCCGCCACAACATAGAAGCTGCCTCATTGCCAGACGTGGAAAAAATCCGCTTCACAGTGAGGAAAGGCTTTGCCTTCCCTGCAGGAGACGTAACCGGGATTAGCTTCGGTGAGGACGGATCTGCCAACGTAGAAGTTGCCCTGATGGGGCTGATCGGTCCATCCGGGGTATTGCCGCACTGGTACCATGAACTGCTTCTGGAGCGGGAGAGGGCAAACGATCACGCCATGGGCGACTTCTATGACCGCTTTCATCACCGCCTCATTTCCATCTTTTACCGTGGCTGGAAGCGCAACTCGCTTCTGTCACAGAAGAAAAGCGACAACAGCGATGTCGTTTCCAATCATCTCTTCAGCTTCCTTGGACTCGGGACAGAGGGGCTGCGTGAAAAACTCTCAGTATCAGAGGTGGCATTGCTGCATTTCTGCGGTCTCGCAAGCCGGTCGGTTGCATCAGCCGGCACCATCGCTCGCATCGTTCAAAACCTGTTCGGCGTGGATGCCGAGGTGGAAACTTTTCTTCCGCGCAAAGTCAATCTGGAGCAGGCCGACCTGACCATGTTGGGCCAGAACAACTGTCTCCTTGGAGTCGATGCCGTCTGTGGCGGCCAGACCTGCGACATCCAATCCACCTTCCGGCTTTGTCTGGGGCCTATGGTTTTCCACGACTTAATCGACCTGTCGACAGAGGGGAGACTGAAGCAGATGGCTTCACTGGTCAGGTTCCTGGTGGGGGCTGAATTTGAGTTCGAGATCCGGTTCATTTTGAGAAGAGAAGACGTTCCCGGGTGCAGGCTCGGTGCGGCTACTTCCGATGCAACAAGGCTTGGTCTTTCCACCTGGCTCAAAGCGCCAGGCACCATTCTTGATGCGGACCCGTTCGTGACGATCTATCCCGACGAAGTCTCGAAACTCGCAGCATCGTAAAGTGGGGAAGCTATGTTTGCAGATGCGACAAAGAGGGGACTGGCGCCAGAGCTGGCGCGCAAGAAGTCGCAGGAACTGCAGGAGGCTGCAGCGCGGAAAACCGATGCAATGCGTCAGCACGAGTATATGGTGGCCCGCCAGTCAATTCTGGGAGACATGTCGTCATTGCCGTTTACGGCCAGTCAGGAATGCATAACAAACGCAAAGGCTGCGCGCCGCAGAGAACGTCTGAAATTGGTGAGTAGTGAGATCGTCGCCTGCCCAATGCATGCCTCACAAGCAGCGCGTCTACGAAAAGACATGGATGAAGTGGAAAACATGCGGTGCGCGAAGCATGTGTACTTGGCAAATGACCCGGATGCTCCCCCTGAACTGCGAGATACCCCTCCACCGGGCTTCATGAAGCCGACGGCAGAGCAACTTGAGAAGATGGGTCTATCCGAAGACATGCTGACGCCGGAAAGAAGCCAGTTCAGAGCAGCGGTTTATATCAAGGACCCTGCGGTGTGGGGGGCGTTCTCAAAACCTCCTGCTGTAATGGCATTCAGAGGGTCTACTGCAGCTCTCGAGGACTGGCAGAACAACTTCAACCAGGATGCAAATCAAGAAGCTCCGTATTACCGTCAGGCTGTAAAGATTGGAAACAGATTGTCTGCGAATGCTGCAGATGTTCAAATTGTCGGGCATTCGCTGGGCGGGGGCTTAGCCAGTGCGGCCCAAGGAGGAAGTGGTCTTAACGCTTCAACGTACAATGCATCCGGCTTACATCCTGCTACCGTAGCACGATACTCGCAAGACGTGAACCATGTGGCAGCGGAGGCCGGGAAAATCACCGCGATTAGAATTAAGGGTGAAGTGCTTACTACCACTCAAGAAAGACTAATGGGGTCACGAGGGCTATCAGTATTAGCGAATGATGCAATCGGAGTCAAAAAATATATTCAACCATCACATGGCAAAACTTATTTTCTCCAGCTTAAACAAAAAGAGAAGGTTGATTCTGACGATGATTATGCAACTTACTTGCACGGAATGGATGAGGTAATAGATTCAACTGAAAAGAACAAAGCGTCAGATGAATCCGTTATCAAGAATTGCAGTGCCAGAAGGAGGACTCAATGACGAAATATTTGTTCGTAGTATTCATCGGTATAGGAGCATTAACCATGCTGACCACAACCTCACAAGCCGCACCTAAGTTCAATTTGAAGCAGCCGGCCTTTTATTTCTCAGATAAAAAAACACTGGCCTTGGTCGATGCTGCTTTGGCAGGCGATCTAAGTTCAGCCAAACTTGCAGCGTCTCAAGGAGCAAATCCGAATGACGAGGGGCCTCTACAGAACAAGTACAATCGCTTGCGTCCGCTTCATTATGCTATTGCAGCAAACAATAAGGATGCCGTGAGAGTTCTGGTTGCAGTAGGTGCGGACCCTGAACTGAGTGCATTGGGATACGGGAGATCTTTCCTGTTCGCGATGAGTCTGGAAAACGTTGACATGATTTCTCTCTTGCTGGATCTGAGGCCAATTAAATCCCTCCGCAAGGACACCCTTGAGTACCTCCTTTTTGAAGCAGTGAACCAGCCATGCTGGAAATGCTTGGAACTCGTCCTGGAGCGAGGTGCTCCTATAGATTACCCCGATGGGCCAGGCTATACGGTGATGATGGTCGCGATGGATTGCCAAGACTATGAAATGGCTGAGAAACTGCTCCAGCATGGTGCATCCGTACACGTGGAAACAAAAAACGGTGTGACGCCGGCATATTCCGTAGAGTTCCATTTGAAGAAGTACATCCCCGGCAGCCCCACGTACAAAAAGGTGCTTCATCTGAAAGAAATGATGGCAGCGCGCGGGGCAGTTTTTCCTGCGTTGAGCCCGGAAGAGGTGCGGGGCAGGCGTAACAAGCAAAAGGATTCGCTTTCTCAATAGTGAGGTGCACATGGCGTTCACACAGCGTGACAGAGTCATTTCCTTAACGACCTCGCTTGGCGAGGATGCTCTCTTGCTGACCGAACTCACCGGGGAGGAGGGCATCTCACGCAGTTTCCGTTTCGACTTGTCTTTGCAATCCGAACGCCCTGGTATTGCCTTCCAATCCTTGCTCGGCAGTAATGCGACAGTTGCCATTACACTTGCTAACGGCACCAAAAGGTACCTGAACGGAATCATCTCCAGCTTTACCCAAGGCAGATCGAGCGGTGAGGACAGTGAAGATGGCCGCTTCTCTTTTTACAGATGCACGCTCGTTCCGTGGTTTTGGGCCCTCAGCAAAAGTGCGGACATGAGGATCTTTCAGAATCGCTCAATTCCGGAGATCGTTGAGCAGGTGTTTGAGAACCTTGGTTTCTCCTGGTACCGCTTTGACCTGCGCGGGAGTTACGAAAAAAGGAATTTTTGTGTCCAGTACCGGGAAACCGCCTTCAACTTCGTCTCCCGCCTTCTCGAGGAAGAAGGGCTTTTCTATTTCTTCCGCCATGAAGACGGCAAACACACCATGATCATCGCGGATTCTCCGGATGCAAACCTCCCTTGCCCGTTTCAGCAGTACGCTTCATCACGTCCTAACGCGACGGGCACCAGGAAGGAAGACGTCATCACCTCTCTTGAAATCACCCGGTGTATACATCCCGCCGCATACTCATTGAGCGACTACAACTTCACTATTCCCAACGCCAACTTGAAGTCTGAGGCTCCCGGCGTGGCCCAGACACAGGCGACGAAATGCGAGCTGTACGATGCGCCGGGGTGCTACGGCAGTAAGGGCGCAGGCGACAGGCTGGCAAGAATCCGGATGGAGGAAGAGGAAACTATGGCCACGGTTCTCCTTGGCAGTAGCGACTGCCGTGCCTTTGCCAGCGGGTATCGCTTCCGGCTCAAAGACCACTGCAGCCCGGAAATGGACGGTAAGGAGTTCCTCTTGATATCCGTGAAGCATGATGCAATGGAAGCATATAATGCCGGCTCGATCTCCAGTTACCGCAACAGTTTTGAGTGCATACCTCGTCAGACTCCGTATCGCCCGGCACGTCTGACACCTAAGCCGGTCGTGCAGGGAACTCAGACGGCTGTGGTCGTGGGGCCGCCAGGAGAGGAGATTCACACCGACCAGTACGGACGAGTCAAAGTGAAATTCCACTGGGATCGCGCTGGGAAAACCGATGACAGCAGTTCATGTTGGATCAGGGTGAGTCAGCCGCTAGCCGGCAGCGGTTGGGGCGCGTTATTTCTCCCGCGTGTCGGCCATGAGGTCATCGTCGACTTCCTGGAGGGCGATCCCGACCGTCCCGTCATCATCGGCCGACTCCATAACGGAGTGAACCTGCCGCCGTACCCCTTGCCTGCAGCAAAAACCAAAAGCTGCATGAAATCGTGCTCCACACCCGGTTCCCAAGGGCACAACGAACTCTGTTTCGAGGATAAGAAGGGGGCGGAGCAGTTGTCCATCCACGCACAGCGAGAGCAGGTGAACCGGGTCAATGAGGATTCGCTAGAGTGGGTAGGGCAGGACCGGCACCTAATCGTCAAGCGGGACCAGCTGGAGCAGGTGTCTCGTGATCAGCACCTACAGGTGGCCGGGGATTGTAACCATCGCATCGACGGGGACCTTTCCATAACAGTCGGTGCCGATCTCCAATTGAAGGTGGCAACAAAGTACGCCCTGCAGGCGGGGGAGGCGGTCCATATACAGGCTGCCAAGAGCATCGTGGTCGAGTCGTTAACGCAGGTGTCGTTGCAAGTGGGCGGTAGCTTCATCACCATTACTCCTGCCGGAGTAGCCATAGTCGGTGGCTCGGTGCAGATCAACAACGGCGGGATGCCGGGAGTTTGCACCGTAGCGTCGCCAGAACAGCCGAAGCTGCCAAGAGAAGCGGGCAAACCCGATACGACCACGACTTCCTGCAAAAGCCAGGATGTGCCATCTTGTACGACGCCGCAGGCAAGGTCATTGGAGAGAGCGGCAGCCGAGCATACACCATTGTGCGCGGCGTGACCGACAGGGTGAAGGCCGGTCGGCCTGTATCAGGGGAGGAGTAATGGAAAGTCTGGAAGAACTGGTGTTCGCCACAGACAGTAGCAGCGTCTTCTGTATCCTCGATGGCGCAGTGGTGCCGGATCTTCCCTCGCTTCTGGCCTCTCTAGCCTCGCAGCACTTCTGTCTTTTGCGCGGGGCGCTGTCACCTGACCTGGCGCAGGTCGCTCCCTACCTGGTCTTTCTCCGGCGGGACTGCCGCTTCACCGATTGGTTGCTGGCGCAAGGGTGGGGCAGGAATTGGGGGATCTACGGGGGGAGTGGCGGCAGCATGATAGAGCTGCGCAAACACTTCCGTCATGTGTTCCACGTCTCCGATCAAAGCGGCAAGCCCTACTACTTCCGCTTTTACGACCCTTGTGTCCTGAGGCACTATCTGCCTCGTTGCACGGATAAGGAACTGGCTCAATTCTTTGGGCCGGTGCAGTGGTTTCTTGTCGAGGAACGCACACCTGGAACAGCTAGAAAGTTTTTCCGGACTGGCAATGCGCTGCGCGAGGACAGAATCGCCGTCGCGCAACCACACCAGAGGGTGGGGGAGGTGTCATGGAGATTCGAATCGAGCAGATGAACGAGGTGGCGCGCGCGGAGTTTCTCGAGAGGCTGGACGCAGCGTTGATGCGTGACTTGAGCGATTACTACAGAATCGAGCGGGACCAGCGCCGCGAATTCCTTGCCGGCGCCATCGAACTGGCGGAGAGCAAGGGGTTCAGATCGGAGCAGGGCATGGCATCCTACGTCCTGGCCCTGTGGTATCTCGACATCGACTTCGAGGACAAGAGTTCGGAACTGGAGACGCTGCTTGCCTCCTCCCTGCCTGAGGTGCGTCGCATCCACGGCATGAATCAATGGGTGGAGGCCCTCCTGGGCGATCCTGACAACATTGCCGCTGCGGATGACGCTCTGAAAAAGTCGCTGCAGCTCACTGAGCCTTGGGGGCACTGACATAACAGGCCCATTCCCTCGGCCTCTGGCGGCAGCAGAGGCCGGGAGATTTTCACCAGGCAAAATCTTACCTTTACCTCTGCCGTCTCCGCGCCATCCCACTGAAAAAAAAGACGCTGAATTTAGCTGTTGACATAATGCGGGATCTTCTTTATAAAACTGATAACAGTTTTCATTATCGAAACACTTCCTCTTGAATGAAAACCTTTTGTCAGTGTGAGCAGGTGTTGAGAGCCTGGCGGAATCCACTATCAGAAACTGTGGAGGGGACATGAGCAGTTTTGTTGGAATCAGAGACAATCTGTCGGCGGTAAACGGCGCCGATGCAGCATCTTCCTCCCGCATGTCGAGGGCGGCCTGGCAGGATTTCGCGGGGCTTTACCCAACCGAAGAAGAATGTCTCGCCTCATTCCTGGCACTGGAACTGGCCGAAGTGCTGCAAGGTGCGAAGCCGGCAAATCTCGTCTGCCTTGCCAACAAGAACCGCTCCTGCGGTCGCAACCTCTATCTCCTCTGGAAAGAACACGGTGCGGCGCTCCTCGAACAGAGCGGACTCAAGGTGCGGGTTCTCGATGACCGCGGCTCGTCCATCCTGCTCCTGCTTTACTCGCAGGAGGCGCTGGGGGGACTGCTCGCCCAGAAAAGCGTCCGCATCATCCTGGGCAAGGCCGGCTACGGCAACGTCGATGGGTTCGATGCCATTCTGGACCAACTGCAGAACCGCGTGGCGGGGGAGGGGTTCCCGCACGAGATCGGCGTCTTTCTCGGTTACCCGTTGAAGGACGTGGTCGGCTTCATGGGGTGGGCTCCCCTTGCCTTCACCTGCCAGGGGCCTTGGAAGATCTTCGGCAAACCCGAGCAGAGCCTGCGTCTGGCGGAATGCCACCGCGAGTGCCGCAGCAGGATGTCGCAGCGTCTGGCTTCGGGATGCAATCCGCTCGACTGCCTGAAAAACTGCTCCATCACTGTCGCTGATTGGTACCTGGAAACAGGGGGGCCCTTTTTTGGCAGTGTCGTGAAAGTGAATATCAAAGCCGAGGTGTGACGCCTCGGAGGAGGGCAACATGTGCATAGCTTTGATAGGCGGCATGGACCGCTTGGGCAAACATTATCTGGAGGAGGCGGAACGGGCGGGGGTGAAGCTGCAGTTTTTCAGCACCTCGGAAACGAACATAGCCGCCAAGCTGAAAAAGGCCGATGCCATGGTGATCTTCACCAACAAGGTTTCGCACCGCGTGAAGATCGAGGCGATGCAGGTGGCGAAGGCCAACAACATCCCGGTGCTGATGGAACACGCCTGCGGCGTCTGCACCTTCAGGAACTGCCTCCAATGCCTCGCCCACAACTGTCACTAAGGCGGATGCTGCAAATTGGTCTTCATATTGAACCGCATCTGTGTTAGGTGTAGCCGTGTTGGACATCAAGACGATACGGCAGGATCTGCATGACCGATGTGACTGATACGACATCACGCTGGCTGGCGGTGAGCGGGATTCTTTTGATCCCCTTCACCGTCGTTTGCGTTCTCTACCTCGACATTCCGGTTGCCACCTTCGTCCGGGATCATCTCTACGCCAACCGGCACTGGCTCCGTGCGACTTCCGACCTCCCCGACCTGCTGCTCGGCGTGGTGGTTGCCGCAACGATCGGCTCCTGCTTCTTTTACCTGTTACGCTCCGGCAAGGGGATCCTCGACCGCGCCACACTCCTGGCCAAAGAGATCCTCTGGCTCGCACCCGCCTCCTATCTTGCCAAGGCGCTGTTGAAGATCGCTTTCGGTCGTTCCAACACGCGTTACTGGCTGAGCGATCCCAGTGCCTACGGCTTTCACTGCTTCCAGATGAAAGAACACTGCGAAGGGTTCCCGTCCGGACACATGCTGGTGATGGTCGCACTTTTGGCTGCCGGCTGGCGTTTCTATCCTGAGGGGCGCCCCTTCGGCATCGTCCTCTCGGTCCTGCTCGGCGTCGCCCTGATCGCCACCAACTACCACTTTCTGAGTGATGTCGTTGTGGGGGGCTACCTCGCCATCCTCCTCGAAGTGACGATCTCCCGCCTGCTTTTTTGCCGCCGCCGTACCTCATAGAAGTAAACGGCGCCGCTTCCCGTAGCACCGCACCCAGCGAGCCTTTGTCGCCGGTTTTTTCCCTTGCATCGCAGGCGGAAATCCCTTATATTTCAACAGCACATTGAAGATAGCAGAACGCTTAAACCAACGATTCGTACCAGATGAGCGGGAGGTTGCCCGCGATCAGATAACGCATGGAAAGGGTTTAGCCGCCGACGGTTAAGCCCTTTTTGTTTGAGCATAAAAAGGTCAGGGAGGCCCAATGGAAAGAAGAGCTTTAACTGCAGGAGACATGGTCGATTCGCAATGCACGCGTTGCAAGGCACTGCTGAACCACACCATCGTGGCGATGGTGGCGGGGCAGGTGGTGCGGGTGAAATGCAACACGTGCGGCAGCGAGCACAACCATCGTCCCGCGAAAGAACCAAAGGCCGCCACCGTGAAGGGAGCAAAGGCTGAAAAAGAGGTAAAGGCGCCGCGTACCAGGGCCGCCAAGGCACCGGCGGTATCCGACGAGGCGATCTGGGAGGAAATGATCCAGCCCCTCGACCCGGATCTCGCCGTCCCCTACAGCATGGACGGCAAGTTCAAGGTGAACACGCTGATCAGCCACCCCACCTTCGGGACGGGTGTCGTCGCATCGTGCCAGGCCGGCAAGGTCGAGGTCGTTTTCAAGACGGGTCGCAAGCTCTTGAGAAGCGCCTGCTAGTTAGCAGCACAGAGAGATGAAATGAGAAGGGGCTGCCGGTTTCCACATCCGGCAGCCCCTTTTTTTTTGTACAAAAAAGAAACCATTAGCCACGGAGAACATCTGAGGAAATCTGAGTAAGTCAAAACCCTCTTTTTTGCTTTTCTCCGAAGTTCTCAGATTTTCTCCGTGGCCAATGGTTCTCGGTTTATTTCTTGACCCTGAACCCGGCCCTCTCCCACCCGGACAGGTCGTTGGCAGGCTTTTGCTCCTTCGCCTTCGGCTGGTTCTTCGGCGTAGCGCTCTTCTGCGCCTGCTCCGGCGCCGCCTGCTTGATGGAGAGGGAGATCCTTTTCGTCTGCGGGTCCGCGGAGAGGACCTTCACCTTGACGATCTCGCCGACCTTGACCGCTTCGTTGGGGTCCTTGCAGTAGCGGTGCGACAACTGGCTTACGTGCACGAGCCCGTCCTGGTGCACCCCGATGTCGATGAAGGCGCCGAAGGCCGCCACGTTGGTGACCACCCCCTGCAGGATCATCCCTTCCTTCAGGTCGGCGATGGTCACCACGTCGTCACGGAATGCCGCGGTCTGGAACTGCTCGCGCGGGTCGCGTCCCGGTTTTTTCAACTCGGCCAGGATGTCGCGCAACGTGGGGAGGCCGATGCTGTCGGTGACGTAGCGTTCCAACCTGATCCCGGCGGAAAGGGCGGGGTCGGAGGCAAGCTGGGCCACGGTGACCTTGAGATCGGCAGCCATCTGCTCGACCACCGCGTAGTTCTCCGGGTGCACCGCCGTGTTGTCCAGCGGATGGTCTCCGCCGCGGATGCGCAGAAAGCCCGCCGCCTGCTCAAATGCCTTGGGGCCGAAGCGCGGCACCTTGAGGAGCGCCTGCCGGGTGGGGAAGGCCCCGTTCTCGTCGCGGAACTTCACGATGGCGCGCCCCTGGCTTTCTGAGAGGCCGGCTACATAGGAGAGGAGCGCCCAGGAGGCGCTGTTCAGGTCGACCCCGACGTAGTTGACGCAGGATTCCACCACCGCGTCCAGCGCTTTCTTCAGCAGCGACTGGTTCACGTCGTGCTGGTACTGCCCGACCCCGATGCTCTTGGGATCGATCTTCACCAGCTCCGCCAGCGGGTCCTGGAGCCTGCGGCCGATGGAGATGGCGCCGCGGATGGTGAGGTCCAGTTCAGGGAACTCCTCGCGCGCGATCTCGGACGCGGAATAGACCGAGGCGCCCGCCTCGTTCACCATGACCGTCTCGGCCTTGACGCCGGCGGCACGCAGCGCCTCGCGCACGAACACCTCCGTCTCGCGGCCGCCGGTACCGTTGCCGATGGCGATCAGGCGCAGGTCGTGGCGCTCCACGAGCCGGACCAGATCGGCACCGGCGCTCTCCGCCTTGGGCCCGCCGGTGTGCGGGTAAATGGTGGTCTGCTCCAGGAAACGCCCCGTTTCGCTGATGGCGGCGAGCTTGCAACCGGTCCTGAGACCCGGGTCGACGCCCAGCACGCGCCTCCCCCCCGCCGGGGGGAGCAGCAGCAGGTTTCTCAGGTTCTGCGCGAACACCGCGATGGCGGCCTCGTCGGCCCTGGTCTTTGCCTCCAGCCTCAGCTCCACTTCGATGGAGGGGGCGATGAGCCGCTTGTAGGCGTCGAGGGCCACGGCCTCCAGCACTTCCTTGAAGACGCTTTCCCGCTTCACAAGCGCCGCCTTCAAGCGCGCCACGATCTCCTCTTCCGGCGCCAGCAGGGTGAGGCGCAGCACCTCCTCCTTCTCTCCGCGCCTCATCGCGAGCATGCGGTGTGACGGTATCGTTTTGAGAGGCTCCTGGTACTCGTAGTACATCTTGAACTTCCCTTCGCGATCCGCCCCTTCTCCCAGGAGCTGCGACGCGAAGATCCCCTGCTCACGGGTGAGGTCGCGCACCATGGCGCGCCGGTCGGCGTCCTCGGAGAGCTGCTCGGCGAGGATGTGCGACGCTCCTTCCAAAGCGGCAGCCGCGTCGGGTACTCCCAGTTCATCGTTGATGAACGGCGCTGCCGCGTCCGCCGCGGATCCTGATGTCGGCTCCTGCGCCAGGATCAGCTGGGCCAGCGGCTCCAGGCCGCGCTCGCGCGCGATGGTCGCCTTGGTGCGGCGCTTGGGCTTGTAAGGGAGGTAGAGGTCTTCGAGCTCGGTCTTCTTGCGGCAGGTCGTGATGCGCGCGGAGAGCTCCGGGGTGAGTTTCCCCTGCTCCTCGATGCTTTTCAGCACGGTCGCTTTGCGCTCGGCCAGTTCGCGGTGGTAGTTGAGCAGGTCCTCGATCTCGCGGATCTGCACCTCGTCCAACTCGCCGGTCTGCTCCTTGCGGTAGCGCGCGATGAAGGGGACGGTGCCCCCCTCGTTCAAAAGCGCCACCGTGGCGAGCACCCCGCCGCGCGGCAGGCCGCTTTCTTCTACGACTATTTCCAGTAATTGCGGTGTGTCAGTCATCTGCATGATCAAACAGTCTCCTAAAAGCTTCAGCTACTGCTGCCCACCTCTGCCAAGGCTCTTCGGGGAATTCGGCGAAGTGGAATAAGTTGTCCAACAACACTGCACGCGAACCAGCGTTCCCCCCTTTGTGAAGGGGGGACAGAGGGGATTTGCCTCAACAAAAGCTACTCCACCTAAATTCCCTGTGCCGAAGGGGGACTTTCCTGGGCGCGACAGCCAGTCGGCAAAAAAAGAGGGTACTTCTTACACTCTTTGGGAGCCGGGGGCAAGAACTTTCCCGCCGGCGCCTAGGCCACGAATCCCTGCTTCTCGTACTCTGCCAGTTTGCGGTAGAGGGTGGCCACGCCGATATTCAACTCCGCCGCGGTGCGCGCCTTGTTGTTGCCCGTGGCCCTCAAGGCCGCCAGGATGTATTCCCGCTCCACCTCTTCCAGCGGGCGCACAGACTCCACGATCCCCGGTCTTGGCAGCGCTGACCTGAGCTCCTCGGGCAGGTCCTCGAGGTCGGCCCTCGTGTCCAGGCAAAGCGCCACGGCGTGTTCCACCGCGTTCTGCAGTTCCCGCACGTTGCCCGGCCAGGTGTAGCGCAGCAGTTGGTCGGCCGCCTTGGGAGTGAACCCGGTCACCTTCCGCCCCGCGCGCTTGGACGCCTGCTCCAGGAAGATGCGCGCCAGGGGAAGGATGTCCTCGTTTCTTTCCCGCAGGGGAGGGACCCTTACCTCGATCACCCTCAGCCGATAGTAGAGGTCGCGCCGGAAGTTTCCCTTGCTCACCTCGTCTGAGAGATTCCTGTTGGTGGCGGCGACCACCCGGATGTCGACCTGGCGCGACTTGTTTTCACCGACCCGTCTCACCTCCCGCTCCTGCAGCACGCGCAGCAGTTTCACCTGCATGGACTGGGAAACCTCGCCGATCTCGTCCAGGAAGAGGGTGCCGCCGTTTGCGGCCTCGATGAGCCCCATCTTGTCCCGGTCCGCGCCGGTGAAGGCACCCTTGGCGTGGCCGAAGAGCTCGCTCTCCAGGAGCGTTTCGGTGAGCGCGCCGCAGTTGACCGCCACGAAGGGGCGCCCCGAGCGGGCGGACTCCTCGTGGATCAGCCGTGCGATGCGCTCCTTCCCCGCGCCGCTTTCGCCGGTCACGATCACCGAAGAATCGACGCGGGCGATGCGCCGGGTCAGTTCGACCACCTGGCGCATCGCGCCGGAGCGAGCGGTGATGCAGCCGAACTCCTCCGTCCCCGCGCTCAGGCACGACATCTGGCGCCGCTGCTTCTTGAGCCGCTCCTCGGTGTCGCGCAGCGCCTTGGCCAGGTTCTGGAACACCTCGTCGCCGGTCTCCGACTCGAAGTAGGGGAGATACGGTTCCAGCGCCTCGCCCCACTGTTCCCTCGTTCTCCCCTCGACGTGGCAGACCGCGTCCCCCTTGCCGCAGCAGCGGTCCTCGATGAAGTACACCTTTTCGCCCCGCCAGTAGGAGACGTAGCCGCTGGCGAACCCGGTCAGGGTCCAGCAGACCGAGTCCTCGGAAAGACCCAGGTGCAAAAGGTGCTGCTCCACCTCGTAGGAGTCGTACCAGAAGGACTGCACCAGCGGCTGGTCGTCGCTGCCGTCGCTGCGCTTGTTTTCCTCGACCCGGACCATCCCCTGCAGCATGTGCAGTTTCGGGCCGGTCCAGCTGTCGGCGAAGAGGTCGGGGAATTCCAGCTTCAGGCTTTCCGCCGTCATCCTGCCGTGGGCGTAGCCGAACCTGGTCAGGATGCTGCGCGCCGCCGCCATCCCCAGCGAGCTGATCAGCTCCTTGCGCAAAAGCCCCAGGGCGACGGCATCGAAGATGATCGCCCTGCGCCCCATGAAGAACATGGTCCCCCCGTCGGGACGGAAGGAAAGTAGCTCCCGTAAATCCAGATCCGCCGATTGCATCCCCGCCTCCTAACTGCCTACCAGAATAATAAAGCACCTTATCATAATGATAGGCATTTTCCACGCTGTATACGAGTCTTTGTCGCAACCGACCGTTTTGCCTATTTTTTTTCGATGGCACACTCGCTGCTATTCCCACATCCAAAGAGGTTTTTTTGCCAAACAAGGAGAAACGTCCGGCTCGTCGGCCGTCTCGCGATTGGCGGTGAACTACACGAATGGGAGGTAAACGGTGGGAAAGAGAATTTTCGTAGGGCTGTCGCTGCTGGCTGTCCTCGGGGCGGGGCAGTCCCTGGCACAAGGCAAGGCCTGGGCGGCGAACATCAAGGGAAAACATGCCGCCGAGGGATTTGGCTGTGCCGACTGCCACAAGACCGACAAGCCGACGGCGTCGGCCGCGGTTGAGGCCTGCCTCGACTGCCACGGCGGCTACGACAAGATGGCCGAGCGCACCAAGGGGATGCACAACAACCCGCACGACTCCCACCTGGGGAGGATGGCGTGCCTCAAGTGTCACCGGGTGCACGCACCTTCAGAGTACCTGTGCCTGGAGTGCCACAGCGATTTCGAATTCAAGGACAAGTAGCCCGAACTGTTCCGAACGCGGCAAACCCCGCGTCGCACCAACCCCTGAGGGGGATCAAAGAGGAGGAATCGATGAGAAGAGTTCGAGGTATGGCGATGATGCTGGTCGCCCTGCTGGCGTTCGCCGCGCCGGCGCTGGCAGAAAAGGAGATGAATACCGACGTGGTGGTCGTGGGTGCCGGTACGTCGGGCCTTGCCGCCGCCGTCCAGGCGCTGCAGCTGGGCGCCAAGGTGGTGGTGCTCGAGAAGCAGGCCAAGGTCGGCGGTACCGGCAGCTTCTGTGAAGGCGTCTTCGCCGCGGAGAGCAAGCTGCAAAAGCGCATCGGCATCGACGTCAGCAAGGACTTTGCCTTCAAGCTGATCATGAACTACAGCCACTGGAAGGCCAACGGCGCCCTGGCCAAGAACTTCGTGGACAAGTCGGCCGACACCATCGACTGGCTCGACAACCTCGGGGTGAAAATCGAGTACGTCGGCGTCGGCGGCTTCGGCGGCCCGCTCACCTGGCACGTCATCGCCCCCGGTCCGGACTACCCGGACAAGAACCCCAGGGACTTCCACTGCCAGAGGATGATCAACGTCTTCGAGAAGTACGTGCAGGATCACGGCGGCAAGATCCTCCTGGAGACCCCGGGCACCGACCTCATCACCGACAACGGCAAGGTGGTCGGCGTGGTTGCCAAGGAGAAGTCCGGCGAGCAGCTGAAGATCAAGGCCAAGGCGGTGATCATCGCCACCGGCGGCTTCGCCAACAACAAGGAGATGATGAAGAAGTACGTCGAGTACCCGGAAGTGATCCCGGTCGGCAACATCGGCAAGGACGGCGACGGTATCCGCATGGCCGAGAAGGTCGGCGCGCAGCTCGAGGGGATGGGCACCGTTGAGGCGTACCGTCCCGGCCTCCCCGGCTTCCACCCGGCCGACCAGATGATCGCCCTCGCGGTGCAGCCCTACTTCTGGGTGACCCCGCGCGGCGAGCGCTACGTCGACGAGTCCAGCGTCGAGTTCTGGCCCTACGCCGGCAACGCGATCACCAGGATCGGCGGCACCGCCTACTCCATCTTCGACGAGTCCACCAGGAAGCTCGCCGTCGAGAAGGGGATCGAGATGCCGCTGGGCGAGTGGGTGCTCCAGGGGACCAAGCTCGTCAAGTTCGACGAATCCTTCAACAAGGAACTGGCCCGCAAGCGCGGCTTCGCGTTCAAGGCCGACTCCATCGAGGACCTCGCCAAGCAGCTCAACATGGATGCGAAGATCCTTAAGGCGAGCGTGGAGGCCATGAACAAGTCGGCCGCGGTACGCGAGGACAGCCAGTTCAACAAGAAGTCCAAGTACCTGCGTCCCGTCGCCACCGGCCCCTTCTACGCCGTGAAGCTCCTGCCGCGTCACCTGGGCACCCTGGGCGGCGTGAAGATCTCCGGCAACACCGAGGCGCTCAACGCCAAGGGCGAGCCGATCCCGGGGCTCTACGCGGTCGGCACCGACTCCGGCGGCATGTACGGCGACAGCTACGACCTGCTCTTGGGAGGGGGCACGGCGGGCTACGCCATCAACTCCGGCCGTATCGCCGCGGAGAACGCGCTCAAGTACTCCGGCATGAACAAGTAAGCGTCGTACTGCCGTGGCGGCGACCCCGCCACGGCAACCGCAGCTGTTGCAACTAAACCAACGACTACCAATCGAAAGGGAACAGTACCATGAAGAAGATGAACATAGCCGCCATGACCTTCGCTGCCGCCCTGGCGTGCTCCGCACCCGCGCTGGCCATCGACCTCAACGCCTACGGCAACATAAAGCTTGGGACCTTCTGGACCCAGAACTCCTACTACAGCCCGGCCACCGGGGCCGCCCGGCACGACAGCGACTTCAGCCTGGACAACTTCGGCGACAGCTTCATCGGCGTCAAAGTGAAAGACGGCGAATATTCCGGCGTGGCCGAGGTCGGCCTGTACAACCCGAAGGCGTACTCCAAAGGGGTGGAAGTGCGGCTCCTGTACGGCGAGTGGGATTTCGGCGAGGGGAAACTGCGCATCGGTAAGACGCCGAGCCCCTACGTGTTCCGCTCCCAGCAGGTCTGGGACAGCGACGGCGGCTTCAACGGCTACGGCTCGCTCTGGGACGGCCGCTACGCCAACATCAAGGTGACCATGAACAACGGCTTCTACGTCGACGCCATGCAGCCGCGCGTCGGCAACCAGGCCAACAACACCACCAACGTATCCCCCAACGCGGACGTGACCGCGGCCTACAGCCAGACCGGCAACAGCTACGCCGCGACCTACACCGACTACGACACGATGCTCCCGAAGATGGTGGTCGGCTACGAAGGGAAGCTGGACAAGTGGACCTACGGCGGCGGCGTCGCCGGCAACTGGTACAAGGCGACCAGCTCGATCAACAACTCCACGCCGGTGAAGCACGACATCTACTCCTACCTCGCCTTCTTCCACGGCAAGGTCGATCTGGCCCCGGTTGAACTGAGCTACAACGTCTTCACCGGGCAGAACACCGGCGACCTGATGAGCACCGCGACCGGCAACGGCACCGGCAACACGCTGGCCAACCCCGGTCAGGCCAACGGCGCCTACTACGACACGCTGCACGGCAAGAACTCCCACACCTACGGCGGCTTCGGCCAGATAGGCTACCGGGCGAGCGACCGTGCCATGATCTACACCGGCGCTTCCTACGTGATCGACGACAACCCGATCGCCCACGCCGACGCCCGCATGGCAGCCTTCGCCAACGTCAACTATGCCCTGGGCAAGCACATCAACATCGTCCCGGAGATCGACTACCTGAACGACTTCAAGAACTCGCTCGGGCAGAAAGAGCCGCGCTCCCTGATCGCCGGCGCCAAGTGGCAGATGACCTTCTAAAAAAATCGCAGCCCCGGCTATGGCCGAGGGGGCATTAATTCTCGGGGACTGGCTCCGCCAGGTGCCTGTCCCCCTTTCTCGCCGGCGGGGGGATATCCCTCGCCGGCAAGGGAAACCGATGGAAACAGCAATCCTGCACGACGAACCGTTTAAGTGGGACAGCCGCTACCGCAGCATCATCGGCCGACTGAACCGGATGCTCGAGCAGCTGCGCCGCCACCCCTCGTCCGACGTGACCGGCGAGCTCGATCAACTGGTGACGGCGACGCTCACCCAGATCGTCCCGGAAGAGCGCTACATGGAACTGGTGGCCTTCCCTAAGGTCAGGGAACACCGGCTTTGCCACCAGTCGATCAGCATCGGTACCGCCAAGCTGCGCTACCGCCTGGCCCTCGGGAAGGGGGCGCCGGCAGACGAGTTGGAGCAGATCCGCCGGCTCTGGCTGGAGCACATCGAAGTGCACGACCGGCTCTTCGAGACGTTCCTGACCGCACGGGGGTAGCGCCATGCCGGAGCGCAACCTGCTGCGAACCCTGTTCCTGGTCAACTTCGCCGTAACGCTGGCCTTCGGCATCGCCGACGCCTTCTTCTCGACCTACCTCTTCAGCCTCGGCGCCCGGGGGCTCATGCTCGGACTGCCGCTGGTCTGCTATTCCCTCGCCAAGATCGTCTGCAGCCCCGCGCTGGGCGCCTGGTGCGAGCGGGCCGGCTACCGTCGGGCGGTGCTGGCAAGCCTCGCCCTTTACCTCGCGGTCTCGACCGGTTACCTCTTCAACCTCTCCGTGCCCGTCCTCACCGTGCTGCGCCTGCTGCAGGGGGTGAGCTGCGCGCTGTTTCGCCCGGTGCTCCTGTCGCTGGTGGGGAGCTGCGCCGCCGAGAAGAGGCGGGGCACCGTCCTTGCCACCTTCGACATCTCCTTTTACGGTGCGCTGTGCCTTGGGCCGCTCACCGGCGGCCTGCTCAAGGACTCTTTCGGCTTCGTCGGCGTATTCGCAGCCGTTGCCGCATTGTGCCTGGTCGCCTTCTGTTTCGCCCTGCGCGGCATCCCCGGCGGCGACCGCGGCGGCAACGCCCCGGGCCGGACCAGCCGTGGCTCTTTGGGAACTTTGCGACGGGATCGTGCCGGCAGCTACCGGGCGCTGCTCGCCTTCATCTTCGGCAGGGCCTTCGGTATCTCGCTTACCGGTGCCTTTCTTCCCATCCTGCTTACCGCCAAGCTGGGGCTGACCGGCCTGCGCAGCGGCGTCATCCTCGCATCAGGCACCGTCGCCATGACGCTGCTCCTGCGCCCCATGGGGATCCTCTCCGACCGCGCCCCGCGCCGCCTGTTGGTGCTGGCGGGGGGGACCGCGGTGTCGGCGCTCTACTTTCTCGTCCCGGCCGCGCCCGGTTTTTACCAGATGCTGCTGCTTACCCTGGCCATCGGCGCCTGCAGCGTCGTCTCCCAGCCGGCCAGCAGCGCGTTATTGGTGGAAGAGGGGATGAGGCACGGCATGGCCGTGACGGTCGGCACCTTCAACGCGGCGCTCAACCTGGGCTTCGCGGCGGGACCCCTTTTCGGCGCGCTGCTGCAGGGAAGCCTCGGCATCGTCGCCGTGTTTCACGCCGCCGGGACCGTCGGGCTTGGCGCCGTCGCCCTGTTCGCGCTGCAGGGGAGCCGGCCCGGGGAGCAGAGCGCTCTCTGCGCATCCCCAAAAACCGTGTCGGTTGCTTCCGCAGCGGCAACCTCCTCATGTGAATCAGTTGCACCGTATTCTCACGCCGCTTGACCGGGCTCGCGAAAACGGCTATTCTGGCCAAATTTCAAATGAGAGGGGCTCGTTATGGTGCGTCCGAGTTGGGATGAATATTTCATCGAGATCACACGTCTGGTCGCCAAGCGCTCCACCTGCCTGAGGCGGCAGGTCGGCGCCGTCCTGGTGAAGGACAAGAACATCCTGGCGACCGGCTACAACGGCGCACCGTCGGGGACCGCCCATTGTCTGGATATCGGCTGCCTGCGCGAGAAGATGGGGATCCCGTCCGGCGAGCGTCACGAGCTCTGCCGCGGCCTGCACGCCGAGCAGAACGCCATCATCCAGGCCGCCAAGCACGGCACCTCCATCGAAGGGGCAACCCTGTACTGCAACACCATGCCTTGCATCATCTGCTCGAAGATGGTGATCAACTCGGGCATCAAGCGGGTGGTCTACCTCTCCGGCTATCCGGACCAACTGGCGGAGGAGATGATCCGCGAGTCCGGCATCACCGTCGAGAAGTACGAGGAGCCGCAGCCATGAAATGTCCCTTCTGCAGTTTCAGCGACAGCAAGGTGGTCGATTCCCGCCCCGACAAGGGGGGCGCGGCCATCCGTCGCCGGCGCGAGTGCGAGTCCTGCGGCAAGCGTTTCACCACCCACGAGCGGATCGAGGAAGTGCTCCCGCTGGTGACCAAGCGTGACGGCCGGCGCGAGCCCTTCGACCGCCTGAAACTGGTGGCCGGTCTGCAGAAGGCGTGCGAGAAACGGCCGGTTTCGGTGGAGACCATCGAGAAACTGGTGGACCGCCTGGAGACGCGCATGCAGGAAAGCGGCGAGCGCGAGATCCCGACCACCACCCTGGGCGAATGGATCATGAACGAGCTGCACGGCATCGACCAGGTCGCCTACGTCCGTTTCGCCTCCGTGTACCGCTCCTTCAAGGACATCAACGAATTCATGGTGGAACTGCAGGACCTCCTCAAGAAATAGGAGCGGGAATGTCTGCGGACCTCAAAATGATGCGGCTGGCGCTGGCCGAGGCCAGGAAGGGCGTCGGCAAGACCGCACCAAACCCCGCGGTCGGCTGCGTCATCGTGAAAGACGGCGTCGTCATCGGCAAGGGGTGGCACCGGAAAGCGGGGACTCCGCACGCCGAGGTGCATGCATTGAGGGAAGCGGGCGCGCTGGCGCAGGGCGCCGACGTCTACGTGACGCTCGAGCCCTGCTCCCATTTCGGCAAGACCCCTCCCTGCGCCAAGGCCCTCGTCGAGGCGCGCGTCGGGCGCGTCTTCGTCGCCATGGTCGACCCGAATCCCCTGGTATCCGGTCGCGGCATCGGCATGCTGCGGGAGGCCGGCATCGAAGTCGAAGTGGGGCTTTTGGAGGCGCAGAGCCGGGAGCTGAACCGCCCCTTCATCAAGTGGATCCAGACCAGGCGCCCGTACGTGGTGCTGAAGAGCGCTCTCACCCTGGACGGCATGAGCGCCACGGCCGGCGGCGATTCCAAGTGGGTGACCAGCGACGCCGCGCGGCGCGAGGTGCACCGGTTGCGCGGCAGGCTGGATGCCATCATGGTCGGCGTCGGCACCGTGATCAAGGACGATCCGCTCCTGACCTGCCGGGTCCCCGGCGGGAAGGACCCGCTGCGCGTCGTCGTCGATTCGACGCTCAGGATTCCGCGGCACGCCGCACTGTTCAGCCTGAAGTCGCATGCGCAGACCGTCGTCGCCACCTGCTGCACCGATGCCGCGCAGATCGAAGCGCTGACGGCGCACGGCGTCGAAGTGCTGGTCTGTAAGGAACGGGAAGGGCGCGTCGATCTCGACGACCTGCTGGTTAAGCTGGGCGAGCGGGGCGTGCAGTCCGTCCTGCTGGAAGGCGGGAGTCATTTGGCCGGCGCCTTCCTGCGTGGGGGGCTCATCGACCACTGCATGCTGTTCCTGGCCCCCAAGCTCGTCGGCGGTGCCGGCATGGGGCTCTTCGCCGGCGAAGGCGTCCGTCTCATGGCCGACGCCATCCGGCTGGAAGAAGTAAAGGTAAAGCGGATCGGCGTTGATCTGCTGGTGGAAGGCACACCCACAGACCGTTCAACGTTCAACGTTCAACGTTAGGACCTTGGTTTTCTTTCAGCCTACAGTTACGCGACGGCTCGTGCATTCTGGTCCCCTATTTACTTCTGTGCAGGTGCCGCACCAGTACCGTCGCTAGGTAAAGATTCAGCCGCTCGAACGTTGAACGTTGAACGTTGAACGTCTTTTTTGAGGTGTTATGTTCACAGGTCTCATTGAAACAGTAGGCGAGCTGGTTTCCATCGAGCGCCGCGGCGCGTCGGGGAGCCTCACCGTGAAGACCTCGCTCCCCCTGGACGAGATCCGGATCGGCGACTCCATCGCCATCAACGGCGCCTGCCTCACCGTGGTGCGCAAAGGCGGCGGCGCCGTCACCTTCGACGTCTCCCCCGAGACCATCGACCGCACCGCCTTCAAGAACCTGAAAGGCGGGGCGCCGCTCAACATGGAGCGCGCCATGCGCCTGTCCGACCGCCTGGACGGCCACCTGGTTTCCGGCCACGTCGACTGCGTCGCCACCATCACGGAGCGGCGCGAGGTGGCCAACAACATCGTCTTCTCCTTCAGGTTCCCGGCGGAGTTCGCGAAATACATCGCGGCCAAGGGTTCCGTGGCCATCGACGGCATCAGCCTCACCGTGAACGAGGTGGAACCGGACAGCTTCAGCGTCAACATCATCCCGCACACGGCAGCGAAGACGACCCTTCTCTCCAAGCGGGTGGGGGACGAGGTCAACATCGAAACCGACCTCCTCTGCCGCTATCTCGAGCGTCTGCTGGCGGGGAAAGGGCAGAAAGAAGGCGGGGTCACCATGGACCTGCTGGCTAAAAACGGCTTTATCTAGCTGCTTTTGCTTCCACTACGACGAAAATTTTGTTATGGTCAACGCCCTAAGGTTTGTTGTCCAACCAAATTTGGCCGCGGGAGTGGGACAACCTCACATCCCGGCGACCGATACTGAACGAGGAGAGGTTACGTAATGTCAGTAGCAAGCATAGAGGAAGCCATTGAGGAAATCAGGGCCGGGAGGATGGTGATCCTGGTTGACGACGAGGACCGCGAGAACGAAGGCGACCTCACCATGGCGGCCCAGTGTGTCACGCCGGAGGCGATCAACTTCATGGCCCGTTTCGGCCGCGGCCTGATCTGCCTCACCATGACCGCGGAGCGCTGCGACCGCCTCGACCTGCCCCCCATGGTGCAGGACAACACCTCCTCCTTCGGCACCGCCTTCACCGTCTCCATCGAGGCGAAGAAGGGCGTCACCACCGGCATCTCCGCCGCGGACCGTGCCCACACCATCCTGACCGCGGTGGCGCCCAACGCACAGGCCGCCGACCTGGCGCGCCCGGGGCATATCTTCCCGCTGCGCGCGAGAAACGGCGGCGTCCTGGTCCGCTCCGGTCAGACCGAGGGCTCCGTCGACCTGGCGCGCCTGGCCGGTCTTGAGCCCGCCGGCGTCATCTGCGAGATCATGAACGAAGACGGCACCATGTCGCGCATGCCGGAGCTGAAGAAGTTCGCCAAGGAGCACGGCGTCAAGGTCTGCACCATCGCCGACCTGGTCGCCTACCGCCTGAAGCACGAGTCGCTGGTGCGCCGCTCCGTCGAGGTCGCGCTCCCGAGCTCCTTCGGCAGCTTCCGGGCCGTCGCCTTCGAAAACGACATCGACAAGCTCGAGCACCTGGCCCTGGTCAAGGGGGACGTCAAGGGAGACGAATCGGTCCTGGTGCGTGTGCACTCCGAGTGCCTGACCGGCGACGTGTTCGGTTCGGTGCGCTGCGACTGCGCGGAGCAACTGCACGCCGCCATGGCGCAGATCGAGAAGGAAGGAAAGGGGATCATCCTCTACATGCGCCAGGAAGGGCGCGGCATCGGCCTCACCAACAAGCTCAAGGCCTACGCGCTGCAGGATCAGGGGCACGACACCGTCGAGGCGAACCTGGCCCTGGGCTTCAAGGCCGACCTGCGTGATTACGGTATCGGGGCGCAGATCCTGGTCAACCTGGGCGTGAAGAACATCCGTCTGATGACCAACAACCCGAAGAAGCTGATCGGCCTGCAAGGCTACGGCATCAACATCGTCGAGCGGGTGCCCATCGAGATGAAGCCGTCCAAGGCCAACGAAAAGTACCTGAAGACCAAGCGGGAGAAGATGGGACACCTGCTGGAAAATATCTGATTTTACTGGAGTGATTATGCCTAAATATTTAGAGGGAAAGCTGAACGCAGAAGGGCTCAAGTTCGCCATCGTGGTCGGCCGCTTCAACAGTTTCATCGGGGAAAGGCTCCTCGAGGGGGCGCTGGACGCCCTGGTGCGCCACGGCGCCGATGACCAGCAGATCACCGTGGTGCGCGTGCCGGGTGCCTTCGAGATCCCGCTTGCCGCGCAGAAACTGGCCAAAACCGGCAGCTACGACGCCCTGATCTGCCTGGGTGCCGTGATCCGCGGTTCCACCCCCCACTTCGATTACGTTTCCTCCGAAGTATCCAAAG
This sequence comes from Geomonas oryzisoli, assembly GCF_018986915.1. NCBI lineage: Bacteria > Pseudomonadati > Thermodesulfobacteriota > Desulfuromonadia > Geobacterales > Geobacteraceae > Geomonas > Geomonas oryzisoli. The sequence continues at coordinate 1,215,722 of NZ_CP076723.1, forward strand.
GGATCGCCCACGTCTCCCTGGAGACCGGGATTCCCGTCGCCTTCGGCGTACTGACCACCGACACCATCGAGCAGGCCATCGAGCGTGCCGGTACCAAGGCCGGCAACAAAGGGTTCGAGGCCGCCGTAACGGTGATCGAGACCGCAAACCTGTTCAGGGAGATGAAATAATTGACCACACGCAGAGAAGGTAGAGAACTGGCGCTGCAGGCGCTCTACTCCAAGGACCTGGTGACCCAGGACCCGAGCACCACGTTGAAACGCATCGTCGAGAGTTTCGGTGAAGGCGAGGAACCGACCCTTTCCGCCAACTCCAAGGCCTACGCCTTTGCATCCGAGCTGGTTGCCGGCGTTGTCGGCCATCTGCAGGAGATCGACGGCCGCATCGCCGAGAAATCGAAGCACTGGAGCATGGCCCGCATGGCGCGTGTGGACCTGAACATCTTGCGTCTGGCCGTGTTCGAGCTGTTGTATCGTCCGGACATTCCGAAGAACGTCACCATGAACGAGGCCATCGAAGTCGCCAAGAAGTTTGGTGCCGACGATTCCGCGTCCTTCGTGAACGGCATCCTCGACGAAATCGCCTCCACGGTTACGGATAAGGAATAAAACCATAAACAGGATTCCCCTTCATCCCTGTGAAGCGCCTTTTGTTTTTAAAATCTGAAATTCGATCAAAGAGGGAATATGGAAGAGATTAAGGTAGGCCTGCTTGGTTTCGGCACCATCGGTGCCGGTGTCGTGAAGCTGCTCAAGGAAAACTCCACCCTCCTCACCGAGAAGACCGGCGCGCGGATCTCTCTCAAAACCATCGTCGACCTGGACATCACCACCGACCGCGGCGTCAGTACCGAAGGGATCACCCTTTCGCGCAACGCCGACGACGTGCTGACCGACCCGGAGATCTCCGTGGTCATCGAACTGATCGGCGGCTACGAGCCGGCGCGCAGCTTCGCCCTCAAGGCGATCGGCAACGGCAAGCACGTGGTCACCGCCAACAAGGCGCTGCTGGCGGTGCACGGCGAGGAGATCTACGCCGCGGCCAAGAAACACGGCGTCGAGGTCCTGTTCGAGGCGGCGGTGGGTGGGGGCATTCCCGTCCTCTCCGCCATCAAGGGGAACATGGCCGGCAACCGCTTCTCCACCGTGCTCGGCATCGTGAACGGCACCTGCAACTACATCCTCACCCGGATGACCCAGGAAGGCGCCGATTTTTCCGAGGTTCTGAAGAGCGCCCAGGAACTGGGCTACGCCGAGGCCGATCCCACCTTCGACATCGAAGGGGTCGACACCGCGCACAAACTCTGCCTGCTCCTGTCGCTTTGCTTCGGCACCAAGATCGATCTGAAGGACGTCTATTCCGAGGGGATCACCTCGATCACCTCCGAGGACGTCGACTTCGCCCAGACCTTCGGCTACCGCATCAAGCTTTTGGCCATCGGCAAGATGGATGGCGGCCAGATCGAGGCGCGCGTTCATCCGACCATGATTCCCAGCGACTACCCGCTGGCCGACGTGCATGGCGTCTTCAACGCCATCAGGCTCACCGGCGATTTCGTTGGCCCGGTCATGTTCTACGGCCGCGGTGCCGGCATGGACGCCACCGCCAGCGCCGTTGTAGGTGACGTGGTCGATCTCGCCCGCAACATGAGCGCCGGCATCACCCGTCGCTGTGCGCCGCTGGGCTTCCTGGACGACAAGGTCACCACCCTGCCGATCAAGCCCATCGGCGAGATCGTCAGCAAGTACTACATCCGTTTCCAGGCCCTGGACCGTCCGGGCGTTTTGGCCCGCATCGCCGGTGCCCTGGGTGCGCGTGGCATCAGCATCGCATCCATGCTGCAGAGTGCGAGGAGCGCCGACGAAGTGCCCATCGTGATCATGACCCACGATGCGCGCGAGGAGGACGTGAGAAAGGCCCTGGCCGAGATCGACACTTTCGAAGTGATCCGCGCCAAGAGCACCTTCATTAGGATCGAGGACAACCTCGAATAACGCCGCGGCGACAGCCAAGACGCAGAAAGGGCGGGGATATCGAATCCCCGCCCTTTCTTTTTATAAGCATTACCACAGAGGGCACCGAGGTCCACAGAGAGCACAGAGGAAAGGCGAGAAGGGACAGGCTCCGGTAGGTGCCTGTCCCTCTAGCGGAACGCTCCTTTCAACTCAGCCACCTCCCCCAACAAGCACAAAGAACGCAGAGTGCGCGCGATGGCCGCAAAGAGAATCGGATTGGGTTTTGTTTTTCCGTTCAAATTTTTTCTTCGTGTCTCAGCGGATACTTCGTGCACTTTGCGTAACCGCTTTAAAGGTTTGAAGCATAAAACACAGAGGGCACCGAGGTCCACAGAGAGCACAGAGGAAAGGCAAATTCAGAAGCGGTTACGCAAAGAACGCAGAGTACGCGCGATGGCCGCAAAGAGAATCGGATTGGGTTTTGTTTTTCCGTTCAAAATTTTTCTTCGTGTCTCAGCGGATACTTCGTGCACTTTGCGTAACCGCTTTAAAGGTTTGAAGCATAAAACACAGAGGCACCGAGGTCCACAGAGAGCACAGAGGACAGGCAAATTCAGAAGCGGTTACGCAAAGAACGCAAAGTACGCGCGATGGCCGCAAAGAGAATCGGATTGGGTTTTGTTTTTCCGTTCAAAGTTTTTCTTCGTGTCTCAGCGGATACTTCGTGCACTTTGCGTAACCGCTTTAAAGGTTTAAAGCATAAAACACAGAGGGCACCGAGGTCCACAGAGAGCACAGAGGACAGGCAAATTCAGAAGCGGTTACGCAAAGAACGCAGAGTACGCGCGATGGCCGCAAAGAGAATCGGATTGGGTTTTGTTTTTCCGTTCAAAGTTTTTCTTCGTGTCTCAGCGGATACTTCGTGCACTTTGCGTAACCGCTTTAAAGATTTGAAGCATAAAACACAGAGGACACGGAGGTTCACAGAGAACACAGAGGAAAGGCCGCTTCGGGGGGAAACAAAACCTGTTCTTTCTCAGTGTGCTCTGTGGCCTTTCTCCGTGTCCTCCGTGTTCCGCTTCCAGGTTTTGCAGTTAACGTAGAACGTAGAACGTAGAACTTCCCTTAGCCTCTCTCGTACTTCTCCACGACCTGCCGGTAGTGCTCCTCGAAACCCGCCGCGGACTTCTCCTCGGCTTTGCCGTACCCGGCGACGATGCCGTGGCGCACCCCTTCGGGCAGGATCCGCTCGGCCAGCGGGTAGAGGATGTCATCCTCCTTGGCGATATGATCGCGCAGCAGATCGAGGTATCCCCTCGCGTTGGCGACGATCGCCTCTTCCTGCCCCGCCTCGCCGTTGAGCGCCCTGGTCGCCGCCTCTTCCATCGCCTTCACGTAGGAGCGCCCCAGGTCATGCTCCATCAGCATGGCGGCCACCGGGCTGTTCTCCCGGGGCATGCCGTTTGCCACCAGCGCTTCGAACAGGACATCCTCCTCCTTGGCGTGATGGAAACGGTCGGCGTAGTTCCTGATGAAGTCCACACCGTCCAGGTAGAACTGGTAATCCTTGAAGCTTCCTTCCTCGGTGAGCCGCGCGTTTTTCTCCAAAAGGGCGAGCATTCTCAGGATCAACTGGTGCTCGTCCTTGAGCCTCTGGGTGATGTCCTGTTTCATGACCTAGTTTCTCCTCTCACCGTTGATGCCGATGATCGCCGTCTCCAGCGGGATCTCCTTGCCGGACTGTGCCAGCGCCTGGCGCACCATCATGTCGAGGCCGCGGCAGCAGGGGACTTCCATGATGGCCACGGTGATGCTCTTCACGTTGTTCTCGCTGAAGATCCGGGCCAGCTTCTCGACGTACGGGGTGCTGTCGTCCAGTTTCGGGCAGGCGATCGCCAGCGCCTTTCCTTTCAGCAGGTCGCTGTGGAAGCTCCCCAGGGCGAAGGCCACGCAGTCCGCGGCGATCAGAATCTCGCTGTCCTGGAACCACGGGGCGGTCGGCGGGACCAGGTGCAGCTGTACCGGCCATTGCCTCAGCTCAGAAGCCGCCTTCACGGTGTTCTCCTGCTCGGTTGCCTCGTTCCTCTCGATTACCCTTGCCATGCTGCCGGGGCAGCCGCATCCTGCATGTGCCATGTTCACTTCTCCCTTTTTATATGGTTGTTTTCGTTGTTGGTTGTGGCGTGTGCCGTTTCGATTTTTCTAGGCGACCCTGCGATTTTCCGCTTTTGCGTCCAAATAGTCATTTATTTCTTTTTCCACCGCCGCCTCCTGCTCCTGCGACAGCCCGTGGATGGATACCACATCCTTGAGGAGGCAGATGCCGACCTTGCAGGTGACGCATCCGATCTCGTAGCGGTTCAGGATCTCCCCGATCTCCGGGTTGCTCGCTATCACATTTTGAATCGCCGTATCGCCCAAGCCGTTTTTGAATTCCATCTGCTTCCTCCCGTGTTCTTGATGATCTGACAATACCCCTCCCGCTCCAAATTGTTTATGACCTGGGTCAAAAATATACAATTGTCTGAATCTGTGCCGCGCAGGCGGAATTGCATAGAAACATTGACGTTTTAACGATTAAGCGTAGAATGAAACGCTGGCGCGGCGGCAGGAAAGCGGCGCTCGCGGTGAAAAAATCGGAGGTGCGTCATGGAACAGGACCTGAGATCTCAGATCGAACGGTTGGAACAGGGCAAGGCACTCGCCCCGGAGGTGAAGGCGCAACTGGAGCGCGCCTATGCAGAGATCGGGCAAAAAGTGATCACCGCCAGGGTGCCCAAGGCGGGCGACGCAGCTCCCGGTTTCGTCCTGCCCAACGCCGTGGGGATTCCGGTGGCACTCGCCGACGCGCTGGCGCACGGTCCCGCCGTGGTGACCTTTTACCGGGGCATCTGGTGACCCTACTGCAGCCTTCAGTTGAGGGCCTACCAGAAGATACTTCCCGAGATACTGGAGCGTGGCGCATCGCTGATGGCGATTTCGCCGCAGAGTCCGGACAAGTCGCAGGCGACGCTTTTGAAGAACTTCCTGCAGTACGAAGTGCTGAGTGATCTGGGCAACGTGGTGGCGCGCAGTTACGGGTTGGTGTACCGGCTTCCCGGCTGGGTCCAGGGGCTTTATAAGGAATGGGGGGTGAACCTTCCCGAGTTCAACGCCGATGAGTCATGGGAGCTCCCCATGCCCGGCACCTTCGTTGTGGGGCGGGATGGCAGGATCATCACCAGTTATGCCGACAGCGATCCCAGGAACCGCCTGGAGCCCCAGGCCATCCTCGACGCGCTGCAGTAAAATCGCCTCACGCAAAGCCGCAAAGGTGCAAAGCAAACACGAAGCTTTTTTGACGTAAATAGATTTTGCTTCGCTTGGCGACTTTGCGGCTTTGCGTGAGCAATCTTTAGGGGGGACAGCAATGAAGATAGGCATATTGACCGGCGGCGGGGACTGCCCCGGCTTGAACGCGGTGATCAGGGGCGTGGTGAAGGCGGCGATCGGACGCGGCTGGGAGGTGGTCGGCATCGAGGACGGCTTCGACGGTTTCCTCCATCCCGAAAAATGCCGCCCCTTAGGCCTCGAGGAGGTGCGCGGCATCCTGCCGCGCGGCGGCACCATCCTCGGCACCTCCAACCGCGGCAACCCCTTCGCCTTTCCCATCATGCGCGAGGGGAAGGTGGAACTGGTCGACGTCTCCGAGGAGGTCCGCTCCCGGATCGTGAAACTGGGCCTGGACGCGCTCATCGTGGTGGGCGGCGACGGCTCGCTCAAGATCGCCCAGGAGATGATGAGGCGCGGCGTCCCCATCGTGGGCGTCCCCAAGACCATCGACAACGACCTCCTGGAAACCGACGTCACCTTCGGCTACAACACGGCGCTCGAGACCGCGACCGATGCCCTGGACAAGCTTCATTCCACCGCGGAAAGCCATCACCGGGTCATGGTGCTCGAGGTGATGGGACGCTACGCCGGGTGGATCGCCCTCGAGTCCGGCATCGCCGGCGGTGCCGACGTCATCCTCATCCCGGAAATCCCCTACGACATCGACCGCATCCGCGACGCCATCATCGCGCGCTGCAGACGCGGCCGGCGCTTCAGCGTGGTCGTGGTCGCGGAAGGGGCCTTCCCCAAGGGAGGCAACCGCGTGCTCAGGGAGGCGGCCGGCGGGAAATCCGTGGTGGAAAGGCTTGGCGGGGTAGGGGAGGCGCTGTCGCGCGAGTTGGGCGGCGTCCTGGAGATGGACATCCGGGTCACCGTGCTCGGACATCTGCAGCGCGGCGGCTCTCCGTCAACCTTCGACCGCTGCGTCGGCAGCAGGTTCGGCGTAAAAGCCGTGGAGCTCGTCGAGTCCGGTTCCTTCGGCCAGATGGTCTGCCTGAAGGGAAGACACATCACCTCGGTTCCCATCGAAGACGCCGTGCGCAGCCTCAAACTGATCGATCCCGACGGGGAGATGGTGCGGCACGCGGAGGCACTGGGGATCATGCTCGGCCGGTAGATTAAGGATATGGTTGACTTTGCCTAATCTCTGAACTAGACTGCGGAAAATTTCTCCGGCCGCACCCAGCGGCAAAGAACGCAACGAGGTGGTTTAGATATGAAGAACCCGATTGCCGGAGCCAACAGGAGCCAGCTCTACGCGCTTGCCGGCTTTTTTCTAGGGTCCATGGCCCCGCTGGGGTGGATCGTCCTGCGTCTTTTGCTGTTCTCGGATCCCAACCTCCCCATCTCCGCACAGCTCTTCTCCGAAATGACCCACAGCGCCCAGGGGATGGCCCTCTACGTCTACATGGGCGGGGGGACCGCGGTGGTGCTGGCCGTGGTCGGCTTCTTCATCGGCAAAGCGATCGACGAACTTCATCAGAAGGGTGAAAAGCTGGACCAGCTGGTCCAGGAGGTGGACGGCCAGAAGAAGCTCTTCGAGAACCGCTACAAGGTCCTCGACAACAACATCAAGAACTTCCACAAGATCAACAGCCGGATCCAGAAGGCGGTGCGCAGCGAGGACGTGATGGACCTCTGCGTGGAGGGGCTGCACGAGGTGCTGGGCTACGAGCGGGTCAACGTCCTCATGGTCGACGACGAGCGCAAGAACCTCTACTTCGCCGCCAGCGCCGGCAACGACAGCGCTGTGGGCCCCGAGGTCACCGTTCCGCTCGATGCCCGTTCCGGCGTCATCTACAAGAGCTTCCTGGAGCGGCAGGTCTTCTTCATCGAAGACATCTCCAAGTACCCCGCCGACTACCTGCTCCAGTCCCCCTTTGACACCATCGAGCCGCTGCGCTCCTCCACTTTCATCCTCTGCCCCATCATCCTCAAGGGTGAGACCATCGGGGTCTTCGGCCTGGACAACAAAAAGAGCCACCGCGCCCTCAACGATACCGACGTCGACACCATCCGGCTGTTTGCCGACCAGGCCGCGGCGGCCCTCATGCGCATCAGCCTGTTGCAGTCCATCGACCGGCTCACCCTGGAGCTGGGGAGGACCTTCTCGGATCTTTCCCAGCGCAGGGATAACTTCTCCTCCAATCTCTACCGCCTGGTGACTGCCGCCGAGTCCCTTTCCGGTGGCGCCATCAAGATCGACGCCGCCAGCCACGGCGTCATGGAATCGGTCGACAGCGCCAGCGCTTCCGCCGCCCAGATCTCCGTTGCCACCGACCAGATCACCCACAACATGGATGCGTTGTCCGACTCGGTGTACAAGTCGGTTTCCGCCATGGAACAGATCACCTCGACCCTGAGGCAGGTGGAGAAGAGCACGGGGCATTCCCACAGCCTCTCCAGCCGTGTCAAGGAACACGCCGAGCAGGGGACCCGCATCGTGCAGGAAACCGTGGGCGCCCTGGCCGAGATCCAGCGTTCCGTCGATCTCTCCTACGAGGGGATCAAGCGCCTGAGCGCCAACAGCGGCCGGATCGAAGGGTTCGTCAGCGTCATCAACGACATCACCAAGCGGACCAATCTCCTGGCGCTCAACGCCTCCATCATCGCCGCTCAAGCCGGCGAGTACGGCAAGAGCTTCGGCGTGGTCGCCGACGAGATCAGGAACCTCTCGTTGCAGACCGGTCTCTCCACCGGCGAGATCACCGGCATCATCGAGGAGATCATGTCCGAGTCCCGCATCGCGGCGGACAGCGTGACCACCACCAAGGAACTGGTCAAGAAGGGGGTGAAGCTCGGGCAGCAGACCGGCGCATCGCTCGGGAGCATCCTGGAGAGTTCCCAGAAGGCGTTGGACATGACCGAGCAGATCAAGCTCGCCACCGAAGAGCAGGCGACCAGCGTGCAGCTGGTGACCCGTTCCATCGAAGACGTGAGCTCCATGACCATGCAGGTCTTCAAGGCGTCCAAAGAGCAGGGGCAGGCGACCAAGGCCGTGGCGCGCGCCCTGGAGGACGTAAAAGAGATGACCCACGACATGGTCACCGCCGCCGGGCGCCAGAGCGCCGACAGTGGCGAGATCAAGGGCAGCATCGACTACGTCGCCAGGATGGCCGAGGCGATCTTCGACGGTATCGAACAGCGCCAGCACGAGAGCGGCCAGGTGGTCAAGGAGCTCGAGCAGATCAGGGCGAGCGCGGAGTAATAAAGGCACAACAAGGACGAAGCGGTTACGCAAAGAACGCCGAGCATGCGGATGACCGCAAAGCGGATTTTCGATTTAGATTTTCCCTGTCAAGCGCTTCTCTTCATGTTCTTCGCGGATACTCCGTGTACTTTGCGTAACTGCTTTTCCTTTTGCTCTTGGTTTTGAGAAAAAGTCTGGACTTTGTCGCAACGGTTGTGTTAGTTTCTAACGGCGTTTGGCCCGCTATAGATAAGTGGAGCCGCCAAGAGCGCCGACAGCACGTACATACCGCCTGGATTTCGCAAGGAACCGGTACGGGAAGCGATAAGCTGAGCAGAACTGCGCCATGACTGTGTGCGCATTCTTCTTTATACAGCGTCTTCCTCACCGGAGACGTTTTTTTTTGTCCAAAAGGCGGGTGGGGAGCCCCGGGGCGCCCATAGCTCCGAAGTGCTAGCACCCCGTTTTGCTAACTTGTATACGCAAATGCTGTAGGGGCGAATAATCATTCGCCCGACTCTTGCCACCATCACTGACACAGGAGCCGAAGACACGATGACCAAAGCCAAAACCGTTCTCGACTTTCACAGGATGAAAGCGGAAGGGGAAAAGATAACGGTCCTGACCAGCTACGACTTCCCCCTGACCGGTCTCATCGACGCCGCCGGCATCGACATGATCCTCGTCGGCGATTCCGTCGGTGTCGTGGTGGCCGGATTCGACAACACGCTCCCGGTCACCATGGAAGACATGATCTACCACACCAGGGCCGTGATGCGGGCGCGCCCCAAGGCGTTCGTGGTGGCCGACATGCCCTTTCTCTCCTATCAGACCGATCTCACGAGCGCGCGCCTCAACGCGGGACTTCTGGTGAAGGACGGCGGCGCCGCCGCGGTCAAGATCGAGGGGGGCGTCAACGTCGCCGAGACCATCGCCGCCATCACCGCCATGGATATCCCGGTCATGGGGCACATCGGCCTCACCCCGCAGTCGCTGCACCGCATGGGGGGCTACAAGGTTCAGGGAAAGGGTGACGCCCAGGCCGAGAAGCTGATCGAGGACGCCCGCGCGGTCGAGGCGGCCGGCGCCTTCGCCGTCGTGCTGGAAGGGATCCCCATGGGCCTTGCCCAGCGCATCACCGAGGAGCTCACCATCCCGACCATCGGCATCGGAGCCGGTCCGCATTGCGACGGGCAGGTGCTGGTGATCCACGACATCCTGGGGCTGTGCAGCAAGTACTCCCCGAAGTTCGTCAAGCGTTACGCCGAGCTCGCGCCGATCATCGGCGAGGCCGTCGCCAACTACATCGCCGACGTCAAGGGCGGCGCATTTCCCGAAGAAAGGCATTGTTTCAAATGATAATCATCGAATCCGTCGCCGAGATGCAGCAGTTCGCGCGGCAGAGGCGGGGCGAGATCGCCCTGGTGCCCACCATGGGCTACCTGCACGAGGGGCACGCCTCCCTCATGGTGGAGGCGCGCAAGCGCGCCAAGACCGTCGTGGTCAGCATCTTCGTCAACCCGACCCAGTTCGGCGTCAACGAGGACCTGGACAGCTATCCCCGCGATTTCGAGCGCGACCGGAAGGTTGCCTCCGCGGCCGGTGTGGACGTGATCTTCGCCCCCAAGGCCGCCGACATGTACCCGGCGGGGTACCAGAGCTACCTCAACGTGGAAGGTCTCACCACCGAGCTGTGCGGCGCGAGCCGTCCCGGTCATTTCCGCGGCGTCACCACCGTGGTCGCCAAGCTCTTCAACATCGTGATGCCCGCCGTCGCCCTTTTCGGCAAGAAGGACTTCCAGCAGCTCGCCGTGATCCGGCGCATGGTGCGGGACTTCAACTTCGACGTCGAGATCGTCGGCATGCCCATCGTGCGCGAGGCCGACGGGCTGGCGCTCAGTTCCCGCAACGCCCGGCTCACCCCGGAAGAGCGCGAGCCTGCCCTGTGCCTTTCCCGCGCCATCGCCGCCGCCCGTGACGCCTTCCGGGCCGGTGAGAGGAGCGTCGCCGAGTTGAGGCGAAAGGCGCTTGCGCTGATCGAGGCCGAGAGCGTCGCGGAGCTCGACTACCTGGAGTTCAGGGATCAGGACACCCTGCTCCCGTTGCAGATAGCGGATGAGAGAACGCTGCTCGCACTGGCCGTGCGGGTCGGCTCGGTAAGATTAATCGACAACTGTGTACTAGGGGAGGAATAAGAATATGGACAGGAAGATGCTGAAGAGCAAGATTCATCGTGCCACCGTCACCGGTGCCGACCTGCACTACGAGGGGAGCATCACCATCGATCTCGATCTCATGGAAGCGGCCGACATCATTCCGTACGAGGCCGTCTGCATCTGGGACGTCACCAACGGCAGTCGTTTCGAGACCTACGCCATCGAGGGTGAGCGTGGTTCCGGCGTGATCTGCATCAACGGCGCCGCCGCGCGCCTGGTGGCGCCGCAGGATCTCGTCATCATCGCGAGCTTCGTGAACATGGAAAACGCCGAGGCCATCGCCCACGAGCCCAAGCTGGTCTTCGTCGACGAGAAGAACAAGATGCTCCCCACCCGCAAGGAAGCCGCCGGCCAGGCGACTCTGAAGAGCGTGCACTGGAAGAACTAGCCGCGCGCTGACAGGTAAAAAGAGGACGCTGATGGAAAGAAAAATTCGTCAGCGTCCTTTTTTATATTGATTGGGAAAATGGGCAACATGCAACGTCTTGCCACGAGGCGCCGCAGATGAACGTAGGTCCCCCCTTGATAAAGGGGGGACAGGGGGGATTTGCCTTTGCTTCGCCTCGCGTCCCTCTCGCCTTACCTTCCACTACCTGTTACACTGCATCTGTTGACAGCAGGGATGCATGTCCCTCCGTGTTCCTCTGTGTCCTCTGTGGTTAATGCTTTTGGTGGTTAAAGCTTTTGGGGGTTAAAGCAATGAAGATCTACGCCGCATCCTACCTGCTGCCCATTTCCTCTCCGCCCATAGCCGGCGGCGCCCTGGCCGTCAAAGACGGGCGCATCGTCGCGGTCGGCAAGGTCCACGAGCTGCGGGCGCAGTTTTCCGCTCCGGTCATCGACCTGCACGAGTCGGTGATCGTGCCGGGCATGGTGAACGCGCACACCCATCTCGAGCTCACCCACTTCCCCGCCTGGAAAGTCCGCAAGGACCTCGACTATCTCCCCAAGCGCTACGTGGAATGGATTCAGCAGGTGGTGAAGATAAAACGCGCCCTGGCGCCGGGAGAGCTGGAGCACTCGGCGCGGGAAGGGATGCGGCTTTGCCTGGAATCCGGCACCACCGCGGTGGGTGACATCCTCTCCGACCTCTCCCTGGTTCCCCTGTACCGCGACACGGCGCTTACCGGCAGGCTTTTCCTGGAGGCGATCGGCCACGACCCCTTGTTGTGCGACACGTTGGTGGCGCGCATGGAAGAGACGCTCGCGAACCTGCAGGGAGGGTTGCTGCCCGGTCTTTCCCCGCACACGCCCCACACCGTTTCCGCGAAACTGTTCCGCTGCCTGCAGGATCTTTCCGGGAAGCTCGGCGCGCCCAAGGCGGTGCATCTTTCCGAGACGGCGGCCGAAGCCGCCTTCATGCACGACAGCACCGGCGACATCGCCGAACTGCTCTACCCCATGGCACACTGGGAGCAGTACCTGCCGCACCCGATGCGCACCACCTCGACACGCTACCTGGACGATCTCGGCGTGCTCGATGCCGCCACCCTGGCGGTGCACGCGGTCCATGTCACCCCCAACGACGTCGCCATCCTCAAACAGCGCGGCGTGAGCGTCGTGCTCTGCCCGCGCAGCAACGACCGTCTCTTCGTCGGCTGCGCTCCCCACAAGCTGTTGAAGGAAGCGGGGCTGCCGCTGGCCGTCGGCACCGATTCGCTGGCCAGCAACGATTCCCTTTCCCTGTGGGACGAGATCCGTTTCCTCCAGCAGACGGCCCCCAACGTCTTCAGCAGCCGGGAGCTCCTCGCCATGGCCACCCTGGGCGGCGCCCTAGCCCTGCGTATCGACGCCGACACCGGATCGCTGCAACCCGGCAAGCGCGCCGACTTCCAGGTGCTCGGCGGCTGCAGCTTCGACGCCGGCGCAGGCATCGAGGCGACCGTTTTGGCCCGGGGGCGCCTGGAGCGGGTGTATCTCGCCGGAGTCCCGCTGCAGTAAAGGCCTTTTGCCTGTTACGCGTCCAGCATCTCCCGTACCGTCCGCAGCAGTTCCATCGGCTGGATCGGCTTCATGATCAGGTCGATTCCCTCCTCGGTCACCCCGCGCTTCTGGATGAAATCCGCCGTGTAGCCGCTGGCGTACAACACCTTCGCTCCGGGGTTGACGCCGGCGATCTCGTCGTAGGCTTCCTTGCCGTTTTTGCGCGGCATGATCAGGTCCATCAGGATCATGTCGATCTCGTCCCGGTGCGCGAGGTACTTCTCCACCGCGTCCTGGCCGTCCACCGCCTGGATCACGCGGTAGCCGAAGCGGGTCAAAACGGAGAGGATCAGGTTGCGCACCCCGTCATCGTCCTCCGCGAGCAGTATCGTCTCGCTGCCTCCCCGCGGCGGCACGGCCTCCTTACCGTCGTCGCGGTCCCGGACCAAATCGGAACGGTAGATGGGAAGGTAGATCCTGAAGGTGGTGCCGTGGCCTTGCTCGCTGTAGACGTTGATGAACCCGTTGTGCTGCTTGACGATGCCGTAGACGATTGCCATCCCCAGTCCCGTTCCCTTGCTCACCTCCTTGGTCGTGTAGAACGGCTCGAAGATCCTCTTGGAGGTCTCCGCATCCATGCCGCAACCGGTGTCAGCCACGGTCAGCACCGCGTACTGCCCCGGCTTGTGCTCTCCCGATTCCTGGTCCAGCGGGGATTCCACCTCCTGGCTACCCGTTTCGATGGCGAGCACGCCCCCCCTGGGCATGGCGTCCCTGGCGTTGGTCGCGAGGTTGATGAGGACCTGCTCCATCTGCCCCAGGTCGGCCATGATATAGAGCGTTCCCGCGCTCGGCGTCGTCTGCAGCTGGATGTCCTCGCCGATGATCCGCACCAGGAACTTCCGGACGCTTTCCACCACGTCGTTGAGATTCACCGGCGCCAGGGTGATCACCTGCTTGCGGCTGAAAGCGAGCAGTCCCCGGGTCAGTTGCGCCGCCCGCTCTGCCGCCGACAGGATCTGGTCGATTTCCTGTTTATGCCGCTCGTCGAGCCTTTCATCGAGTTTCAGGATGCTGCCGTAGCCGCTGATCACCTGCAGGACGTTGTTGAAGTCGTGGGCGACTCCCCCGGCCAGCTGTCCCACGGCCTCCATTTTCTGTGCCTGGCGCAGTTGCGTCTCGAGCGCGATGCGCTCGGTGAGATCGACGAAGCTCACTACGGCGCCCTCGATGACGCCGTGGTTCATGATGGGATACGAAGAGTATTCAACCGGGAACGAGGTGCCGTCCTTGCGCCAGAACACCTCGTCGCGCACCGTGCACCCTTTCCCTTCGCTGAAGGCCCGGAAGATGTTGCAGTGCGGCACCGGTGCGGGAATGCCGTTGGGGAGGGTGTGGTGGATGATGTCGTGCATGTTCTTGCCGAGCAGCTCGTCCTGGCTCTGGTACCCGGTCAGTTCCAGGCAGGTCCTGTTGGCGAAGATGCATCTCCCGGAGGTGTCTATGCCGTACATGGCGGCATGGGTGGAATCCATGATCAGTTCCAGCCTTCGCTGGTTCGCCACCGCCTCCTCCTGGGCCGCCTGGCGTTCCGCGACTTCCTCCTCCAAGAGGACGGCGTGCTCCCTGAGTTGTTCCTGGGCGATCTCGCGTTCGGTCACCTCGTTCACCAGTTCCGCGTTGGTCTCTTCCAGGCGTCGTGAGCTTTCCGAGAGTTTTCTCGCCCCGGCAAGGATCAGGATGACCCCCACGATGCCGATCAGCAGCAACGCGGCCGCGGTACTGGCGAGCTCGCGGCTGGAGCCCGCCGAGAAAACCGCCAGCGGCACCGTCACGCTGATGCCGCCGCGGATGTCCCCCTTTTTGTAGCCCTGGGCGGCGTGGCACTTAAGGCAGGTGGTCTCGACCTTGAAGGGGCGCATGAGCCGCACGAAGCGGCGCCCGTCGACGGTGACCACCTCGCTCACCTCCTGTACCCCTTTCTCAAACGCCTCCAGCGCCTTTCGCTCCCAGGGGTCGGGTCCGTTTTCACCCCTGATCGGATTGAGGCTGGTGATGTGTCCGGTGGCGATCTGTTTCTCGGTTTGTGCCAGTTCGAACACCTGGCGGGTCATGTAGGCGGGGTTGATGAGGGTGAGTTCCCTTCCCGAGGGGGTCTTCAGGTCCCGTTCCGGGATGTGGGCCAGGTAGGGGTTGGGCTGGGTCTTGGGGGTGACGGGGGCGTAGACGCCGCCGTGCTGGGAAGCCCACTCGCGGTACAGCAGGTCCTTTTCGAAGGCGATGCGGGCCTGCGCTTTGGCAAGCTCGTTCAGGTTGTTTCGGTGCTGCACGAAGAACCATACGAGCGATATGGCGATGAGCAGCACCCAGATGAAGCATATGGTAAGGGCGTACCGTCGGGTCGTGAAGAGTCGGGAGAACATCTGTGTCACCGCCTGGGCTGAGTCGGTCCTGGTGTTCGAAGCATCATCACTGTTTGAGATCTATTCGGCAGACAGCTCAGGTAGGTTTAGTGGGAATTGGTGCAGTCTTTGTGTGAGAGGGCGACCTCGCGAAAGAGCCGCTGCTGTTCGTCGGCACAATCGGGGCATATGCCGTGACTGAACATGGCGTCGGAGTGTTCGCTCAAGTACTTTTCCAGTTGTTCCCATGACTGCTGCTCGGTGCGGATCTTCTTGCAGTAGGAACAGATCGAGATGATCCCTTCCAGTCGTTTGATCCTTGCCAGCGCCGCGTTGAGTTCCTCGTTTTGCTGCCTCATCTCGTCGCCGTAGCGTTGCGCCTCCGCGTGGAGCAGGGCGCTCGCCTTGCTCTTGTACAGAAAACGTGCGGAAGCCGCCGTCATGGCGGAGAACAGCAGCAACAGCACCACCCCGACCAGCGCCTCCTTGCGCCAGGAGGTCATGTAATCGACCGGCGAGATGGTGGCGAAGATGTAATAAGGGTACTTGGCCGCCTTGCGGAAGGTGACCATCCGTTCCTTGTTGTCGCGTGCGAAGACGGTCTTGTAGCTGGCGGTCACCGGGTTGGCCTGGATCATGGCGCGTGTCTTCTGCGACACCACGTCGGAGCCGATCCTGCTTGCCGGCTCCTTTCCTTTCGGGTGCAGGGCGACCAGCTTGAAATCCGCGTCCCGAACGCCGACCGCGCCGTACTTGCCGATGTCGAGGTGAGAAAGGAGCTTGTCGAAGTAGGCGACGTCGATGGTCCCGATCACCACCCCCGCGAAGGAACCGTCGGCGTTGTCGTAGCGTCTGGCGGCGATAACCTTCCACTGCCCGGTGACCTTCCCCTTCAGCAACGGGGACACCACCAACTGCCGGTCGGCGTTGTCGCGCAGTCTGCTGAAATAGGGGCGATCGCTGATGTTCACCGCTTCGGTCGTGCTGTCGCTGCCGCAGAGCACGTTGCCGGCCCGGTCGGTGATGGCGATCTTGTCCGCTTCCGGCAGTATCTGGACCTGCTGTTTGGCGTATGCGCTCAGCGAGCCCCTGTCGATACCGTGCGCAGCCAGTTGTCTTTCCGCCTCTTCCCCTACCGAGAAGAGTACGATGTTCAGCTTGTCCAGGATGTCGGAGAAGTTTCCTTCCAGGGATTTGGCGAGGTTCTGCGTGGAGACTTCAGCCAGCTTGTCATAGTGCTTGCGGCTGTTGTAGAGGGAATTGCCGACCATGAGGTAGGCGAACAGGTTGACCAGTATGACTCCTACGACGAGGCTGGTGCAGAAACTGTCTTTGCATCGTAGACGACCATGGGCTGGTAGTGTGTTGTTCATTCCCGGCTTGCCTCAGAGAGTGATGTTAATCCGTGCGAAGGAGATTAGCCTCAGATTATACAGTACTTTCTGTCGCTGTCACTGCGATGTGCCATAGAACAATTCGCAGCGAACTAGTTCAGAGGGAGGATCAACTCCACCTCCAGACCGCCTCCGTCGGCGTTGCGGGCGGAGATGCCGCCGCCGTGCATGACCACGGTTTCGCTGGCGATGGCAAGTCCGATGCCGCTGCCGCCGCTTTCCCGGTCCCGCGCCTCACCCACCCGGTAGAAGGGACGAAAGATCGCTTCCAACTGCGCGTCGGGGACGCCGGGGCCGTGATCGCGCACCCTGATGACGGCGCGCTCCGGCCCGGAGGGCTCGAGCCTCACCTCGACGCTGCTCTCCTCCTCGGTGTAACGCACCGCATTTCGTACCACGTTCTCCAGCGCCCGCCTCAGCATCTCCCGGTTGCCGTGCAGCATCACCGCCTGCATGCAGGCCGACTGGACGCTGCGCCGGGACGCGTTCGCCTCGAAATCGGCATCGCGCACCACCTCCTGCACCAGTTCCGCAAGGTCCACCCTCCCGAAAGACGTCGTGCCGCTCCCCCCCTCGATCTGGCTCAGGGTCAACAGTTCCCCGATCAGCAGGTTGAGCCGGTCCGCCTCCTGTTCGATGCGGTCGAGCGAGGCGACCGCCGGCGCGCTCTTGCGGGCCAGCCCCAGCGCGACGCCGAGCCTCGCCAGCGGTGAGCGAAGCTCGTGCGAGACGTCGCGCAAAAGCTGCCGGTGCGAGTTCACCAGCTTTTCGATGCGTTCGGCCATCCGGTTGAAGTCGCGCCCCAGGTCGGCCAGTTCGTCCCCGGCCGCGGCGTTGCCCAACTCGACCCGGGCGCCCAGGTCGCCGCCGGCGAAACTCTGCGTCGCTGCGCGCAGCCTGCGGATCGGGGTGGTGAGTCCCCAGGCGAGTCCGTAGCATGCGCAGCCGCTGACCAGCAGCGTTATCAGCATGTTGAGCCAGAAGTCGGGGGGCAGAGGGAACCCTCCCAGCGGCCCCGGCGGGACGTGGGTCACCTTCTCTGCGGCGGCGAGGAAGGTGGTGCCGGAAGGGGAGGCCACCCGCACCACGACGATGTCGTCCCGGCGCGGGGCGACGTCTCCGCCATCACTTTTGGCCGTTTCCCTGACCGCGTCGACCAGACGAGGCGAAGGGCCCGGCGAGATCGGGGTGCCGTCGGCGGCGAAGAGGTAGGCCCTCATTCCGTCGCCGTCGAAACCCTCGGCACCTTCGATCGCAACCCCCCTGTCGCGCAGCGCGGCGGCGTTGCGGCCGTACATGGTGAGAGCCTGGCTCGCGAAGCGCCGGCGCTCCTCGTCGAAGTGGTGTATGCGCCGCGCCTGCATCGGCGAAAGCCTCAGGTTGAAGGCGAGGATGAAGCAGATGCCGCCGGAGAGGACGGTGATGAGCCAGAACCAGAAAAAGAGTTTCATGAACATGCTGCGCATGCCGGATCTCCTCGACCATCAATGGGGTTGGGCTGAGTGGCTGTACAGGTAGCCGATGCCGCGCACCGATTTTATCCGTTCCATGCCGCCCGGCAGCGGGCCGAGTTTTTTCCGGATGCTGCTCACGTGGACGTCGATGCTGCGGTCGAAAGCGTTGAAGGGACGCCCGAGCGCCTGCCTGGTCAGTTCCTCCCGGCTCAGCACCCTCCCTGCCGAACGGGCCAGCGCTTCCAGCACCGAGAACTCCAGCGAAGTCAGTTCCACCGGCTCCCCCGACGCGCGCACCGTCCGCGTGCCGAAATCCAGTTCCACGTCCCCGACGCAAAGCCGGGCCGGTGCGGCGTCGCCCCCTTGCGGCTCCTGCTGCATGCGGCGCTGGACGGCGCGCAGCCGGGCCACCAGCTCGCGCGGGTTGAACGGCTTGGGGAGGTAGTCGTCCGCCCCCATCTCGAGGCCGACGATGCGGTCTACCTCTTCCCCGCGCGCCGTAAGCATGACCACCGCCACGTTCGAGCTGCGCCGGATCCGGGAGAGGACCTCGAAACCGTTCAGTCCGGGCAGCATCACGTCCAGCACCACGAAACTGTAATCCTCCGTCATCGCCCGCTCGGCTCCCCGCGCGCCGTCCTGAACCGTATCCACCAGGAATCCCTCTGAGACAAGGTACTCGCTGAGCAGTTCACAAAGGCCTATGTCGTCGTCGATGATCAGTATCTTTTTCTGCATATTGCGGGACCCTTCCTCACCAGGTGATGTCGCGGGCAGTATAGCTCCAAGCCCCGCGTAACTGCTGTTAAGAATTGTAAAGCGGCGAGCGACGAATCTTCACGAATATAGACAGCTCTTAACCCACCTTTACCCGGGCATGTCCTAGAATCGCCTCAGAAACGACGGCGCTCCTCGACGCTTGCCGCGCCGCCCACAATACGCCTTATGTCTCCCTTTGCAAAGCGTGCAGAAGAAGGGGAGCCAACAGAAAGGACCAGATATGACACCCCACAGTGCAACAGGATCAGGCTGCGAGGTTAAAAGCGCATGCCTCACCATCCTCGGTATGCAGCTCAGCGAGATCGAGCTGGAGCCGGAAACCCGGAGGAAGCTGTCGAGAAAGCGGGGTATCGTCGTGACGCAGGTCGTTTCCGGCTCGGAGTCCCAGCGCGGCGGCATCCGCAGCGGCGACGTGATTGCCGAGATCAACAACCGCGAAGTCGCCTCGCTCTCCGAGCTAAGATCGCTGCTGTCCCGGCAGGATCCGCTCGACCCCCTGCTCATCTTCGTGTTCAGCGACAACATCTGGCGCTTCATAAACCTCTCGTTCATCAGCGGCAGGTAAGGCCACAGGAAAACAAATGACCCGCAAACGCAAAATCATCTTCGCGGCGCTCGCCCTCCTCGCCCTTCTCGGCTCAGGCGTGGCGGCGCAACGCACCATCCTGAACAAACCAAAAGGGAGCTTCATCACCGCCGACGCCGCGCGAATGGATCTGGAAGAGAGCGTCCTCGCGACCGGAACGCTGAAGGCCTTCCAGACGGTCACCGTAGGAGCGCAGGTTTCCGGGCAATTGAAGGTCCTCCATGTGGCGCTGGGGGACAAGGTGAAAAAGGGGCAGCTCCTGGCGGAGATCGATCCGGTGCTCCAGGAAAACAACCTGAAGGACGCCGAGGCCCAGGTGGAGTACCTGCGGGCCCAGAAGCAGTCCAAGGAGGCGCTCCTTAGGCAGTACACGCTGGCCCTGCAGCGCCAGAAGGAGATGAGGGCGCAGGACGCGTCCCCGGTCGCCGACCTGGAGAGCGCCCAGGCCCAGGTGGAGAGCACGCGGCATGACGTCACCGCGTTCAACGCGCAGATCAAGAAGGCGCTCATCGCAGTCGACACCGCGCGGGCCAACCTGGGGTACACCCGGATCAGCGCGCCCATGGACGGCGTCGTCATCTCCATTGACACCGAGCAGGGGCAGACCGTGGTGTCGACCCAGTCGGCGACCACCATCCTCACCCTTGCCGACCTCGATACCATGACGGTGAAGGCGAAGATATCGGAAGCCGACGTGGTCCGGGTAAAGCCGGGGTTGCCGACCTACTTCACCCTGCTCGGCGACGCCGACACGCGTTACTGCGGCAGACTGCGCGCCATCGAGCCGGGGCCGGCAGCGAGCAGCAGCTCGGGTTCCAGCTCCAGCAGCAGCTCGAGCTCGGCGGTCTATTACTACGGCCTGTTCGAGGTCCCCAATCCCGGCGCAAAGCTCAAGGTATCGATGACGGCGCAGGTGGCCGTCGTCCTGAACCAGGCGCGACAGGCGCTCTGCATTCCCGTCGCGGCACTGGGAGAGAAACTCAAAGATGGCCGCTGCACGGTGCAGGTGCTGTCGGGCGACAAGGCCCTGCGGCGGGTCATCCGGACCGGCATCTCCAACAACGTGCAGGTGCAGGTCCTCGAGGGGCTGCGTGACGGGGAGAAGGTAGTGCTGGGTGATGCATCCTCGCTCCCCGCGGCGAGCTCCGGGACCATGCCGCCCCCGCCGGGGGGAAGGCACTGACCATGGAAAGACCGTTACTCGAACTTTCCGGGGTGGGACGCCGTTTCCCCGCGGGGGGGCAGGAAATCCCGGTTCTCAAAGGGATCGACCTGGTCATAACCAGAGGCGAGATGGTCGCGATCGTGGGCGCATCGGGATCGGGGAAATCGACGCTCATGAACATCCTCGGCTGCCTCGATCGCCCCAGCGAGGGGAGTTACCGGATCAACGGCAGGGATATCGGCGAGCTCTCAGGCGACGAACTGGCGCGGCTGCGCAGGGAACACTTCGGCTTCATCTTCCAGCGCTACCACCTGCTGCCGCACCTGGACGCCGTCCGCAACGCCGAGATCCCAGCGGTGTACGCCGGCTGGGACAAGGAGAAAAGGCGCACGCGGGCGAGGGAACTGCTGGCGCGCCTTGGGCTCGGCGACCGGCTCGATCACCGCCCGAATCAGCTCTCCGGCGGGCAGCAGCAGCGGGTCAGCATCGCGCGTGCGCTCATGAACGGCGGCGATGTCATCCTTGCCGACGAGCCCACCGGCGCCCTCGACAGCAAAAGCGGCCAGGAGATGTTGGACATCCTCCACGAGCTGCACGGCCGCGGGCATACCGTCATCCTGGTTACCCACGACATGGAGGTGGCCGGCCACGCAGCGAGGATCATCGAGATCCGGGACGGCGAGATCGTCCGTGACCAGGCAAATCCTGCGGCACCAAGGGGAGCGCAAGGTGAGGACGCAGGCGAGGCGTTCGGCGATGCGGACGGCGATGCGGACGGCGACGCGGACGGGGCAAGGGAAAGCGGGAAGGCCGCCGGCAGCCCCCTTGCCGCCCCGTGGGGGCGCTTCGTCGAAGCCTTCAAGATGGCGCTCATCGCGATGGCGTCGCACCGCATGCGGACGCTCCTGACCATGCTCGGCATCGTCATCGGCATCACCTCCGTCGTTTCCGTGGTGGCGCTGGGGCAGGGGGCGCGGCAGAAGGTGATCAACGATATCAGCGCCATGGGGACCAACGTGATCGACATCAACCCGGGCAAGGACTGGGGCGACGAGGACGCATCGGGCGTTCATACCCTGGTCGCTTCCGACCTGGAGGCGCTCAAGGGGCAGGGGTACATCGACAGCGCCACCCCCTCGACAGGCGGGACGCAGCTGCTTCGTTACCGCAACGTCACCGCCAACGCCTCGGTGAACGGCGTGGGCGATCAGTACTTCCGCGTCCGGGGGTACCAGATGGCACGAGGGATCTCCTTCGATGCCGGCGACGTGAAGCGGCAGGCGCAGGTGGTGGTGATAGATCCCAACAGCGCCAAGAAGTTCTTCGGCAGCGAGGACCCCATCGGCAAGGTGATGTTGCTCGGCACGCTGCCGTGCCGCGTCATAGGCGTAACCCAGGCCAAGGACGGCCCTTTCGGCAACAGCCAGAACCTCGAGGTGTGGATTCCGTACAGCGCGGCCATGGGGAGGCTGCTCGGGCAGCAGCATTTCAACTCGATAACCGTGCGCATCCGCGAGGGGATCTCGAATCAGGTCGCCGAGCAGAGCATCACCAAGCTCCTCACGCAGCGCCACGGCCGCAAGGACTTCTACACCAACAGCAGCGACAGCATCATGAAGACGGTCAACAAGACCACCACGACCCTCGCCCTGATGATCTCCGCCATCGCCGTGATCTCCCTCGTGGTCGGCGGCATCGGCGTCATGAACATCATGCTGGTGTCGGTGACCGAGCGGACCCACGAGATCGGCATCAGGATGGCGGTTGGTGCGCGGCAGGACGACATCATGCAGCAGTTCCTGATCGAGTCGGTGCTGGTGTGCCTGATCGGCGGCATGATCGGTGTCGTTTTATCCTACGGCGTCGGCGTCATCTTCCGGCTCTTCGTGACGAGCTTTGCCATGGAGTTTTCCCTGGTATCGATCGTCTCCGCCTTCGCCTGTTCCACCTTCATAGGCGTCGTGTTCGGGTTCCTCCCCGCGCGCAACGCGGCACGTCTGGACCCGATAGAAGCCTTGGCAAGGGAGTAAAGAGGAGCGGGGGCAGGGGGGAGCCGCGGTAGCCGCAGCATCCTGAGCTGCAACGCGAAGGGTGGAAGCTGGATGGAGCTGAGAAGAAGGCTATCTTCAGGACGGTGAAGGACAAAATGGAACAGCCATGCATAGTGAAAAAAGTGGGGCTCGTCGGCGTCGCCATGGCGGCGACGCTGTTCCTTGGCGGGTGCGGTGGCCTTCTGCCGCGCAGCAACTACACGACTCCCGCCGTGGAGCTTCCCGGCAACTGGCGGGAGCAGACCACGACTGGGACGACGGTTGCCAACGGGCAAAAATGGTGGAGTGGGTTCAACGACGCGGTGCTGAGCGGGCTCATCGAGCGGGCGCTCAAGAGCAACAACGACCTGGCCGCGGCCGCGATCAGGGTGCGCCGGGCGCAGCTCAACGCGAAGCTGACCGGCACCAACCTGGCCCCGTCGGCAGGCGTGTCGGCCACCAGCAGCTATTCGCGGTACTTCGCCGGGGGGAGGAGCACCAAGTCCGGCGGTGTCACCGGCACCGTGAGTTATGAGGTGGACCTCTGGGGCAAACTCGCCGCCGCCCGTGACGTGAGCAGTTTCGAAGCCGAGGCGACGGAAGCTGATCGCCAGAGCACGGCGCTCGCGCTGATCGGCACGGCTGCCACCGATTACTGGCAGATCGCCTATCTGAACGAGCGTATCTCCAGCGCCCAGGCGAGCATCGCCTACGCGGAAAAGATCCTCGATCTGGTGCACGCGAAGTATCGCGCCGGCGCCGTATCGGCGCTGGACCAGGTGCAGGCGCGGCAGACGGTGGCATCGCAGAAGGCCGAGCTGACCCAGCTCCTGCAGCAGCGGACCGAGGCGCGCAACGCCCTCGCCATCCTTTTCGATCAGGCCCCCGAAGAGGCCGTCCCCGAGCCGCAGCGCCTGCCGGACGGACCGGTTCCTGCCGTGGCCGCGGGGCTACCGGCCGATATCCTCGCGCAGCGTCCCGACCTGCGCGCGGCGGAACAGCGGCTCAGGAAATATCTCGCCGCCGTGGACTATACCCGGGCCAGCTACTACCCGACCTTCACCCTCACCGGAACCCTCGGCACCAGCAGCACCAGCCTCATCGAGATACTGAAGAATCCCGTTGCCGCTCTTGGCGTCGGCGCCACGCTTCCCTTCATCCAGGCGAACACGATGAAACTGAATGTGGCGCTAGCGAAGACCGACTACGAGGAGGCGGTAGCCAACTTCCGCCAGAAACTCTACTCGGCGCTCAGCGACGTCGAGAACGCGCTGTCGGCCCGGAGCCGGTACGCGGACGAGAACCGGCTGCTGGAGGAGTCCCTCGCCCTGTCGGAAAAGGCCGCATCGCTGGCAGAGGCCCGGTATCGCGCGGGGGCGACGGCGTTACAGGCCTGGCTTGATGCGCAGGAGAGCCGCCGCAGCGCGGAGAAGGCGTTGTCCGAGAACCGGCTCAACCGTCTCAAGAACTCCGTCGCCCTCTACCAGGCGATTGGCGGCGCAATGGAAGCGAAAACAGCGCAGTAAGCGCCGATATGGCGGTTTCGGCTAGATTCACCCCAGGTACGGCAGCGGCCGACGCTGGATTACGGAAAAGGAGGATGCGGCGATGAAGAAAGGTGCCATGAAGGGATTGGCGACAGCAGTGATGGCAACGGCGTTACTGGCGGCACAGGCGTACGCCTCTACCGGTTCGGACACGGTGGAGCAGGGGAGGCGTCCCCCGCAGGAGGCCTTTGACGCCTGCCGGGGGAAGAGTGCAGGAGCGACCGTGACAATGACCACGCCCCGCGGCGACGCGATCGAGGCCGTATGCAGGGAGATCGGCGGTGCAATGGTCGCAGTTCCCGAGCGTGGTCCCGCCGGCCCGCCCCCCGGCGACTGCGGCGACGGACATGCTCCGCCCCCGCCGGATTGTGGTCCCGGCCCGATGCCCGGAGACGACCGTCAGCAGTGACCACGTCAGCGGTATGGTTGATTGGAGTTTGTGGCCCGCCTTCGCTAAAGCTACGGCGGGGACAGCCTCCGCCGAAAACACAAAGGCTCCGGTTGGCGGCCTAATGGCGCGCCAGCCGGAGCCTTGGCGGAGGTTGGTGGAGGTGGCGGGAATCACATTCTACACCATTGAGTTGAAATCATTGAAGAATAATCAAAAAGATGCCAAAATTTGTACCCCCAGATACCCCCAATTTTCGCCGCTGCAATCCGCTGCAATCTGGGAACCTAATTCTGATCCGGAGATCATTTTCGAACTTTTTTTTCGCACCATATGCTGTGGTTCGAAGGATTTCCCCACCGGATGCAGGCAAGCCGATTGAAATGAGCCTTAACTCATGTGGCGCAACGACATCAGGCTGACCAAAGGAACAGATCGGAAGATACCACGTTTGGGTGACCAAATATCGCATCACTTGATCTTTTTCTAAACGGAACTCTCTACGATTTCGAGAAGCTCCTTAGACTCACCATTAATCCGGAAACGTGCTGCTTTGCCTTTTGCACTTTCAGTCAAAGTATGGAGGCCCGCTCCGTTCAATTGCATAATGAACGGACCATACTTCAAATCGATCAGTTTTTGTCCACCGCTGCAATTTACAGCTTCGACAATGCCGATATAGTCACCATCCAGCAGGGCAATTACTCGTGCCTTTGCTGGGGAAGGAGCCGCTTCTTGCGGTTGCGCTTGACGAGAGGCCTCTTGCTGCGCTTCATGAAGTTTGCGGATAAGTAACTTCGTGATTTCTGGGTTTCGATTCTGGTTACGATCCAACCTGAGACTTTTAATAACCTTAACTGCGTTGATGCATGCTCTATCAAAGCCAGTCTCAAGCGTGGACAGGCTCTCAAGGAATTTCGAATCCTTTTGAATACCTGTTTTCTTGATCCAAGGTGCAATCTGCTTTTTTATCAATAGCCCTAGATGAAAAATCCAGTTTTTCATTTGTTGATCGCGAGAAAAACGTATTTTAAGTTCACTGATAATATGGCCGCACACAAAGTACAAACCAGGATAATCGGTTTCAGAAAAAATTTCACTTGTTTCGTTCTGATTGTACTCTTGAAGAAGGTTGCCGTAGTAATAGTGAACTTTATGAGGTTCCTCCATAGCAACGGATATGAAACACTTTATGAGTTGCGGTGCGGATATTACCGATCTTTGTGGAATGTCATCGTCGTAGTCAAATTGATGAGGTCGTCTCTCATAGTAGTAGGAGAATCCTGACGATCTCATAGCATTATAAAAGTCTTCAAGAACTTTGTGATAGGGTCTAATAGTAGCAAATGCTTCTTTTGTTACATGGGATTGACTGTTGGTAGTGGCTATTATTCTCCCATATAGATCGATGTTGGTAGTTTCTATCAGCTTTACCGTTATATACATCGCATCGCTAAGATCATTTTTTCTTTCATAAAGAACATGACTTGTTTGACAGCCGTTGACTATCTGGAATCTTGAAAGTTCGAAAGTGTCACCCGATGGGATCACTTTTCCCGCAACGACTGTAACCCCATTGTTTAGCACTGCAAATCTGTCACGCTCGTTTGGATCAAGGACTGTTTTCTGTATAGCTGAGTTCACCGGGTTAGATACACCAAGAAAATCTCTAACGTTCTCAGTGAAAAGTGCTTTATTGAGTTCTCCATTCGGTTTACAAAGCAACCTCACGTAGTCAGAACATCTCGCAACACCTAAATAGGCTGCAGTAGCACCAGGGATTTGTGGAATTGCAGTATGCCTTTGAAAAGAAAGTTTGCCGTTAATATCATTTTTTGTTGCCCTATACAAAGCAGCGATTCCGTCGCCATCATGTATTTCTAAGCCAACATCAGAGAATTTGTACTTTTCAGCCGCGAGCGCAACTCGTTCGTTCTCGATCGCAGCCAGAATATTGCTATCAGTTAGCCGGTTTTGACCTGCGTAAGCATAATGCAGATGGACGGACGGCAATTCACGAAGTTTTGCCGACCTCTGATACACCTCTTCCTTGATATCAAAGGCGTTAGCCAATTCACCCGGAATTCCAGCCCGCTGATCGGTAAAAAAGGCTCGAACTGTGGCAGTGAATTTTAGATATTCACCTAAGTCAAATGAAGTAGAAGTCTTCGTTTGGATGAAATGGAATTCGGCGTTAAATTGCTGACGTGTCAAGGATTTAGCGTCGTCAATTTCATTAACAATTACGCCACCAATGACAACAGCAACACCATCAACACCTGTAGCCTGACCGGTAGCTACTTTATCAAAGTCAAACGAGTCGTAGTAGTCTGTTTTCAAAATACAGTAGTTTACAAACTTCTCAAATCTGTACTCTTCGGTCTCATCTACCAAATCGAAACGACCTGAAAACTCATTCAGCATTCCCTTAAGGATGATGTTATCCACTGCTCCTCCTAGTTTTAATTGAAGTCACAACCTTGGTAATTCTAGCTCCCCCCCCTTCTGCACCGCGCAGATTGCCATATTCGAATTGGCTAGCGCGGTTAGAGGGCGCGTAGGTTAACATGTCTACTTAGCGATGTTCAATTTAATTTTTATCACCGTTTCAATTTTCAAATTACTCAAAGGACACATTAGTTGCTTTCACCTATGACAGAGGAAATAGCAGGAGGCAATTTTTTCTAGACATCGAATGCAGGTTGAGCTTGAGACACTTGTTTAAAGAAGATCATCGGCACTTGGGGTCCGACCTTAGGATCCCATTGATTTGGACCATAAACCACCAACCATGTAACAGCCTACAGAACCAGCGTCGGCGTCTTAACATCTTCTTTCGTCAGGGAATAATCCTTATTCCTTTGGCATTTGAAGAATATCCGGCCTCAAGGTGAAATATTCCGTCGTATTCCCCTGTTATGTAATTTTCATCATTTTTCAACTTTTTAGCACTTACTAAATGATCTTTTATTGCTTTTAAAATTTTATGTTCTTCAGGTGTGTGTGTATTCTCAGAAACTTTTTTATGAGTGGCGAGCATATAAGCTTCTACAGTTTCAAATTTTTTGTTATCGAGGGCCGTCATGGAGCTGGTGACGTTAAACCCCTGTACTAGACCAGACAAATAAGTAGCCGCTCTAATGTTCTCACAGTATCTACGGTAAGGAGGTAAAGCATTAGATTGGGCAAGGAACATGGTTGCCCCCGCAGCTTTAACATAATTTGGTGGTCTTCCCGTCGAAGCTTCGATAGCCACAGTTCTGCATTCGTCTAGAAATGGCAGCGTTGAAAGTCTTTCTATATTTTTCAAGTTCAAGGCCACAGTATTAATGATAATCATAACTGTCACTGAAATACCTAAAGCACGGACAAGGGGGACTGCGTTAGAAACATCAATGCACATGCTCAGCCATACAGTTCGTGCCCACCAAAAATACAGGAACGCTTTGCATGCAAATATCCATAACAATGAATAACTAAATTGATTCTCATCGCCAAAATAGTTAAATATGTTGCCGAAGAAAACATGGTCTATAACAATATTTAAAACTTCTATTGGTACGAATAAGAAACTGGCATACGCTACAGATTTGAGTATAAGCTCATAGCTTACATCTTTACCGGTCGAATTTATCATATGCTTTACCAAAATGCAGAAAATTATTGTCCCGCACACAATTCCAAACATTGTTAAAATTGTATCGTCAACTTTTGTGTCTTTAGATATCACGAGGTTCACGATTTTAGTACTAAACCCATACAGATTTCCAAAACTTCGAATGACTGCCGTCAATAAAAGATTTATACAAAAAAATAAAAGGGGAGATATTGTTTCTGAAGACTTTGATACACACAAGGTTCTTTTTGGAAAAAAACAAAAACCGATCAGATTTTTGCTGTAATTTATCAACACGGCATCAACAAACTTTATCAGGCTAAAGACTTTATTTTCTATTTCGCTTTTTGACCACACTTTATTTCCCCATAATGTACTTCCAATTAAGACCTTACGCCTTCCCGACAAACTTCTTTCTCTGCAGCACATTGAGTTCGTGCAGGGGCATATTATTTAAGATTTTCCCTTTGTTCTGCCCGAAATTTCGAACCTGTAGCTCATCGCGTCCAATCTGCTTTTGGTTCTTGAACTCGGGCGCGATTTCAATCGTCTCCTAGGCATGCGCAGCATACCATGTAACGTTAATGAACAACAATAATAAATTGCTCCTGTGGCTGACATTGGAATGCTGATATTTTTTGTTAAATTGCGCCAATGCACCACGTTGGATCACACACCATAGCCTTTCGCTGACCGGAGGGATGGCAATGATGTCTGTTTCACCGGGGATGGCCGCAGGGCAAGCTGGCGGGTACTTCTCAGGGAAGATTACTACCTGGGCGGCATCGAGGAGGGGAGCAGCCACTGGTACGGCCGTGGAGCGAAGGTGCTGGGGCTCGACGGTCCGGTCGCGAAGGAGGAGTTCCGCACGCTCTGCCGTGGGGAGGACCCGGAGGGGAACCGGATCGTCGCCCCCATGTCAGCGATGATGTAAAAATACCCCCCTGTGGTAATTGAAAAGTACCCCCCTCACATCACAGGGAGGGGAAAATGATTCACCCAGGAGAGCTTCAGGTGCAAGATGCCCTTCAGCAGACTGTCATGCTGGAGGGGACCATGGTCGACAGAAACAAGTACGGAGCGATCCGAGAGCTTGCCCGGCTTGGAACCGCTAAGAAGGAGATCGCCAGGCAGTTGGAGGTGACCGTCAAAACGGTACGTCGTGCCCTCAAGAAGCCGCAGTGGGAGCCGTACCAGCGACCGAAGCCAACAGACACTGTGCTTTCGCAATTCGATGAATGGGCCACCTCCCGTGCTGAGGAGGTTAATTTCAACGCTGCCATCTTGTTCCGCGAACTCAAGGAGAAGGGCTACACCGGCGGATACGAGATGGTAAAGCTGTTGGTGCGCCCCCTGCGCGAGGAGTTCCAGCAGCGAGTGGATGCCGTAATGCGGTTTGAGACCGGTCCCGGAAAGCAGGGGCAGGTGGATTGGGGCAGCGCCCAAGTCTGGCTCGGCGACCAAAGAGTCCGCATCCACTTCTTTGCCATGGTCCTCGGCTACTCTCGCAGGCTCTTCGCTCGCGCATACCTTGATGAGCGCCTGCCGACTCTTCTGGCAGCCCACCAGGAGGCTTTCGCATGGTTTGGTGGCCGCCCTTCAGAACTGCTCTATGACAATCCAAAGACCATCGTTACCGACCATACGGCCAGCGTACTCACCCTCAACACAAAGTTCGCCGACTTTGCCGGCCACTTCGGTTTCGATCCACGGCTTTGTCGGCCTCACCGCCCCCAGACCAAGGGGAAAATCGAGTCGGGCGTGAAGTACATCAAGGGAAACTTCCTGCCCGGGCGCCGTTTCATCGACCTCGACCACCTGAACCGGGAACTGGAAAAGTGGATTGTCGAAGTCGCCGATGTCCGCATCCATGGGACCACCGGATGCCGTCCCGCCGAGAGATTCTCGGAGGAGAAGCTCATCGACGTCAATTCTGTGCCGCCTTACCGACTGGAGACGGCCCTCACGCGCAAGGTGGCCAGAGACTGCATGATAACCTTCGGCGCCAACCGTTATTCAGTGCCGTGGCGGTTCGCTGGGCAAACGGTTCAGATTGAGCTGTGGGGTGACGAGATCCGAATCCTGCAGGGCGAGGAGGTCATCGCCACGCATCAAAAGCTCGTCGGGACCGGCAAACAGCGCATCAATCCGGCTCACTTCCAGGGACTCTTCACCGACCGGCTGGAAAAGAAAAAAGAAGAGCCGCCGCGCTTCGATCCGTGGTGGAAGGATGAGGAGGTCATGATCCGCGACCTCGACATCTACGACCACGTAGCGAACATGTGAGGGGGTGACCAATGGAACAGATCACCGACCTCGCTGCATCGCTTCGCCACTTGAAACTCTCCCGCCTCGCCGACCACCTGGATAGCTGGCTCCAGGATGCCGCCAAGGGCGAGTGGGGCTATCACGAATTTCTCCAGCGCCTGGTCGAAGAAGAGGTGGCCGCGAAGAAGGACAAGCGCACCGAGATGGGGACCCGCATGGCACGGCTCCCCTTCATCAAGACGCTCGACTCATTCGACTACACTTATCAGCCGTCGCTCGATCCTAAGCGGATCAAGGAGCTCTCAGCCTGCCGCTGGGTCGAAAACGGCGAAAATGTAATCTTCCTTGGCCCTCCTGGCGTCGGCAAGACCCACCTCTCGGTCGGCCTTGGAGTCGAGGCGATCCGCCGTGGCTACCGGACCCTCTTCATCACCGCCCAGGGGCTGATTACCGCACTTGCACGGGCGCACGCGGAGAACCGGCTGGATGACAAGCTCAAGTTTTACTGCCAGCCTAAACTTTTGATCGTCGACGAGATAGGCTACATCCCCATTGACCGGTTGGGCGCAAATCTTTTCTTCCAGCTCATCTCGCGCCGGTACGAGAAAGGGGCGATGATCATGACCTCTAACCAGCCCTTTTCAAACTGGGGCGAGGTCTTCGGCGACCAGGTCATCGCCAGCGCCATTCTGGACCGGGTGCTGCACCACGCGATCTCTGTCAGCATCAAGGGCGAAAGCTACCGCCTCAAGGAGAAGCTCAAGGCCGGACTGCTGGCTAAACACATCGAGCAGTCATAACCACGGGGGGGTACTTTTCGATTACCGAAAAGGGGTACTTTTCAATTACCGTTGACACCCAAGCTGACGCGTGACCCGGAGAGTGGTTTGCCCGTCGAGACGCACCGCGCCGGCAACGACTGCACCTTCTCCGCTCCCCAAGTCGGTATCCATCGCCTATGCCGCAGGGGTGGGCCAGGTCCGGGAGGCACACGACGCGGCGGTGCGCTCGGTCCTGTCGCACATGGAGGAGCATTATTGCCATTACCGCAGCCCCGAAGGGATCAGGTGCGGTGGCATGGCAAGTTCGACCACGCCAGCTGCCCATTGCAACTGGACGCCAGCAGTGCCCGTCGACAGGTTCGAAAACCGGAATCCGGCTTCTAAATTTGCCCTGCAGAGGGTGAACGGCGAGCCACCCAGGGTAGTGGTTGCGGGCGAAAAGATTCGCATCAAAAAAAAGAGGGGGGCGCAGGTGGTACTCCCAGGGGACGAGGCGACTTCGGGCCCGAGGCAGGCGGAACGTCTTCTTGACGTGGCAGAGGAGCTGCGGCACAGGGGGCCTCCAGGTGAAGGCTGGCCCTGTTGGAGGTGTCGAAACAGGCGGTGTATTTAGGAGAACACCCTGTTCTCAACGGTGAGGAGTTAACCAGCTTTCTTCAGCATAATTTCCTTATTTATTTTTGCTACATTGCAAAAAAAATCATTGACTACTAATGGATTTCCGGAAGGATGTTCGTTTGCATTCCTAACCATACACATAGTACAGTACTCCTTTTCAGAGCATTCCATACATTTAGGGAAATCTCTTTTTCGCAATCCTCTTAGATATTGTACATTTCTCGAATTGTTCCAAATATCTTTAAGGGATTCTTTATCTACATTTCCGACAACATAGCCCTGCCAACCAGCACATGGGTATACGTTTCCGTTGTCTGATATACAAATTGAGGAATGACATACGCTACAAACAATATCATTAGGCGTAATATTCTTTTTATCTTCGGCTTCCTTTTCCAGTAGTTCCAAATATCCTGGTTCATCCGCAATTTTGCCGTTAATCACCTGCTCGATATCATTAAATGACAGACGACTCCTAAGGTTATCGGTCGTATTGTCACATCCAGCTATTAATACATAATCGTATGTGACATGAAAATTATGCTCTTTGGCCCATTTCAATACATCTTTATAACTGTTCTTATTTTCTTCAATTATTGGACAGCTGATTTGCAGCGGGATATCATTTTCTTTAAGCCTCAAAATGGCATTTATAGTTAGATCCAAACTTCCTTTTGTCTGTGTTATTGCATCATGAATTTCGGGGTCCATAGAGTATAAAGACACTTGAACCCCCAGAAGTGAATTACTTTTCATCTCTTCCACGATTTCATCTGTTAACAATGTTAGGTTACTAAGAACGTTCACAGACAAGTTATATTCTTTGCATTTTTTTAAAAAATCAACAAAGTTATGGTGCAGCATTGGTTCGCCACCTGTTAGCGTTAAATGCAACACCTTCATTTCTTTGCACTGTTCTAAAATATTAAAAAACAAGTCAGTCTTGATATGACCTAATTTGTCATCATGTGGAATGTAGCAATGCACGCATCTTTCATTGCACATGCTAGTGATTTCTATTTGCAAATTTGTCAATCGAGGTTCGTCTTTGAAATATTCATTCAAAAAATCTTGTGTGGATTTACTAACATCTTTGGTAGCAGGGTAACAAGAGGCGATATCGTTTATTGGTGACAAGTTTTTATAGGAAAATCTAAAGTCATTTTTATCACATTCTTGCAATATATCTCCAGACACAATAAAACCATCTTGTTCGAGTATGCTAAAAAACTCTACTGTATCACTCTTTATTGTTTCAATATCAACGTCACTAAACTGCTTGTGTATTTTATTTACAATTGAGTCGAGCTTTTGTGCTTTTTCACCTAAAGCTGACAGAAAAATTGCCCCACTCTGAGAGACAATCTTATCTCCAATGTCACTCCCCTGGTTGTCAGCTTTTGTATACCCAAAATTCCTATTGTCGGTAATATAACCAAAAGCCCCATAATTTCTGAATATGACGTTTGATTTTCGTTTAAAATACATTGAAATTTTCTCCGCAAAACATGGGCGACGATGCCATAGTGTATGGCACCGTCGCCTTTGGCCAAACTTTGAATTAGCGGCCGCCGGGCCCCGGTTTGTTACAAGGTCTTCCACTCGGCTTACTGTTCGGCCTGCATTCTGCCATTCGCACAATATCTTGTGCTAAGATTTCAGGTCTTTGATATCCCATTTTTTCCACCTCCTTCCATGGTTATTATTACTTTTGCTGTAAAATAGCAAAAGTTCGCATGATGCCCAATTGCCACGATTCCGATGCCGATTCCCCTACTCTGAATAACTTAGGCACTGCATTGCCAGGAATTCTGGCGGTGCATCGTCGTGTCGGTTCTCAGTTCTCGAAGATGCTCATTTAGAGCTAATTAGTCAAGGGTCGCCCCGAGGCACATTAATTTCCGTACTAATGGAAAGTTTTTTTATTTCCCATTTTTAAGTTATATGGCGTAGTGAGTGGGTTAAATGGATTGGAAAAATTAAGCCTTTTATAGGTGGATTTAGTGTCAGCGGCTCAATAATCGAGTCCCCTTACTCCGCCAATTAACAGGCAGCCCCTTGCCCAATATTAGCCGAAAATAATAGCAACCAGAGCGCGGTACGGCTTGAACCAGGACCTGAAGGGGGTGTTTAAGGAATTTGGAATCGTATAATCACGAGCCAGCCCCAGATCGATTAAAATGGCCTCTCTGCCGTACTCGACAAGGCCCAGCCGCAGGGTCCTAGACAGCACCTAGGGTAAGCACAGGCCCCCCCTTCACGAAGCTATGCCGAAAGTGGAGATAATCATGATGACCCTACGCCGAGGGATGACTGCTGTACACGCGAGACGTTATTTCTCCAGGGAGGACTACTACCTCGGGGGGCCGATGAGCCGGGATGCAGCCTGTGGTACGGGAAAGGGTCAAGGTGCTGGGACTCACCGGTCCGGTTGGATACGAAGAATTCCGCGCCCTGTGCAAAGGGCGACGCGCCTGACGGTGGACAGCTGGTTGCGGCGGGGCATGGTCGTGATCCGAAGACATCGGAGTTCATGGAGGTACGGCGGGCGGGGAACGATACCACGTTCTCGGCCCCCAAGTCGATTTCCATCGCCTACGTCGCCGCGGTCGAGGGGGTGAAGGAAGCCCACGACGCGGCGGTGCTTTCGGTGCTCGATCATATGGAGCGACACTACTGCCACTACCGGCACGCAAAGAGAACCCATCCGGGGGGGATGGTGGCGGCCACATTCGACCACGCCGCCTTGCGCAGCATACACCTGCAACTCCTCTCGAACATCTTCCTGGCGAACGCGGTTAAGACCCCACGGGAGCTTCAGAACCAACGCAACCGACCTGCTGTTCGAGGACCAGAAACTGCTCGGCCGTCTGTAGCGGCAGGCGCTCTCACATGAACTCACGGAGCGCGGGTTCCAGGTGACGGTGAAGGACCGCTCGGAGATGTACATCGAGCTGAAGGAAATCGACCCCGCGCGCTGATAGACCATTTCTGCAACAGGCGAAAGCCGATCGACGATCAGGTGGAGAAATGGCAGGCAAAAGGGCTCTTTGCCGGGTTTCCCCATGCCCGGCTATACGAGATGTCGGCGTTGGAGACCAGGGACCCGAAGGGCTCAATCACGAAGGAGGAGTTAACCCGTTACTTTGAGAGGGGCTTCGAGGCCTGCGGCACCTAGTTTGTTCAGGTGAGGCGGGATCTGGAACGGTGCAGGGAACTTTCCATCTCCCGCACCTCTCCCGATACCCCGCACGTGGTAGAGCTTGCGGTCCGGGATATCACCGAGGACGAGGCGGCTCGCGCGCGCCCCCCCGAGGTCGACGCGTACCTGGAGCGTTGGCAGGAGAGAGAGGGCGTCCGGCTGACGGCCGGACAGAAAGCCGAGGTTCACCTGGAACTGACCGGGAGCCGGGGCGTCGCCCTCACCATCGGGGACCCGGGAACCGCCAAGACATCCACCCTGGAGATCGTGGAAAGGTTCAACGAGGAGGTATTGCGTCCCGAGGGGAGGGAACATCTTTCCGTCAACCTCTCCTATACCGGAAAGGCGGCCCGTGAGTTGTCCCTTGCCACCGGGAGGCCCCTCACCCTCAACAGTTTCGAAAACGGGAATCCGGCTTCCAAATTTGCCCTGCAGAGGGCGAACCGCGAGCCGCCCATGCTAATGGTCGCGGTGAAAAGATTCTCATCCCAGAGGGGCGGAAAGCACAGGTAGTGCTCCGGGTGGACGAGGCGGGCTTTCTCGGGGCGAGGCAGGCGGAGCGTCTGCTCGATGTTGCCGATGAGCTGCGGCAAAGGGGCGTCCGGGTAAAGCTGCACCTCCTGGGAGACTCGAAGCAGATGCAGGGTATCCAGGCGGGAAACCTCGCGCCACTCTGCAAAGGCCTGGACCCACGGGAAGGTCGACAGGGCGCACCAGTTCCGACGTCCTACAGCACAGAACCACGGGGGCTCCTAAAGATCACACGCGAGTTGACCGTGGTGACCTAGGTGAGACGTCGTTCCCAAATGTCAAAGCTAACACGGGCCTCGCTTCACTCGGCTCTATTTTTTCCTTATACACCTGACGCAGCCCTTCGGCGCAGCATCAGGTGTAAGTCCTTGAAAAAGGCCGAAAACCCTGCCGCCAGAACGGCGCCTAACGTACGTTAAGTCGCTGATATCACAACCGGGCCAGGTGGTCCAGCTGTTGTGAGGGATCAGAGATGGCAAAAAGTAAGATGAATCAGAGATTACCTGTCGAGGTTTTCGAGCGGTTGATGCAACTGCAGGAGTCCCAAAAGCTCTCCATGGGAGACCTCATTTCCAGCGCCCTGGATGCTCTGGAACGGGAAGTATATCTCCCAGAGACGCTTCTGGAGCGCGTCGAAAATCTGGAGGTTTTGGCCCTCTCCATCATAGAAAAAGTGGAGCTTCTGGATCAGAAAACACTGGGCGCCGACAAGACAAAATACTTTTTCCAAGTCTTGGAAAAACAGCTGGTCGCGCACGATCAAGCCGAGCATGCACGCTTCCAACGGATCGCTGGTCCGCACGCTTTCGATTGACAGGGGGGCTCCAGCCGCCGCCTAGGAAGGAGCAAAAGGCCCTATGCTTTGGACCGAAGCAGCCGGCGCTGACCCGCCGGCAGCTTCAGGCGGTCCCGGCCCGTTCTCCGGGGTACGGCTCCGCTCGCGCTGCACCGTCCCCCTCCGAACCGACCCTTGTTGAGGCGGGGAGCGCCCCGCACCGACTCCGCTTTTTTACTGTTCCAAAAGCTTCCGGGCCAGCGCGTGCAGTTCCGCGTTGGCAAGGGCCAGCACCTTCTTTTTGACCGACCGGGAGTAGTACTCCTGCTCCGTTTTGGTCATGGGAAGCCCCTCCAGTTTCCGCCTGAAGAGGTCTGTCTGTTTAGGCGAGAATACTTGGGAGAGCGCGAATGCGAGGGAGAATTCGTCGTACCTTTCCTTCCTGCGCCGGGTGCGTTCCGCATTCTGTTCCACGTACAGTTCGAAATTTTTCTTCAGGCGCTCCGGCGAAAATTCCGCTCCCTCCCAGGTGACCGGCTGGCCCGATTCGAGGTCTTTGCGCCACGCTTTAACCTGCTCTTTCTCTTTCGGGGGCAGTTCCTTTTTGTACTTCGCGGCCCACGTGAACTCCAGGTGGTAAAGCGCGTAGAGGGAGAGCGACAGGAGGCAGAGCCGGTTCAGATTGTGGCGGTCCCGCTCTTCCGGCAGGCGCTGCCGGACCTTTTCGAAGCTGAAGCGGTAGTCTTCGGAGGCATTCGCCAAAAGCACCGGGAACAGTTCCCAGAGCCGTCCGTCGCCGTTTTTCACCACCTCGGCCACCGTTTCGTTCACGTCCAGCGCCTCGTCCGGCTCGAACATCGGCAGGCCGAGCCTGGACAGGCTTTTCATCAGTTCCCGGTTATCCATGAAGTCCCTTTTCCCTGAGCAGATCCACGAAATGCTCGATGTGCGGTCTAAGCCTTGCCTCGGAGATGTCGTACAGGATCATCTCCTGAAAATGCGCCACCAAATGGTCGACGTCGATCTCCGAGATCTTCGCTTCGGCAAGCATCAGGCAGTCGTCGAAGTCCACCCTGGTGCCCCGCATCAGCTTGCTGCAGATGAGGTCGTAGTAGTTGAGGATGCCGAGGTACAGGTGCGAATACTCGCGCAGGAGGTAATGCCTTCCTTCCTCCAGCGGCGAGGCGAGGAGCCCCGTGGTGTGGATGTTCGTTCCCGGGAAGAGGTCGAACTGGAAGATCTCTCCCTGGCGCTGCCACCCCGATTGGGTTACCCTCTGGTACCCCATCTGCTCCAGGTTCCGGGTGAGGTAGGCGTGCTCCTTCAAGACTGGCACCACGAAGTCGACGTCCTTGGTCGAGGCCTTGATGTCTAAAAGCGTGAGGGCGGTGCCGCCGCAGGCGATCAGGTGCACCCGGCGCTTCAGGCGCCGGTTCCACTCTTCCAGAACCTCAAAGAGCTGCTCTTTTCCGAGTCGATATTCCATATTGTATCCTTTGATACAAAATCTTGTACACATCAATACAAGATAATGTACATATTAATACAAATAATTTACATGTTCAACCATTTGGTTTCCAGCGTGGTCACTTCTGTTGCAGGTGCACCGAAATCTTACCCCGGTTTTGAGGATGCGGAGCGCTTTTCCTCATCATTTGGAGCACGGGCGGGAATACTGTGGTTAAATGTTTCCAAGCTTTGTGTTGGCCCCTCTGCGCCAGGTACTGCCTGACCGGCAGAACCGGCCGATTGGCGCCGACATGAGTTGACCGGTAGGACCTAACGTACAGAGAAGCGACAGGGAGGTTGCACATGAACGACACGAACGTGCTGCCCGGCGACGGGTACGTGAGGCTGCCCCAGATCATCGGGCAAAGGGAAGTTACCAGCGAACAGGCGGCGGCGAACAGGAAATCAGGCAGAGGACCGAAGACGCCGAGGCCCGCAATCACCCCGCTTTTCCCGGTGAGTCGGGCGGGATGGTATGCCGGGATCAAGAAGGGGATTTATCCGCCGCCGGTCAAACTCTCGGATCGGGTTTCCGCCTGGACGGTCCAGTCGATCCGGGCTCTGCTTGAGAAAGGCTCATCATAAGAAGGCGGCACAAGTGGCGCGTATCGGAAGCAGTGCAGTGATGGCAAAGAAGGCCCCTTGTCTTCCGGCAAGGGGCCTCTTGTAATCTCTGTCCTAGGCCTCTCTTTTGAACGGAAGCACCTTCGCTCCCGCCTTAAGGCCGTCTAGGTAATCCGCCCAGGTCTGCATCATTTTGCGCCGCTCGGCTAGGTGGGCCGTGCGGTTGTAGGCGCGACCGTTGGGGTCGCGCAGCGCGTGGGCCAGTTGCTGCTCGATGTAATCCGCCCGGATCTGCAGCACCTCGTCCAGGATGGTCCGCGCCATGGCCCTGAAGCCGTGGCCGGTCATCACG
The DNA here is from genome assembly GCF_018986915.1 of Geomonas oryzisoli. Lineage (NCBI taxonomy): Bacteria > Pseudomonadati > Thermodesulfobacteriota > Desulfuromonadia > Geobacterales > Geobacteraceae > Geomonas > Geomonas oryzisoli. The sequence continues at coordinate 1,254,341 of NZ_CP076723.1, forward strand.
TCCCCGTCATACCCCATTCTTCTCAGGGCGGCGTTGACGGTGTTCTCGGACATACAGCGGTCGAAGGATCTCCCGGAGGGGAACAGGTAGCGGCTGGTGCCGGAGTAAGGCTGCAGTTCCTTCAGGATGTCCAGCGCCTGGGTGGCGAGCGGGACGATGTGGGGTGCCTTGGTCTTCATGCGCTGCGCCGGGATGTTCCACTGTTCCGCTTCAAAATCGATCTCGGACCATTCCGCCTGTCTCAACTCGCCGGGGCGCACGAAGACGAGCGGCGCGAGTCGCAGGGCGCACCTCACCACGAAACCGCCCTGGTAGGCGTCGAGGTCGCGCAATAGCGGTGCCACTTCCTTGGGTTCGGTGATGGCGGCATGGTTGCGCCCCTTGGCCGGGGGGATGGCCCCTTTAAGGTCGGCGGCGACGTCGCGCTTCGCCCTCCCCGTGGCGATGGCGTACCGAAACACTTGGCCGCAGATCGTCTTGACCCGGTGCGTCGTTTCCAGGGCACCCCGCGCCTCGATCCGGCGCAGCACCGCCAGGAGTTCCGGTGCCTCGATCTCCCCGATGGGGGTTCCACCGAGCCAGGGAAATACGTTTTGTTCCAGGCGGGCCAGGATGGTCTGCGCGTGCCCCTCGGTCCAGGTCGGCTTGAACCGCTCCCACCACTCCCGGGCCACGATCTCGAAGCTGTTCGCCGCCCGCTGTTCCCGGGCAGACTTCTGCGCCCGGCGGGCCGCTCCGGGATCAACGCCGTTCCGCAACTCCTTGCGCGCCGCCCGCATCAGGTCGCGCGCCTCGGCGAGCGGTACCTGCGGGTAGGTCCCGAGGGCCAGCACCTTTTCCTTCCCTTCGAAGCGGTATTTGAGCCGCCAGTATTTCCCGCCGCCGGGATTGATCAGGAGGTACATCCCCTCGCTGTCCGAAAGCTTGATCGGCTTCGCTCCCGGCTTGGTATTTCGTATCTTTACGTCCGTCAGTGCCACGGCAACCTCCACGTGGGGGTATCAGATTTGTTTTGGGGGTACATTTCGCTTCTTGTACCCCCAAATACCCCCGCTGTCAATGGTTACCACCATACTACACTGGACGCTGATAAAAGAAAAAGCCCTGATTTCTCAGGGCTTTTTCTTTATTTGGATCTTTTAAGACCCCCTAATGGTGGAGGTGGCGGGAATCGAACCCGCGTCCGAGAATCGTACACATAAGGCGTCTACATGCTTGTACCTGTTTTTAAGTTTAGCCCCTCAAGGCTCCACAGGGCGGGATACTTGAGTCGCGATTCCGCTTGATTTCGCCGCAGGGCCACGGACTCTCCCTGAAACTATCCCACTGAATGACGTTCTATCCTTCCACGTGGGAGATGGTAGGTAGAACGTTAGCAGGTTATTAAGCTGCTAAAGCGTATTCGTAGTTGTCGGCGCTTAATGCGTCCCGGATTGTTTAACGAGCCACCCGGACCTCGGCATGCAACCTTAGCTTCTTACCCCCGTCGAAACCTTTACACCCCCTTAAAATCTGAAAAAACGTTCAACGTTCAACGTTCCATGTTAACTGCGATCATCTGCTAAAGGTTCAAACTTTACGTCTGTTTTAGCAGCCTTACCGTGCTGTCACGCTGCCGGTGCCATTCAGGGGCGAGCTCCATCGAACGTTGAACGTCGAACGTTGAACGGCCGTTTACCGGCTTTGCCGTGCTGTCACGTTGCCAGTGCCATTCAGGTCGAGCTCCATCGAACGTTGAACGGCGAACGTTGAACGGCCGTTTACCGGCCTTGCCGTGCTGTCACGCTGCCCGTGCCATTCAGGGTCGAGCTCCATCGAACGTTGAACGTTGAACGTTGAACGGCCGTTAATCCCTGTCCCTTGAGCCGCGGTTTCTTTCCTTCATGGCGACCACGACATCGCGCTGCATGTCCTTCGCCTTCATGACTTCGCGCTTGTCGTAGTTCTTCTTCCCCTTGGCGAGTCCCAGCTCGGTCTTGACCTTGCCGTCCTTGAAGTACACCCGAAGCGGGATCAGCGTGTAACCCTGCTCCCTGATCTTGGAGAAGAGCTTCACGATTTCCTTCTTGTGCAACAACAGCTTCCTCATCCGGTCGGGATCGTGATTCTCTCGATTGCCGAAATCGTACGGGTTGATGTGGAAGTTGTGCAGGAAGGCTTCGCCGTTCTTCACCATGGCGAAAGAGTCGTTCAGGTTGGCCTTGCCGTTGCGCAGGGACTTTACCTCGGTCCCCTGCAGCACCATGCCCGCCTCGTAACGCTCCTCGATGAAGTAGTCGTGAAAGGCCTTCTTGTTGTTGCAGATCAGCTTCTCGCCCATAACGATCCATAGTAACAGAATCGCCTGCAAAAGGACAGGGGGAAAAACATAAGGATCTTTTGCCAGCGATTCCAGACGGGCAAGCTGTCCTTCCGGTCCTCTTGACTTTCGGGGGAAAAGCAGGGACACTAGCCGGCCGCGATGACGTCGCGCGGCACCATATATTAAATAAGGAACAGCATGCAGTCCAAAACCATCAAGTCCGATCTTCTCCTTCTTCTGATCGCCGCCATCTGGGGCGGCGGTTTCGTCGCGCAGCGCAAGGGACTCGATTTTCTCGGCCCGTTTTCCTACAACGGTGTCCGCTTCGCGCTCGGGAGCCTTTCCCTGCTCCCCCTGGTGTATCTGAATCGGCGCCGGCAGGGGCCTTATCACGGCAGCCTGCCGCAAGCAGGGAACCGCGCGCTGCTGTACGGCGGCCTGATGGCCGGGGGCGCGCTCTTCATGGGTGCTTCGCTGCAGCAGGTCGGCATCGCCTACACCACGGCGGGGAACGCCGGTTTCATCACGGGACTTTACGTCGTCCTCGTGCCGCTTCTGGGCATGTTCTGGGGACAGCGCCCCCGCATCGGCACCTGCCTCGGCGCCGTGTTGGCCGCCGTCGGCCTTTTCTTTTTGAGCGTCACCGACCGGTTCACCATCGGCATCGGCGACCTGTTGGAACTGATCGGCGCCGTATTCTGGGCGGGACACGTGCTCCTGATCGGCTGGCTCTCCCCGCGCCTGGACCCCTTCAAGCTTTCCGCGCTGCAGTTCGCCGTCTGCTCGGTGTTAAGCCTGATCACCGCGTTCGTCTTCGAGTCCATGACCCTTGCCGCGGTCTTTGCCGCCTGGCGTCCCATTCTCTACGGCGGCCTTATCTCCGTGGGCTTTGCCTACACCATGCAGGTGGTGGCGCAGCGCGACGCCCATCCCGCGCACACCGCGGTGATTTTGAGCGCGGAAGGCGTCTTCGCCGCCATCTGGGGATGGTTCTTCCTCGGTGAAGTGCTGGGAGCCCGGGGACTCCTGGGCTGCACCCTCATGCTCGCCGGCATCCTCTGCTCCGAGCTCTGCAACCTGGTCATCCAACTGCGGAGCAGCGCCAAGGCGGTGTGAAACCGGTGTCGCACAAGTTGCACGAAGCCGTGACGGCTGGTATCGTGGGATGGCCCGCCGCTTTTAATCCTGCAATGAGAAGGTTTTTACGATGAACGAAGAAGAACAAAATGGGGGAGGGGAGCAAGAACCCCTCGATACATCGAAAGGCTACCAGCGCTACCTCAGGAAGCTGCGCGAGAAAAGCTACATGCAGGTCACGATCTGGACGGCGGCACTTCTTGTCGGATGCGCCGCCGTTCTCTTCGCACGTCTCATCTCCGCTTGCCAGGCCGTGTTCTTCGGACTGTTTCACGCCCATTCCTATCTCATGACCGCGGCCACACCGCTGCTTTTCGTCGCCGCAACCTTGATCGTTCAAAGATTCGGCCCCGAAGCTCGAGGCAGCGGTATTCCCCAGGTGCTCGAAGCGATAGACAGGGCCCACGGCAATAAGCACGAGCCACCGTGGCATAGCCCCCTGGTCTCGCTACGCACCGCAGTGGTAAAGGTGATATCGAGTTGCGTAGGCATAATCGCCGGCGCTTCCATCGGGCGCGAGGGCCCCACCGTCCAGATTTCAGCCTCGGTCTTTGCCTTTTTCGGGCGGATGACACGAAAGGTCCTTCCCCAGGTCGATTTTCAAACCTTCCTGACCGCAGGTGCCGCGGCGGGCGTCGCGGCGGCGTTCAACGCCCCCCTCGCCGGGATTGCTTTTGCGCTGGAGGAAGTGACCGAGGGGGCATTCGGGCGTTTCAGGGAAATGGTGATGCTCGCCGTCATCCTTTCCGGTATCGCGGCGATGGCCTTAGCCGGCAACTACCTCTACTTCGGTCATCCCGCCGTCACGCTTACGCCGAACCTGCTGGTCCCTGAAACGCTTATTTTCGGCGTCGTCGGCGGGATCATGGGGGGTGCATTCGCCCGGCTGCTTGCCTTTCCGGAACTGTTCGGCCTCCCTCCTCAGCCGTGGAAGAGAGCGCTCTACTGCGGCATCGTCTGCGCTGCCATCGGCCTGTTGACCGACGGAGCCTCTGCCGGATCGGGGTACGAAGTCACCCGCAGTTTCCTCGAGAGTTCCTCCATCGAACAGTGGCCGGCGGGACTGGGGATAGCGAAGTTCGCGACCACCGTCCTTTCCTACCTTTCCGGGATGGCCGGCGGCATTTTTTCTCCCTGTCTTTCCATCGGGGCCGGCTTCGGCTTCACCGTCGCCAAACTACTGCACCTGCAGAATTTCAAGGTGTGCGGGCTCCTCGGCATGGTCGGCTTCTTTTCCGGCGCCATCCAGGCGCCCTTGACCGCGGTGATCATCATCATGGAGATGACCGACGAGCACACCCTCATTATTCCCTTCCTGCTGGCGGCATATCTTTCCCGGAGAATCGGGAAGGTTTTCATGCCGGTTCCGCTGTACCGCTTCCTTGCCAGTAAAAATCAGAAGGGGTAACCGCCGGTTGCCCCAATGTTTCATTGCTGCTCGCACGAGCGGCTCTACCACTTCTACCTTCCCCACCACCATTCCGCTTTACGCAAAACACAGTGAAGTCCTCGCGTTTTCCCGTGACATAAGTGGTTGCTCGTGAATTAGAAATCTGATAGATTTCGGTGCAACTCACGCTGCAGAAATAGGAAATTTTCGCAGACGTGACTTCAGGTAAGCTTTTCATGAGGGACGAAATGGAGACTTCAGACATTCGCTGGCAGCAGCGCCTTGCCAACTACAAAAAGGCCTTGTCTCAGCTGACAAAATTCATTGCCAAAGGAGAACTCAACGAGCTTGAGGAACAAGGTCTTATCAAGGCTTTCGAGTATACCTATGAATTGGCTTGGAACGTAATTAAGGATTTTCTCGCCAGCAGGGGGAGCAACTCTATTTACGGTTCGAGGGATGCGATCAGGGAAGCCTTCAGTACCGGCCTCATCATTGACGGCGATGGGTGGATGGAAATGTACGCCGACCGTAACAAGACCTCCCATACCTACAATGAGGAGACTGCAGACGAGATCATGCGTAACATCCTTGCGCGGTACTATCCGCTGTTTGTCGCACTAAGAGAAAAAATGGAGTCTCTGGTTGAGGAGGGGCGTTAAGCGGTGCTGGCTGACTCCGGGCTGAAAGAGGCCACTATTGAAAAGATCCGTTCCGTCTTCTCCCGATATCCCGAGATAGAAGAAGTGATACTGTATGGTTCCCGAGCAATGGGAAGGCACAGAAACGGTTCAGATATTGACCTGACGATGGTGGGGGAGGGGGTGACTCACGCCCTGCAACTTAAGATCGAAAACGAGCTCGATGATCTGCTTTTACCGTACAAGATAGACCTTTCCGTGCTGACCGGTATAGATAACGCCGAACTACTCGCCCATATTCAGCGGGTCGGCATGGTCTTCTACCGCAGGGCCTGATTCCAAATGCCGTGACTTTCCTTGAGCCCACATCACTATGAGCCCTGCCTTTCATCGTTACATCGGCATCGACTATTCCGGTGCTCACCACCTCGCCCAAGCTAAAGCCGTGAAGACACCGGTTGACCACGCCTTTGGCATGCTGAAAGACGTGGTTCAAGGGGACAGGACGAAGTGGAGTATCGTGTACGACATCAACAACCTGAAAGCCTTTTACCGTACCGCAACCAATGCGAAGACACGGGTGGTTGATCTGAAGGATACGGATTTTTCTTGCACCGCGCCGGTCCAGATGGTCGATATCGATGCCGGCAGCGGGAATGTAAGCAAGAGCTTTCAAGCTTATACGCAGCAGGCGAACCGCAAGCTCCTGGGAGACGCTTTCGGCAAAACCGACTTTCTCAAAACCATTCCCACCCAGACTATTGATGCCATAGCTGCATATCCGGACTCTTTTAAATGTGAGCAGTAGAAGTCAACGTTTCCCGCCTCGTCCCCCTCGTGCGCCAGCCGCCGAGGGGGAACCTGTCCCGTCTTTTACGATCCCGTCTTACTACACTCAAACGTCCCCCCTCACTCTGTCACATAAGTGGTTGCTCGTGGATTAGAAATCTGATAGATTTCCCCATGGTTAAATATTTCTGTTTAAAGCACATAAAGTAGACGAACTAGATGCAACCGGACAGGTCATCTGACAGTAAGCGGCCACAAAAGAGAGCGGAAAGAGCTCCCCGAGGCCTCGCTAACAGCACGATGATCTCGCCTTGGCCCCAGAGGTAGTGATAAATGGGAAAGCTTTCGCAGTTTCTGTCGACCGTCTTCAGCGGTAGCCCAACGTCCAGCGATGTGAACAGTGAGCGGTTGAAGTCATTGCCGAATCACTATTCGCAGTTCGACATGGCTTTGGCCTGGGAGATCAAGCAGGCGGGAATGGAAGCGGTCGTGGAGGGAGTGGGGAAGAATCTCCGCTACGCCTTCATGGAAGGGATCGAGATCTGGATCGCAGCAGTCGATGCCGCAGGCAAAACAACAGCCCGCAATGTCTGCTTCGTCATCCCGCGCCAGGTGAAACAGGACGAGATCTTTCCCTTCAGCGTCAAGCTTCCGATTGCCGTGGAACCAGGCATGCTGCTGAAGTTCACCTACAAGTACAACGGCTCCGACGGCGGTGACGGTGGCGTGGACTGGATGCAGAGTTTTGAGTGGGGTGTGTCCTGACTTTTGGGGTGGGATGGTTATTGGGTGGCAGAGGGCGCAATTGAATGAGGCGGGGGGGAAGTTTGAGTCGTTACATTTATGTGGTGGTGGTCTTGTGTTGTGCCCTGACTGTGGCTCTCTCCGGGTGCGGCGGGGGCGGGGGAGGAACCCCGTCGGTAACGCTGGGTACTACCACCTGGCAGCAGGTGAACGGGCCTGAGGGGGGAGCCGTAAATGCTCTAGCCGTGGACCCCTCTTCACATCTCACTGTTTATGCAGCCACCAACAACGGCGGGGTGTTCAGGTCCACCAATGGTGGCGCCTCCTGGACCAGAGTGAACACCGGGTTGCCAGAGTTGCAGGTATACTGCATCGCCATTGATCCGACCGACAGTCGGACGGTCTATGCCGGCACCTCTGCCGGGCTCTATAAGTCCACCAACGCGGCCTCGTCGTGGTTCGCAGCTAATTCCGGCCTGTCACAGTACACTTTCCCAGGATCGATCGTTTCCATTGCCATCGACAGCGCCGATCGCCGCAACGTCTTCGTCGGTAGCGGCAGCGGTATCTACAAGTCCTCGAATGCCGGTGCGAGCTGGAGTTGCGTATATAGCGGCCTTTCCTTTCCGGCTTTGACAGTCGATCCCACCAACAGTCAGGTTATCTATGCGGGGACAGCCAACTTATATGGATCCGAGTCAGGTGCAACTGCAGCCGATATCGGGGTCTTGAAGTCGAGCGACGGCGGCCTCACCTGGCAGACCGTGAAGATTGCCACGGGATACGTTCGGTCAATAGTGATCGACGCCCGCAACAACAGCGTCGTTTACGCCTGCACCGGTGGAGGGGTCTTCAAATCCACTGACGGTGGCGGTACCTGGGGAAGCGTGTCCGGAGCAGTTGTTTTGGCCGCGGCATTCAGCAACAACGGCCAGACCCTGTACGCTGCCACTGGCGACAAACTCACCAGCTCCACCGACGGCGGTGTTCACTGGAATGTCCTCGGGACACCCCTTGCTGGAGTGGAGACGCGCGCGCTTGCTGTCGATCCCGCCGACAGCCAGACGATGTATGTGGGGACCAGCGCCGGCGTTTTCAAATCCATCGATGGCGGAGTATCGTGGACCGCCGCCAATACCGGCTTTGCTGCCGCCGTCATCAAGGCGGCAGTCATTTCCGGGGCTGCCGGCACGCAGCGCATTTTTGTCGGGACATGGGACGGCGTATTCAGTTCAACCGACGGCGGAGGGTCGTGGAGCTTGGCTAACGGTGGACAGACAGGCTCTGTAAACAACCTTGCACTTGATCCGCGCAATGCGCAGACCTTGTATGCAGGGATACTTTTCGGGGGAGTCTTCAAGTCCGTCGATGGCGGCGACTCGTGGAGCGCCGCTAACGACGGACTGGGCATCACTTATCCAGGTATCCCCACCACCTATTATCCCAACACCGCGTCTTTGGCCGTTGATCCGGCAGATGGGGCGATATATGTGGGATCGAGTAATGGCGTCTTCAAATCCTCCGACGGTGGCGGTTCCTGGGCGACAGCCGGAGGCCTGACTGGTTATGTTTATGCCCTCGCCGTCGATCCTGCACACAGCGGTGTTGTATATGCGGGCTCCTACGACGGGGTGTTCAAGTCGACCGATGGTGGCGCCACTTGGGTCGCTAAGAACTCAGGCATGCCGTTTTCCAAGATGGTCTATTCCCTGGCGATAGATCCCGCCAACACGCAATGCGTTTATGCCGGAGGTTACGGCGGAGTGTACGCCTCCACCGACGGAGGGGACTCTTGGACCTTCAAAGGTCCCAGTTCCATGGTATATCCCGTGACTTCGCTAGCGATAGATCCCGACATGCATGCCATCTATGCAGGTACACGCGGCGCTCTCTACAAAACCTTGAATCGAGGCAGTTCTTGGAGTTTGGTGAATATTCCGGCCACTCACACCGGGGACTTCACGTCCATCGCCATTAACGGATCGACTCTTGTTGCCGTGACTGACGGCGGAGCGGTTTTTAAGGGGAGTACGGTTTGGTAAAAGGGCAGAGGGACGTCCCCCTAACACACTTTAGCCCGTGTAACCTTTAACCCGGAGATAGATTCAATGAAACTAGGCAATCAGTACCATTTGGACGACCCATTCAAGGCGGCAGCACGACTGCATCAATCGCGATACCGGGCAGAAGTGCTAAAGGTGGCAGATGACGAATATGGTAACCGGTTGAATGAGCATGATGCCCGGGAACTGCTGAACTATTATGCCCATTTAAACTCGCGTGAGGTTCTTCGGAGAAAATATCCAGGCTATTCCAAAAAGCGAGATGCGGACATGCTGCGAAGCGAGCATATCCCCTTCAACATGCTGGCTCCGCTCGATTGTGACCGGTTGGCAGCGGCCGGTATTATCTTCGATGCGTTTGGAATAGCATGTGACACTGTGTCGAACATTCACATCGAGTTCGCTCCGGATAAATCGGTTCGCCCCTATCTGGGTGACGGGACCGCATTTGATGCATACCTTGAAGTGATGAAGCCAGGTGGGGCGAAGTGTGGGATCGGCATCGAGGTCAAGTATACCGAACAGTCGTATCGGATCGGGATAACTGAGAAGGTCAATGTCGAGAACAAAGATTCTCTTTACTGGGAGACTGCGCGTTGGTCAGGTGAATTCATTGATCCCGACGATGACATCTTCGGGACCGATGAACTGCGCCAGATATGGAGAACCCATTTACTTGGCCTGTCCATGGTGAAGCATGGCGATCTTGACGAGTTCTATTCCATCACGCTGTTTCCCGACGGCAATGAGCATTTTCACAACGCGCTGGGTAAGTACAGATCCCTGCTGAGCACAAACGGGAGGGAGCACGTCTTTGGTTGCACGTTTGAAAAATTCATCTCCTCGATACATGGCAATGCGGAGTTTGATGCCTGGAAGTTGTGGCTTGAGCGCAGATATCTGGTCAAATAATGATCTCGGTACCGAAGGGGTATAGGTGCCCTCTATGTCCTGAGCATCAGGATGATGAGGACGATTTTTGTTGGAGTGATCTGTTACAGGCTCCCGTCTGCCATTCGTGCACCTACGAAATCGTCAACGGATTCGAGGGATGGAGTGAGGCGCCGACACCTGATCAATACAACCATACCGAAAGCATCACGCGGATCATGGAACTTACCGGACTCACCTTTCAGCAGGCCAAGTTCAAATTTATGAGGCGCCATGTCAGCGATTGGGCAGGCACTGTCCCCGAAGAAATGCAAGCAGCCGACCTGTCACTTTTGACGGACGATCAATTGAAGGAATGGAACGCCATACTTGATGCAGCAATGCTTCAGCTGCGGAGCCAGGCCGATCCTTAGCAGGAGTAAGAGAAAGGCAAGGGGACGCACATAAGATCATAAGATTCTCGCTGTGACGTGGGCAGTTATGCCGAGACGGGCTCGTATCAGCAGTCACTCAATCTGTTGAGCGCGGTGAGCGTTTGGCAGAGGGAAAAGGATGGCAATTACAGAACCTGGTGGAAGGAAACTTATGATCTTATGTGCGTCCCGTTGGGTCCGTTGGCCGAGGATACGAATGAATGCCATGCAGAAACTTATAGCCATATTTATTTTACTCGCCGGCGCTAATGCTTATGCTGACGGATACATGTTTAAGGCAGGGAGATTCCCAGAGGGAAAAGTGACTGTCCTTACTCTTACAGCCGAACAGAAGAAGCAAATCGAGTTGTATTACCGATGCAGGGACAACAGATATACACCGTACATTTTCAGATTAACTTCAGAACAGAGTAAACATCTTAAAAAAGAAGCTGGGAAAAGTCCAAAAAGGTATGCAATTTTTGAAAGTTATCGAGGCGAAGAAGGCATTGAGCTTGATTACAATGTCATAAATCGGTTCAGTGAACAATCTTTCGAGATTCCACACAAAACCCTTGTTTCCGACAGCATGGTTCAGAAATATGAAAACGAGATCATGGGATGGAAGCCGAGTCCATTCGAGAAATTAGAAATATATAGGTTGCGTGCCGATAAGTGCCCGTAATACGGAAGATACACTCCGCAATTTGTAGAAGTAGATAAAAAACTGACGGAACAGAGGGGGCCGTTGTTGATATTTTGACTTTCGCTGGCTAGCTGCTGCGTTCGAGAATTTGTTCAAAAATCAAAATACCAACAACGTCCCCCATGACTATATTGCGTTTGAAATGCTGACGCGGAAGTGACGCACAACCAGACGGCTGGAGCGGACTAAGCAGACGATTAGAGTTGGTGGAAGCCTATAAAAGCTTGCCCGCTCCGCCGCTCTGCCTGAAGGCGTTGGAGAAGAAATGAAATATGTTCAAGCCATTCATCAGCGTGCGATCCTTCTGAAGATAAAGGGAGTATTTTTCTCACTCTTGTTCTTGATGTTCCCCGTCCAAAGCTTTGGCGATGTCAATAGGTGGGAGGGCGTGTGCAAAAAGGTGGAAAAGATGCAGTTGCCCGTCAAAGATCGACCTGACGCGGAAGCCGCAAAATCTCTCGACAAATGCGAATCGGCGAACCTCTATTACGGCTTTGATATCACGCCTGATCCGACGAAAGCTCGCCACTGTGCCTACCTTGAGATAGACCGAGGAGACGACATCGTTTTTGGGGGATCGGCGATCCTCATGATGATCTACGCAAACGGTAACGGAGTGAAGAAGAATCCCGATTTCGCCATAAAATTCGCTTGCAAACTCGACGGAGCCCCTGCCGAGATGGAGTATCGAATTCAGCACCTTCTGGACCTGAAAAAGACCAAGGGAGGCAAGGCGTTCGATCTCTGCGACGACATCACGAGCGGGTACATGCAGGGACACTGCGCCGGACGTGAGCAACGATTTGCGGACGCCAAACGCAAACGCAACCTTGACGGCATCCTAGCGAAGTGGGGCGAAAAGGATAAACAGGAGTTCGCCCTCTTAAAGCAGTCCTTCGATAAATTTTCAGAAGCGCACGTAAGAAACGAAGTGGATACAACCGGCACCGCCAGAGCTGCCCTCCAGATCGAGGAGGAATCTACACTTTCGAAGGAATTTGTCAACGCCGTTGTTCAGTTCGAAAAAGGGAAACTGCCGCGCTACACCCACGCCGAATTTATAAACACGGACCGGGAGCTGAACACGGTATACGGCAAGATTCAAAGCAAGAAAGACTTCGATTCGGGAAGCGTGATGCAGTCGGATATCAAACACACGCAGAGGGCCTGGTTAAAGTATCGGGAAGCCTGGGTCGCATTCGGTCGCCAGAAGTATCCGCAGGTTACCGAAGAGAGTTGGCGGACGTGGCTCACCAAGAAGCGTATAGCAATGCTCAAACAATTCCCGGATTAGGAGCAGTGGGGACCGTTCATTTGATACCTGTTGAGCGAGAAACGGAAGTCCCAACCAGGCAGGTGCACCAGCCCCACAGATCGGGGAAAGCCGGGGTCAGGCTTGCATTGTTGCAAAGTTAGTGATCGAGAGTCAACCAGATTGCAACTTTGCAAGCCTGACCCCAGATTCCCCCAACATTAATGTTAGCTGCGTCCCCTCATACACATGCATAGGGTAGATTTTCGGGATGACCGGTCTTGTTCCTGACGCCGGCACCACTTTGTTGTAAAAGGACGTTTTTATATGACCAACGATCAAGAGAAAAACAGCAGGGCACGTTCCCGTACTTGGCCGTATCCACGGCATGCTGATTTCGAAAAATCACTTCGCGAGACGGCCAAAGCCTGGTTCACGTCGAAGGGGTATCCAAAGCATGATAAATATCCCTACTGCCTCGATACTTATGACAACTGGCACCACAACATTATTGATCAGAAGGTCGTCACTTTTATCAAGAGTGATCGACTAGAGCGCAAAGGTAACAAAGGCTTTCCCCTCCACAAATATGTCCACCACGGCCTGAGCAGTCAGGCTCTCCTTTTCAACCTACTTGGACCTCTCGTTGTTGACAATAATCTTGACCCGCTGCGCAAGGTGCTGGAGTCTCATGGGGTCATCTGGCCGGGTGAAGATGCTGAAGGGAAATTCGAGTACGAGAACCGCGATATTTTCAATGAAGACAGCGGGCAGCCGACATCTATCGATTTCATGATTCAGGATTCGGCGGGAGAGCCAAAGATCTTCATCGAAAGTAAGCTGGTTGAGAAGGAGTTCGGCGCCTGCTCTGTCTTCAAGAATGGTGATTGCGAGGGACGAAGCCCTGTCGGCGATTTTCATCAATGTTATCTGCATCACATTGGTCGGAAATATTGGACTCTGTTGGAAAAGAATGGTTTCTTGGATGGCCCGCTCGGTAGCGAAAAAACATGCATATTCGCCAGTCACTACCAGTTTTTTAGAGAAGTCCTTTTTGCCTTGGAAATGAGCGGGACATTTGTTTTGCTAAGCGACGAGCGCAGTCCCACCTTCTTCTGTACGAGCAAGGATGAAAAAATCAAAAGAGGGCTTATGCCCTTTCTTTGTGATCTGGTTCCTGAGAAGCTCCGGCACCGAATCGTGAGCATCACGATCCAAGAGGTGGTTCATGCGATAGAGGAGACAGGGACGTCTGAGTGGGTGAAAGATTTTAAGGTTAAATATGGCCTTAAGAGATAGCGCTGCTTGATGTGGGGGTGGATTTGGGGGTAGAGCAGGGGGCGGGGAGGTGATCTATGTAACATATCATGCCTCTTAGGGGGACGAGGGGACGTAGGTAGCTTATGAAGCTTATTAAGCAATATTGTACATAAACTACCTACGTTATATAAGACCTATGGCCTTTGCTAACCCGCTGAAGTTACGCGGAAAGTCCTCGTCATACCAGTCTTGTTAATTTCCCCTCCGCCTGTTATTGGATATCCACACTATCTACTAACAGGAGGAACAACATGGACTGCGCTGTAGATCGCCTTGACCTCTTCAGGCATATAAAGTCATCAGTCAGAGGTTCCGAAAAATTCTTACTTGTTGGAATCGACGTTGCGAAAGACAAGCATCACGCCTTTTTCGGCACCCCAAATGGAAGAACTCTCTACAAGAACCTGGTCTTTGACAATAGCATAAAAGGCTTTGAGAACCTGAGAAGCCTTGCGAGACTCCTACTCGCGCAGAACGGACTGGGCGAAATTCTTTACGGACTTGAACCTACAGCCTCCTATCACAAGCCTCTGGCGGAATACCTAATCCGCAATCAAGAGCATGTAGTCTATGTCTCCAATGTCGCTGTCGCGAAAAACCGCGCGCTTCTCGACGGCCGCTGGGACAAGAACGACAAAAAAGACGCCGCCAACGTTGCGGATCTTGTTGGGCAGAGTCGATGCCTGTTTTACGACATACCGCAAGAGCACCTGATGGAGCTGAGAAGCCTCATCTCCTTCCGATCCAGGCTGAAGAAAGAGGAGCACGCTCTACGAATGCGACTGAGGAACAACGTCTTCGCACAGTACTTCCCTGAACTGGACAAGCTCTACACCCATGCAGGACAGCCGGATGATCTTGTTCTATCTATAGCTCAACATTGCCTTGATCCGCGAGAGATCGCAAAGCTCGATTTCGACGTATTCCTGAAGCGGATCACAAAGAAAGCCGTCAGCCCACTACAGGAAAAACGTCTACATGAGCTTTGGAAGATCGCGAACGAGTCTGCAGGATGCCAAGTGCATGCTGCGGCCCGTTGGGAGGCCCAAAGCTTGGTGGCTAAGCTGAAAGCAGTCAGAACAATGGTCAAAGACAACGAACACCGGATGGAAACGGTAGCGAAACAATTCCCTGAGTATCAAAGTCTTCTGTCCATTCCTGGCTTTGGCCCCATAGTCTCGACAATGGTTCTTGCTGCCATCGGTGATCCCTTCCGCTTTGAGAACCGCAAGCAGGTTTTGCGAACGGCAGGACTTGATCTAAGTGCCGAGCGTAGCGGCAAGAGTAGCGATACCGCCAAGCCGGTGATCTCCAAGCAAGGAAAAGCAGCGCTTCGGTACGCCCTGGTGCAGGCTGCCATGGTCGCCTCGACACTGAACCCTGACATCAGGAATTACTTCAGCCGTCTCCTCAAAGGTCGTGAGTTTGAACGAGGTATTAAACTCAAGATGAAGGTAAAACTGGCTGCGAAATTTCTGGTTGTGGCTTGGACCCTTATGAAGACCAAAGAACAATTTAAAGCTTCCTGCTTCGAGGCATGATACTAGGAGCAGGCAGTCGGCGAGAAGAGCCCTTTTACCAACGTTGAGGCTATGACCTCGGGAGGGACAATACCGGGCGTCTCACTGAATCTCGAAGCTTGGATAAGGAATGATGGACGCCCCCGTACCGCACGCGGGCGGGGTACGTCGGATATCAGTAACGATTAAGCTCGTGGTTCGCCGTAGTGAGACTCTCTCGCCAATTATGAAGCAGGGGAGACGTGCGTCCGCACTACGCGGTGAAGGATAAGTATCCAATTTTAAAAGAACAGCTTATTCAGTTGACAGGCGAATTATAGAATGTCCCCCTATACGTGACACTTGCACTGGGGCTGAGTCCGCGGCGTAACCGCGAGACGGGAAAGTGGCCTGAAAGGTTACCCTCGTGCCGCTTTAGCCCCATGCTCCTGACAGGTCAGCGCCACGACCATAGTCGCTTCCTGCTCAACTTGCTGATTGCTCTAACTGAATCCCACAGGATTCGCAGGTTAGGATATATTTGGAGTAGTCTTTGAAACAAGAGGGGCAGACGTTACGGTCTTTAAGACCACGAACCCTTTGTTTGCGCGCCTCAATTTCGTCTGCTTCCGCCACACTTGACATGGTGTCCACTGTAGACGGCACTTCTTGCAAATTTCGCAGCATGCTACGGATATCTTTTTGTATTGATAATGACTGCTCCATCAATTCGATTCGTTGATTTATCTTCCAATACCAGCAGTTAACTTCTCTAATCAGCAGCATGAACAGTATAAACAACCCTGCAAATATCAGCAGTGTAGCACCAAAATTTCCTGAATCATCGCCAAATCCAGCATAAGCAGGAACTGCAAACGTGAGAATCGAAGCTGACAACGACATTCTTTTCAATATCGACATACTACGCCCTCCTTATTTATTTTGATGATATTCCAATAAAAACCATCAGCACGACTAGCAGAATGATCATTCCGAAGGCAATTTTGGCCAAACTGCCTACGTTTGCTCTTGTCTTTTTGTCAACAAACTTATTAAAGGTAAAGAATGCCGCAACAATAAGTATCACACAAACAAGCAGTCCAAACATGCCCCCCTCCTTATGTGAAGCGACTCATCGCCAGGTATATTTTTATTATTGGTTTAATTAAATTAAAAATTTTACCAATTCCTTCACTAATACACACTCATACACTTGGCGGCTTGCAGTGTCAAACTCTATCTTAAGTTGTGGTCAGTAGGTAACATTGCCACGAGACCAAGGGATAGAAGCAGAGATGGGTGTCCGTTGCTTATATAACTTATTAATGTGGGAAGGACAGAGGGACGTCCCTGAAATCCTGCGCAGCAGCTGCAAAGGCTCCACCGGCAATACGCCGGCGGAGCCTTTTGTTGTTTCAATGTACACACCGTCCCACGGGTAGCGGGAGCGAGACTGGAAATAGATCGGTAAGGCTGCTCTCGTGTTGTAGCGACCGGTTGGCGCACACGGTGATCAGGGGACGTTCTGGCTTCGGTTGGCTCGTTATGAGCCGATCGTAGCCTTTTTTCGTTTTGGGGAGGAAGATGAAGAGAGGTAGGGGGACGTTGTTGATATTCTGGGTTTCGGCCTGCTGCACCGGGAAAGGCTCGCTGCTCGTGAGGTTTCGAGCGGTCCTGGACATGGTTGTCATCGCACCGCACCTGAACACAAAGTGGGGGGAGGTACACTCATAAATATTCTTCGACTATGGGTGGACTTGGGGTCAGTTGTCAACAAGCTGTAGCGTTGACAGAACTGGCTTTATCTAGTATACAGATGAAGTATTTTTTAATTTATGATTGCTAGGATATTGGGATGGCATTGTCAATTTGCTAGTTTTAGTAAGGGTTATGCTTTTCATTCAATGATAGAAGCTGCGCATTCGGCATTTTACCAAGTAGAACCGCTTTGACTATCATCTGATTATCGTATACACGCTTAACCACTTAAAACCTGCAACGAGTCAAAGCATTTGTTGATCACCTAATTTGCACAAGAACTGAGGAACCATGCCTGATTGTATTTAAATATGGAGGGTCAAATGAAGAAATTGATTGTGGTTTTTGTGGCTGTTTTCACTTTGATGTCACTCGGATGCAGGATTGACACGTTGACGATGGATTCAAATCAGAACGTTACGGTGGAAAGAACGATTCCAAAATACGAAGAAGCAGGTCAAAAATGGGGAAAATCTTTCGCCGAAAAAAAATTGAAATCAGGGCAGTTGAACAATGACCTCAGCCGGGATTTTATTTTCGCCCTGTGTGATAAAAATAAATTAGGATACTTTTATGTTCATTCAGAATTGAAAGAGGCTTTTAAACGTGGTTTCAGAGTGGGATATGAAGACAGAACAGCTGACTTGGTACTTGGTCCACACATAAAAGAGGCTGCGGGACTAGTAGGAGAAACCACCTCAAATAAAATTGTTAACAATATAGATGTCTTTGAACATCAGTGGGAAGATTTACTCAAACAAGGGATTGACGTATTCATCGTTTTGATTTCAGAAGGTTCTCAAGCAGATAGAGAAATATTCATCAATAAATTTTCGGATAAATATTCGGAAAAATATAACTTTATGACGCAAAAGTATAACAAGAACAACAGAAATCGGGGGATTCAGCTCACACAAGGCGGCACCTCCTACATACTGGACCCGATATTGAATGCAGTTCAAATGCCGGAGCCTGACGTAATCAAGACTAAATTTTATTCGCTGGCCTTCAGCGTCATGGGCGATGAATGGGGACGTAGATATGGTACAAACTTAGTAAAGCGAGACGAGTTAATCGACATCCTCAGGCGTTGTAAGCCTGCACTTGAGGAAGGTGAAGGTGCTGAATCAAACCTCAGATACATCTACACCTCCTTTGCAGAAAGTTATCGTGCGGACTCAGAAGATACCTTTAAGGGGATCATGAAAGAGGCCGGTATTAAAAGCGCATATATAGACAAAACCATCGCGAAATATATTAAAAAGTAGCCAATATACTTGGTTGGTCAGTTTAAAGAGGTGAAAGTTCGAAGACCTGAACCGGTCCTTACTTCACACGGGTACAGAGGGTACAGAGAGGGATACAGAGGGGGACGTTGTTGATATTTTGACTTTCGCAAGGCTAGCCGTTGCGAACTTTGTGTAGTTAAAAATCAAAATATTAACAACGTTCTTCATGATAATATTTCCTGAATGATTTCAAAATAATCATGTAGAGTGAGATTCCCGCCGCCTCCACAACTTCAAAGGCTCCACCGGCAATACGCCGGCGGAGCCTTTTGTCGTTTCAATGTACACACCGTCCCACGGGTAGCAGGAGCGAGACTGGAAATAGATCGGTAAGGCTGCTCTCGCGTTGTAGCGACCGGTTGGCGCGCATACGGCGGCCTTTTCGCCGAAAGTAAGGGGGATACCCCCTGAAATCCTTCGGTTGGCTTGTTATGAGCTGATCGGAGCCTTTTTTTCGTTTTTGGGAGGAGGCGGGATAAGAGATTGCTCCAGGGCTTGACGGAATTTCAACCTCTGCTATATTGGGAAATGTTAAAACATTCCAATCTTTTTACGCGGGAGGCTACTATGTTAGTAGAGGAGTACGATTCGGTCGAAGTCAATCTCCGAAAGCAGACTTTCCCCCAGTTATTTATCACCGTTTCCGATCTTGCCGATGCCCTGGATGCTAATGCACTCTACAATGAAAACCGTCCCAAACACGCCTGTACCGGGGATGTCTTGAGGGAGCATGTGGCAGTCATGAAACAGCTAAGCATCGGCGCCGACCGGGGAGACGTCCTGCTCAGGGATCAGCGACAGCAAAGACGGGATTTTTGCGAGCTCGATGTGGTCGGCTCGGTTTGTTACATGAAGAGCATAGCGATCAACAGGAGGGACCCGACCCTCCTCCATTCTTTGACACTACCGCCGAAGGAAACAGCCCACAAGAATTCCCGCAAGGCGAATTCCTCCCACCAAAACGTGCCGATTCGTCTCGAAGTGAAACATGTGAGAGGCGAATCGGGTTGGGTTGTCATCCAAGGGACCCATGTGCGGGGTGGCGGGCCGTACCTGATCAATCTCTGCAAAGGCGAACCGACTTCTGAAGCAAGCTGGTACAACCCTGGTGGTCACCACGCCAGTTGCGCAAAGATCATCCTCAAGAACCTCGAACCGGCCAACAGGTACTACGTCAGGATGAGAACCGATGGGCCGGAAGGGCCGGGGCCGTGGTCGCAGGCTGTTTCGATCATCGTGTTGTAAACACATTTCACTTTCCTTCGCTTCGGTCTGCCGGTTTTTGTGGCAGACCGGAGCTGCAGTCCCTTCTGAAAGGCAATCCCCTCCCAAAAGAGCCACCAAAAACAAATCCCCCCTGCCCCCCCTTCGCAAAGGGGGGAACTCGAGTTCTCCGGCATCACTTTGAGCTATCTTCACTTTTGAGGACACACCATATATCCTAACGAGCTAGGAGGGTGTGTCATGAGATCGAATCGCAAGTACGATTCAGAGTTTAAACGAGAAGCGATCAAGTTAGTCATTGATGAAGGCCGTACCATCCGTGAGGTAGAGAGCAGCCTAGGGATCACCCATGGGGTTCTCAAAGGGTGGGTCCAGAAACATCGGGACCAACAAGATCCTGTAAAAGTTAAGCATGCATCAGTTGAAGCCGAACTGAAGCACCTGCGTAAAGAGAACGAGAGGCTACTGCGCGAGCGTGAAATCCTAAAAAAAGCAGTGGCCATCTTCTCGACGGATCCGAATCGATATTCGGGTTCATAACCGAGCACCGCTCCGAATTCGGAGTTCAGGAGATGTGCCGAGTTCTTGGAGTGACTCGGAGTTGGTACTACGCCCATGCAGCCGGCCGGGTAACCAAGCGGCAGCGTGAAGACCAGGCACTGCTACCAGCTATCAAAAAAGCCTTTCACGACAGCGACAAGACGTACGGTGCAGTACGAGTAGTCAAAGAGCTGCAAAAGCAACAAAAGTACGTCGGAAAGAACCGCGTCTGGCGCCTGATGCGTGAAAATGATCTGCGAGTGAAGACTAAGCGGCGATTCAAAGTCACCACGAACTCGGATCACAAACGTCCTGTCGCGCCAAACCTTTTACAGCGGAATTTCTCTGCTCCAGCCCCTAATCAGGTTTGGACTGGTGACATCACGTACATCGAGACTGCCCAGGGCTGGTTGTACCTGGCAGTCGTGCTGGATCTCTTCTCCCGCCGGATCGTTGGCTGGAGCATGAGCGACCGAATGACAGACGACCTGGTTGTAACGGCTTTTGCCAATGCAGCGGTGAAGCGTCGGCCAGGAGCTGGCTTCATCTTCCACAGCGATCGCGGTTCGCAGTACTGCAGTAAGCGCTTCGGTACCACGATCAGCAAAGCTGGCGGCGTACAAAGCATGAGCGGCACCGGATGCTGCTACGACAACGCTGTGACGGAGACATTCTTCTCGACACTGAAGAGAGAATTGGTTTACCACTGCTCCTTCAAAACCCGGCAGGAGGCGCAAAGCCGGATCTTTTGCTACATCGAAGGTTTTTACAATCGCAAGAGGCTACACTCTGCCATCGGCTATTGCTCCCCAGAAGAGTTCGAGCAGCAGGAGTTGAAGATGGCAGCATAAGGGTTTCTAACGTGTCCTCTATTGCGAAGATAGGCCACTTCGTGGCGAAATCTCTCCGAGGCGACGGCTTAACTTCAAAGTCGCGCACAAGACATTAAAACCAAAAATTCTCGCACGGAAAAGGAGCGAGATCTCTTCGAGGCGACGTCTCAACTTCAAAAAGTCGCGCACACGACATTAAAACTAAAATTCTCGCACGGAAAAGGAGCGAGATCTCTCCGAGGCGACGTCTCAACTTCAAAAAGTCGCGCATAAAACATTAAAACCAAAATTCTCGCACGAAAAAAGAGCGAGATCTCTCCGAGGCGACGTCTTAACTCTAAAACGTCGCGCACAAAACATTAAAACCAAAATTCTCGCACGGAAAAGGAGCGAGATCTCTCCGAGGCGACGTCTCAACTCCAAACCGTCGCGCACAAGACATTAAAACCAAAGTTCTCGCACGAAAAAAGAGCGACATCTCTCCGAGGCGACGTCTCAACTCCAAAAAGTCGCGCACAAGACATTAAAACCAAAGTTCTCGCACCAAAAACGAGCGACATCTCTCCGAAGCGAGGTCTCAACTTGAAAAAGATTCGCATATCTTCTGAATACGGTACTTAAAACCTGGGAGCTGAAGTTCTCGCGCCAAAAAACGGGGGCCTTGGGGGCAAGTCTTGAATCTTGACCGTGAACTATATATAACGGTCGGGAAGCACGACCCAATCCCGACACACTCAGACCAGTCGCCCGTTCTTTTTGCACATCTTTGAGGTCAATAGATGCAGGAGATGAAAGCCACCCATAGCTTCTGGAATGACGCCAGTGTGCCGAGCGTCGCGGTGAGGTGCACCAGGAGGAGCGCGGAGAGTTACAAGGCTCACTGCCATAGGGAGTTCTGCGTCGGCGCCGTGACGGAAGGAAAGGCGGTGATGACGGTGAGGAACGAGACCTGCGTCTTGTCGCCCGGGCTCCTGGCGGTCATCCCTCCCGAAACGGTGCACAGCTGCAATCCCCCGGAAGGGGGGTCGCGTTCCTACCAGATGGCCTTCTTCGACGCAGCGTGGTGCCGCTCGCTTCAGGAGGAACTTTTCGGCAGGCGGGGGGACTTCATACCGCCCGCGCACTTCCTGGTGGAGAACGCAGCCCTCTACGCCTCCTTCCTCCAACTCACGGCACTTCTGGCCGACGATGCCCTTCCTTTGGAAAAGAGCGAGCGGGCGACGCAATTCGCGAGCGAGCTGTTTATCAGTACCTGCGACCGGGAACTCCCGGCTCCTGCCAAGGAGCGGGATGGGATCGTTCCTGACGTCAAGGAGTACCTGGAGCGGCGGGCAGACCTGAATATCACGCTGCAGGAACTCGCCGTCACGTTCCGTTGCAACCCCTATCACCTGCTGCGCACTTTCAAGCAGGCGGTCGGACTCCCACCGCACGCTTTCATGCTAAACGCCCGCATCGAGAGGGCGAAACGGCTGCTGCTCGAGGGAATGACGCCGGCCAGCGTCGCGGCGGAGACGGGGTTCGCCGATCAAAGCCACTTCCACAAGACCTTCCGGCGCCTCGTCGCCGCAACTCCCCGCCAGTTCCAGCTCAGACCGGCAAAATAAGTCAATTTCCGACAATACTTTCCCTCCCGATCCGCGCTAACCTCGCCCAAAACATCCGGATTAGACAATCATCCGCGGCCTCGCTCCCGCTTTTGCCAAGGGGGGTGGGGGATTTGCCACTCTACCGAAAGCAAATCCCCCTAAATCCCCCTTCGCAAAGGGGGACTTCTACCATTGTCTCCTTGGCAAAGGGTGCGGCATTTGGCAGCGGAAGATACTAATCGGCAAAATGGGGAGGCTGCGTGTCAAAGTATCTTGTCGAGTTCGTAGCGCTGGCAACGGCGCATTTTCTGGCCCTGATCAGTCCGGGGCCGGACTTCTTTCTTGTCGTGGGAACTTCCGTCAGGGAGGGGGCTTCACGTGCCGCGGGGCTTTGTGCCGGTATCGCCGCGGCAAACGGCGCCTACATCCTCCTTGCCCTTACCGGCTTCGCCTTCATCAAGGAGCCCCCGCTCCTCTTCACCGCCATCAGAACGGCCGGTGCCCTGTACCTGCTCTATCTCGGGCTCATGCTGCTGAAACCGTCGCAACGCCCGGTCGACTCACCGCTCCCGGATGACGAGAGGCCTCGCGGCACCAGCCGCCGCAGCCAGTTCGCAGCCGGCTTTCTCTCGGCCATCCTCAATCCGAAAAATGCCGTCTTCTACTTAAGCCTCTTCACCGTGATCGTGAGCCGCGATACGCCGCAGGCGATCCAGGCCTGCTACGGTTTGTGGATGGTCCTGGCCGTCTTCTTCTGGGATCTGTTGATAGCGCGCTTGGCGGGAAGCGAAAAGGTGAGAGCCCGCCTCGACCGCCACACGCACTGGATCGAAAAGTGCTCAGGAGGAGCGCTGCTCCTTCTTGGGGCGGTGCTGTTGTTGCGGTAACTGGGACTGAATCGCGGGCTTCGTTGGCTCACATGAGCCGACGGAGCCTTTCATCTTTGAGGGGTAGCAAGGGGACAGGCACCTGGCGGAGCCAGTCCCCTCCCGTAAGCATTGCCGGCCGTCACAGCGGTAGGACGAAGGGGACCGGTGCTTAGGAGTTTTTAAAAGGCTTCAGCCTCGCCGTTAAAAACGGGGCTGAAGCCTTTTTCACGTGATGAGGGCGATAAGGGATAGAGGGGGCTAGGCGACTTTGAACTGGCGGACCATCTCCTGAAGCCTCACGGACATGGAGGCAAGGGCAGTCGCGGCGGCGGCGGTCTCGTCGGCACCTTTGGCCGTCGCCTGCACTATGTCGGTTATCTGAACCATGTTGGTACTGATTTCACTCGTTGTTGCGGTCTGCTCTTCGGCGGCTGTGGCAATCTGGTTCGCCTGCATCATGACGGCGTGTATCTGCTCGAGGATGGCTTCCAGGGCCTGACCGGAACGGGATGCCTGCTGCGTCCCTCGTTCGACTTCTTTGCTCCCTTCCTCCATGGCTTGAACCGCACTCTGGGTTTCACCCTGAATGGTGCGGATCATCTCGGATATCTCCCTGGTCGCACGGGTGGTGCGCTCGGCCAGCGCCCTCACTTCGTCTGCGACGACGGCAAATCCACGTCCCTGCTCGCCTGCTCTTGCCGCCTCGATGGCTGCGTTGAGCGCGAGCAGGTTGGTCTGGTCGGCGATGTCTTCTATGGTCCCGACGATCGCACCGATCTGATCGGAGCGCTCGCCAAGCGACTCTACGGTCCTCGCGGCCCCTTGCACCCGCTCGGCAATCACTCCCATCACTGCCACTGTGGCCTCGACGACTTCTGCGCCGTCAACGGCCGCCTGGTTGGCACATTGTGCGCCTTGAGCGGCAAGGTGACAGTTTTGAGCTATGTCGTTGGAGGTCGCCGCCATCTCTTCCCCGGCGGTGGCAACGGTATTCGCCTGCGCGACGATCTCTTCGGTCCCCTGCACCATCTGCTGCGCCGTTGCCTGCAACTGCGTGGACGAGGTGGCCACCCGGGTGGCATCGCCGGAGAGATCCTGCATGATCGACTGGACCTTCTGAACGAAACCATTGATATGATCGCTGAGCTGGCCCAACTCATCCTTGGCGTGGTAGTTGACACGCCGGGTGAGATCCCCCTCGGCGATGACGGCAATGGCGCTGCCCATCTCTTTCAGGGCACTCTTTATACCCGAGGATAAAAAGGCACAGATGCCGAGGCTGAGCAATAGGGCAATGCCCCCTGTGATCAGCATGGTGGCAATCGCAGCGGTACCTGCTTCTTGCGCGCTCTTGACCCTCAGATCCGTCCGCTTCGCGTAGTAGTCCATCAGTGCCTCGGCTGCGGCAACGTATTTCTGCCTGGCCTGCTCACCCTCACCGGCAATGGCGGCCTTGAATCCGGCCATGTCGCCCGAGGCTGCAATGGTCTTCAGTTTGTCGTTCACCTTCGCGCCGGCTGTGAGCGCGCTGTCCAACTCCGCTACCAGCTTCTTGCCGTCGGGCGTTTTGGTATTTTTTTTCAGCGCGTCGAGTGCCTTTTGGTACGCTGTGCGGTGTTCCTCCATGTGTTTAGCGATCTTATCCCGATCTGCCTGGGTTTCCGCCAGCACCAGCCCCTTCATCTCCTCGTCGACCCCCTGCAGGTTGAGCAGCACCTGTCCCGCATTGGCGGTAAGCCCGCTGATGCGGTTGACGTTGCTCAACTGGTCGGCACTGCTGTAAAGCCCTTTCATGCCGGCCCCCACGACGATGAACAGCAGCAATGAAACGGTTCCAAAGCCAAGCAGCAACCGTTTTGCGATGGTGAAATTTGCCATAAGTCCTCCTGAAGTCGCACCACATCGAAAATATTTGCTCATAGACTGCTCAAATAACTATATCGACATTTTTTGTGGGTACTTTAGTCTACAACATCTTCGATGTTTCGTCGGCTTGATTCAGATTCTCCCAAAGCGCAACTGCGCTTCGCGATGACTGGCGCCTTGCTGCCGGGGCATGCTATATTCGCCAGATTGAGCAATCCCGGTCAGGATTTCTCCGCGACTCTCGGGTAGGATGACCTGCGAATCGAGAGGGGACGGCAGGCACATGGACAAGGCACAGGCATATGCGGAGCGCTTCGACAGGGTGGTCCGCTACATAGAGCGGCACCTGGACGAGCCGTTGACGGTGGAGGGACTGAGCCGGGTGGCGCATTTCTCGAAGTTCCACTTCCACCGGCAGTTCACGCTCTACACCGGCATGGGGGTGTTGGCCTTCATCCGGCAAATGCGACTGAAGCACGCCTCGCACCGGCTCTGCTACCGCCGCGAGGAGCGCATCATCGACATCGCCCTGGATGCGGGCTTCGAGAGTCCCGAGGCGTTTTCACGCGCCTTCAAGCAGGTCTTCGGCCAGTCTCCCTCCCAGTTCAGAAAATCCCCCCAATGGCAGCCCTGGAAGGAGCGCTTCCGGCCGCCGCCCATGCAAAGGAGAGAAGACATGGAAGTGAAGATCGTGGAGTTCCCGGAAACGAGGATCGCGGTGCTGCCCCACCGGGGCGCACCGGAGAAGATTGACGAGTCGGCGCTGAAGTTCATCGAGTGGCGCAAGCAGAGCGGGCTTTCGCCGGTGAAACAGGCGCTTACCTTCGGCATCGTCTACGACGACCCCGCCGTGACCGAGCCGGAGCGGTTCCGCTTCGACATCTGCGGCACGGTGCCGGAACCGGTGCCGGAGAATCCGCAGGGGGTAGGGAACGGCATCATCCCCGCCGGCCGCTGCGCCGTGGCGCGCCACCTCGGCTGCCATGACCGGATCGGCGACACGGTCTATCCGCTGTGCCGGGACTGGTTTCCCCAAAGCGGGGAGGAGCTGCGGGATTTCCCGATCTTCTTCCACTACCTGAACCTGGTTCCGGACGTCGCGGAGCACGAGCTGGTCACCGACATCTACCTGCCGCTCAAGTAGCAACTTTGGAAGCTGCAAGCGCAGCAAACAGGCGTCGCAAAATGAACTGGGGGTAGGTCCTATGCTTTCATGGCAAGGTCACCCACCCCCCTGCCCCCTCCCGTCAAGGGAGGGGGAGCCCCCCCTATCCTCCTCCCGCAAGGGGAGGGGGGAGAGCGTTAACCGGACAGCAGTGGGCGTTGAACCTTTGCTGTTTACTTATTAAAGATAATAGTGTATACGCTAACGGCAAGGCGAGAGGGAACCTGCACCTGCCGATGCATCCGCGCAATTCCCGTACGCGAAGAATCGAAGTCTATGCGGCCCGGAGCGGGCCTGCGGTTCTGCAGCCGTCGCACGCGGGGTGAGGTGGACGGCGTTGAGGGATGCCATGATGCGTTCTCTGTCGTTGTCACTGTATGCCGCCCTGCACGCGGCCCTCAAGCAGGCCCACATGCTTTCCTCGGCGATCCTCGCCGGAAGCGGCGCCTGTCTCATCTATCTGCTGCACATCTACACGTCGTCTTCCCAAAGGATCGAGACGGCGGTCCTCAACCAGTCCACCATCGAGCTGGTCTACTATCTCCTGCTCCCCAGCGCCGGCTTCAGCATCGCCACCGGTGCCATCATCTGCCTCGCCGAAAACCGCGCCGTCTTCTCCTGCCATTACATGGGGACCAAGGCGATCAACGCCGGCGCCGTCGTCGTCCTGGGCGCCGTCCTTTATCTCGGGCTGGGCAAGCTCGCCGCCGCGGCCTCGGATGTGCGAGGGGTGGCGGTGGGAGGGCGGGTTTTCCAGGCTGACGACCTGTTGGCAGGAAACAACCTCATGGCCGCCGTGCTCATGGGGACCATCCTGTTCGTGCTGTACAACGTGGTGCGTCGGCCCTGCGGTGATGCGGGGGGATGCAAGGCGTGCAGCTGCAGTGGGATCCGCTGCGACGAGGCTGATGCTTCGGTGAGCGACACTGGTGATGCGCAGTAACAGGTAAGGCAAATCCCCCCTGGCCCCCCTTCGCAAAGGGGGGGACGTCAGGCCATGTGCAGCGCTTCGTGGCAATCTCCTTCGCTGATAAATCCACCTTCGCAGAAAATCCCCTTCGCAGAAAATCCCCTTGCACTGTCATGGGCTCCAGAGAAAGGTAAATTCCTTCGTCTGCTTGTTCCCCCCATTCACTTTCGCTGCGCCACTACGAACAGCTCCAACGTGACCAGGTCGTGCACGAGATGCATGCCTAGCCGCTCGAAGAGTTTGCCGGAGCCGTAGCCGGCATCCCAAAGGGTCCGGTCGATGTCGAAATGGGCATGGGCCTTGACGCTGCCGTCTTCCTGGGGCGCCACGATGGCGGGAAAACCCACCGGACGGGTAATATCCCTGATGGTGAGCTCGCCGATGACGGTCCCATCGGGGGCTTCGGGTGGTCCGGCGGCTTCGGGCTCCCAGCGGGTCAACCGGAATGAGGCGGTGGGGAAACGCTCGACGGCGAAGAAGTCCTCGGATTTCAGATGCCGGACCAGGAGATCGCGCCAGTACGGATCCTGCAGGTCACGATTTTCGATGCTGGTCATGTCCAGCACGATGGAACCGGCGGCGAGTCTGCCGTTGTCCATGACCAGTTCGCCACTTCGCACGGCGATGGTGCCATGATGGCGGTTGTTCAGGTTGCGCCCGATCCATTCCAGGGTGCTCTTTTCGGTGTCGATGGTGTAGCTGCCGTCCGCGACGGCGGCACCGGGACGGGGGGCGGAGCCGGTTTCGACGGGAAGGCCGGCTGCTTTCAGGGCGGCGAGTCCGCCTTCGAGAACGGAGACATGGCGATATCCCGCCCGGACCAGGCGATCATGCGCCACTTCGGCGGTGAGCCTGCTCCCGGTCGCGTCGTACAGGATCAGTTCGGTGTTCCGCTCGGGAACCAGCTCGGCGATGCGGTCAAGAAACACCATCTCGTAGATGCAGGCGTTATGTGCGCCTGCCAGGTGGCAAGCGGCGTAATCCTCGGGCGTCATGACGTCGATGACGAGGGCGCCGGAGGCCAACAGTTCTTTCAGTTCGGCACAGGTTGTCGTCTTCATGGTCTTCATCCCCCTTTGTTTCCAACTGCAATGACTTCAGGTGTGGATCTTTACGGTATTTTAGCACTTTGCCGGTTATACGCTCAACGTCGGCGCCCACAGCAACTGAGCGATACTCAAAGGCTCAACGCAAAGGCGCAAAGGCGCGGAGACGCAAAGACAGGATGAACGACATAGACAATCCTGCAAACTCAAACACGGGCTGCTTTACGATACGGAACTTTTTGCTATTGTTTGCTAGGCGGCTGTGTCTGCCGGGTCCGGTTCGACTGCTCTCCTGTGTCAGGGGAAACGTTCATCATCTTGCATGAAGGAGGACGCTATGAGGAAAATGTTGATGGCCTGTGTCGTAGCCCTGTCGGTAGCAGGTTCGGTCGCTGCCGCGGATCGTCCGGTAGCTCCCAACGGCATCGCGCTGTATCCCGACTACCTCTCCTGGAAGGTGATCGCTCCCTCCTACCGGGAGGACAAGGGACAGATCAGGATCATAACGGGTAACGAGACCGCGGTGGCGGCCCTGAAGGCCGGAAAAAAACCGCTTCCGGACGGGAGCGTGCTGGCCAAGGTGGCCTGGAAGGCGGAGAAACACCCGTCCTTCCCGGTGGCGACGGAACCGGACGCTTTCGTGCAGGTCGAGTTCATGGTGAAGGACGCCAGGAAGTACAAGGACACGGGCGGGTGGGGCTTCGCCCGCTTCGTCGGAAATAAGTTGCAGCCGTACGGCAAGGATGCCGGCTTCGTCGCGGAGTGCTTCGGCTGTCATACGCCGGTGGCGGGAAACGATTACCTGTTCACCAGGATGGTCAGGACGCCGTAAGGGAGCTTAGGGAACTCAAAGGCAAATCCCCCCTGGCCCCCCTTTGACAAGGGGGGACGCGGGGGCGGGTGCGGCGCTGCGTGGACACCATGGTGCGAGCCTCCGGCATCCAAAGAGAAATCCCCCCTGTCCCTCTTTTTACAAGGGGGACGCTGGGGCAGGGGCGGTGGGGTGTGGCAAAGGAGGCTGTGATTACTATTTCAGGAAATGATACGCGAATTTTTGTGGATATCCGCTTAACTTGATTCGTGAATATAGGAATTTCTTGCTATGCGCGGATACGCGTGCTATAAAGCTTTCGAGTTTGAAAAAGACAAAAAAGGTCCTGTTTAAAAGTGGAAAACGCATCCCCTATCGCCATCGAAGCAAAGTCTGAAGTTTCAGAGGAGGCATGTTGCCTGACCTCGGCCGAGCCGGGCCGCGGCTCGCGACTCTCCCTGAGAAACTTCATCCTCACATCGTCCCTCGCCGTTTCTTTCATAAGCTTCGCTACGGTCCTCGGCATCACCTCGCTGGTTTACCTCGACACCGTCAAACGCGGCGCCACGAGGCTCGCCTACGACCAGGCGCAGCAGTTCCGCCACTCGATTCCCCTGCTGATGGGAAAGGGGGTCACCCGACGGGAACTGCTGAGCATCTATAACACGCCCAACGGCTCCGGCGCGCTCGGAAACCACTCGGTGGAGCTCTATCGCACCGCGATCGTGGAGGCGCTCTACGGCCACGTCGAGCTTCCCCAGGACGCGGGCGTAGCGCAGGTCTTCAGAAGCGGCAGCGTCCTCGAGCGGGGCGAGGGGCGGGTGGTCGAGACGATCTTCCCCATCTTCGCTGAACAAAGCTGCCTCCGCTGTCACGGCAACGCCCGCACCGGAATGCTCCTCGGCGCGCTCAAGGTGCGGCAGGACATCGAACCGATGCTGCGGCAGGCGCGCCTCAAACTGTTCTTTCTCTTCCTTTTGCTTTCCCCTATCCCGGTGCTGATGGCTCTCTTCATCGCCCGGCAGGTCAATGCCCGCGTCGTCCCTTCCATCAACGAGCTCGGCGACAAGGTGATCCAGGTCAACAGCATCCGCGACCTGACCCGCCTGGAGTTTTCCGACGTGGCCCCCGGCTTCACGGAGCTGGACCGGATCTTCGCCGAAGTGGCCAAGCTGGTGGACAAGATACGGGCGGTGTCGGTGGACAAGGAGATCCTGGAGCTCGAGATCCAGATGCTCGAGAAGTTCATCATCACCTCGGAGGTGATCCGGGACTGGAAGGAACACGTGGCCTCGCTCCTCCTCGAGATCAACCAGGTGGTCGACGCCTACATGCTGTTTTGCATCTTCCAGGTGGACGAGGAACTCTACGACATCGAGATCTTCTGGCGCTCCCACCCCAGCGAGGCAACCAAAAAACACGTGGAGCAGGAGGTGCTGCGCAAGATCCGCCGCGAGAACGCCCGGCTCGCCGCCAGTTCGGGGCTGCAGGTGATCCACAACGTGGCATCGGACCACACGCCGCTCGCGCTGGAGCAGGGGGACCTGGAGCTGCAGACCAAGTCGCTGATCCTCGATTCCCCGCAGATCGGCGGTGTGGTCGGGATCGGGGTACAGTCCGAATCTGCCTGGAATTCGACCCGCAGCCTGGTCATCGACAGCGTCCTGACCACGCTTTTGAACGTGATCGGCTCGATCAAGGCGATCCACAAGTACACCAAGGACCTGGAATACTACGCAACCCGCGACCCCCTCACCAATCTCTTCAACCAGCGGGTGTTCTGGGAACTGATCTCCTACGAGATCGGCCGGGCCGACCGGCACGGCTACAGCTTCGCGCTGCTCGTGATCGACCTGGACAACTTCAAGCACATAAACGACACCTGGGGGCACGCCATCGGTGACCGCTACCTGGGAGCCTTCGCCACCGCGGTCCAGCAGGCGCTGCGCAAGGGGGACATCTTCGCCCGCTACGGCGGGGACGAATTCGTGATCCTGCTCCCCGAGGCGGACGAGGAACAGGCGGCGCTGGTTGCCGCGAGGATCAGGAACATCACGGAGGACCTGTACGTGGCCACCCCGGATGCGGCCAAGGCCAGGGCGACCGCCTCCATAGGACTTGCCATGTTCCCGCTGCACGCGGTGACGGAGAAGGACCTGTTCCTGTTCGCGGACAACATGACCTACAAGGCGAAGGGGGAGGGGAAAAACCGGGTCAGCATCCCGACCGCCGAGGACGTGGTCGAGGTGTTCCGGATGGTCGGGGAAAAGGCGAGGATGGTGCAGGAGGCGGTGGACGGGCGCAGGGTGATGCCGTATTTCCAGCCCATCGTGGCGCTGGGACCCGGCAAGCCGGAGTGCTGCGAGGTGCTCTGCCGCATCGAGATGAACGGCGAGGTGATCGCAGCCAGCGACTTCATCGAGACTGCGGAGAGCCTCGGCATCGTGGGGAGACTGGACGCGATCCTCCTGGAGAAGACCTTCGCCATGGTCCAGGAGCAGGGATACCAGGGAAACCTGTTCGTGAACCTCTCCCCGAAGTCTATGATCCTGAACGAGTTCCTTCCCAACATCATCACGCTCGCGGACCGGTACCGCATCGACCGCAGCCGGGTGGTGTTCGAGCTGACCGAGCGGGAGACGGTGAAGAACCTGACCCTTCTCGAGAAGTTCGTCTATGACCTCAAATCCCAGGGGTTCAAGTTCGCAATCGACGATTTCGGCTCGGGCTTCTCCTCGTTCCAGTACATCCGGCAGTTCCCCATCGATTTCGTGAAGATCGAAGGGGTCTTCGTGAGGAACATGCTCAACGATTACCGGGATATGGCTTTCGTGAAGACGCTCGCCATCCTCGCCAAGGAGTTCAACATCAGCACCATCGCCGAGTACATCGAATCGCAGGAGATCCTGGAGGCGGTGCAGAGCGTGGGCATCGACTACGCCCAGGGGTATCACCTCGGGTCACCTGCGCCGGAGCTCGGAAAACAAAGGCAAGCGGCAATTAACAGGGATGAAGGGGATGAAAGGGATAAAACTGAGCTATCTTCACTTTTGAGGACACACCATATATCCTAACGAGCTAGGAGGGTGTGTCATGAGATCGAATCGCAAGTACGATTCAGAGTTTAAACGAGAAGCGATCAAGTTAGTCATTGATGAAGGCCGTACCATCCGTGAGGTAGAGAGCAGCCTAGGGATCACCCATGGGGTTCTCAAAGGGTGGGTCCAGAAACATCGGGACCAACAAGATCCTGTAAAAGTTAAGCATGCATCAGTTGAAGCCGAACTGAAGCACCTGCGTAAAGAGAACGAGAGGCTACTGCGCGAGCGTGAAATCCTAAAAAAAGCAGTGGCCATCTTCTCGACGGATCCGAATCGATATTCGGGTTCATAACCGAGCACCGCTCCGAATTCGGAGTTCAGGAGATGTGCCGAGTTCTTGGAGTGACTCGGAGTTGGTACTACGCCCATGCAGCCGGCCGGGTAACCAAGCGGCAGCGTGAAGACCAGGCACTGCTACCAGCTATCAAAAAAGCCTTTCACGACAGCGACAAGACGTACGGTGCAGTACGAGTAGTCAAAGAGCTGCAAAAGCAACAAAAGTACGTCGGAAAGAACCGCGTCTGGCGCCTGATGCGTGAAAATGATCTGCGAGTGAAGACTAAGCGGCGATTCAAAGTCACCACGAACTCGGATCACAAACGTCCTGTCGCGCCAAACCTTTTACAGCGGAATTTCTCTGCTCCAGCCCCTAATCAGGTTTGGACTGGTGACATCACGTACATCGAGACTGCCCAGGGCTGGTTGTACCTGGCAGTCGTGCTGGATCTCTTCTCCCGCCGGATCGTTGGCTGGAGCATGAGCGACCGAATGACAGACGACCTGGTTGTAACGGCTTTTGCCAATGCAGCGGTGAAGCGTCGGCCAGGAGCTGGCTTCATCTTCCACAGCGATCGCGGTTCGCAGTACTGCAGTAAGCGCTTCGGTACCACGATCAGCAAAGCTGGCGGCGTACAAAGCATGAGCGGCACCGGATGCTGCTACGACAACGCTGTGACGGAGACATTCTTCTCGACACTGAAGAGAGAATTGGTTTACCACTGCTCCTTCAAAACCCGGCAGGAGGCGCAAAGCCGGATCTTTTGCTACATCGAAGGTTTTTACAATCGCAAGAGGCTACACTCTGCCATCGGCTATTGCTCCCCAGAAGAGTTCGAGCAGCAGGAGTTGAAGATGGCAGCATAAGGGTTTCTAACGTGTCCTCTATTGCGAAGATAGGCCAAACATTCGGATAAAGCGGTTACGCAAAGTACTCGAAGTACGCGCGAAGATCGCGAAGAGAGATTTTTGTCGGTACCCTGCCGCCTGCTTGGCGTTCTTACTCCTCCGTTCTTCGCGCTACTGCTTTTAAATTCTCCCAGAACCTTTTTCCTTGGCCTTTATCCCCCTCATCCCCTTCATCCCTGTGAATAATTGATTTTCTTTTGTCAGAAAAAGCGAACTTGCTTTACGAGTTCGCTTTCTTTGTTATCTTATCTTGTGCTTTCATTAATTGACGCCCTACAGCTCATGTCAGTCACTCAGACCGTCACCTCGTCACCCCTATCGTCACATCGACCAAAGGACCGGGAATGCTCAAACGTCTGATCCTCATCGTATGCCTCCTCGCCTCCGTTGTATCGGCACCCGCCGCCCCTCACCCTCAGAAAACACTCGTGGTAGGAAGCGAGGAGAATTTCCCTCCCTTCTCAACCGGCAATACCGACGACACCGCCGGCGGCTTCGCGGTGGAACTCTGGAAAGAGGTCGCCCACGAAGCGGGGCTCACCTACACCATCAGGGTCAGGCCGTGGGGGGAACTGCTCCAGGAGTTCAGGGAGGGTAAGGTCGACGTCCTGGTCAATATCGCCACTTCGGAGGAGCGCCACCGCTACACCGATTTCAGTGTCCCCCACGTCACCGTCAACGGCGCCATCTTCGTGCGCAAGGGTGACTCCCGGATCAACTCGGAGGCGGACCTGGCCGGAAAGTCCATCATCGTTTTCAAATCGGACCTGGCCCACGAGTACGCGATCTCCAAGGGATGGCAAAAACAACTGGTGCTGGTCAGTGACGCCCGGGAAGGGCTCAGGCTCCTCGCTTCGGGGAAATACGACGCCATGCTGCTCAGCAAGCTGGCCGGGCTGCAGACGCTAAAGGAGCTGCGCATCGAGAACGTGCGGGCCCTGGACGCCAAGGCCGGCTATGCACAGAAGTTCACCTTCGGGGTGCACAAGGGAGATTCGGACCTGCTGGCCGCGCTGAACGAGGGACTGGCGGTCACCAAGGCCGACGGCGACTACGACAAGCTGTACCAGAAGTGGTTCGGTGTCTACGAACCCAAGGAGCCGACCTTCCGGGACATGCTGAAGTACCTGCTGCCCTTCGCGCTCGCGGTCGCGTGCCTCGCCGCCTATTTCTTCTACAGGCGCAATCGCGAGCGTAAAGCGTCCGAGGCCGCCTTGCGCGAGAGCAAGCTGCGCCTGGACACCATCCTCGACAACGTCGGCGCCTACATCTTCATAAAGGACACCCAGTACCGCTACACCTACGCCAACCGCAAGGTCTGCGAGCTGTTCGGCACCCCCGAAGAGAAGATTCTGGGCAAGACCGACGCCGCCTTCTTCTCGCCGGAATCGCTACGCGAGATCGTCCTCAGCGACCGGCCGGTGCTCGAGGAAGGGCTCACGGTCAAAAGGGAAGAAACCAACCTGGCGGCCGAGAACGAGCTGCCGCGCAGCTACTGGACGGTGAAGCTCCCGCTCAGGGACGAACAGGGCGCCATATACGGCCTGTGCGGCATATCGACCGACATCACGGAACTGAAGCATCTCGAGGACGAGCTGAAGAAGAAGGGCTCCGAGCTCGAAGAACAACTCGCGGAGCGGGAGATCGCGCAGGAAGCGCTGCAGGAGCAGACGGCGCTGCTCGAGGAGCAGACCGCGATGCTGGAGGAGGAGGTCGAGGAACGCAGAAGGGCCGAGATCGCGCTCAAGCAGAGCGAGGAGACGGTCCGGCACAAGCTGAAGGCGATCCTGGAACCGGAAGGGGACATCGGCGCGCTCGAGCTCTCCGATATCATCGACACCGAAATGCTCCAATCCATGCTGGAGGACTTCTACCGGATCACCGGGATGCTCGGGGCGGTCCTCGACGTCTCGGGCAAGGTGCTGGTCGCGGTAGGGTGGCAGGACATCTGTACCAAGTTCCACAGGGTTCATCCCGAGGCCTGCAAGAACTGCCTGGAAAGCGACACCGTTCTGACCAAGGGAGTGGCGGTGGGAACCCACAAGCTCTACCGCTGCAAGAACAACATGTGGGACATGGTGACCCCGATCGAGGTGGGGGGGAAACATGTCGGCAACGTCTTCATCGGGCAGTTCTTCTACGAGGACGATCCGCCCGACCTGGAACTGTTCCGCGAGCAGGCCAGGCGCTACGGGTTCGACGAGAAGGAATACCTGGCCGCGCTGGACCGGGTGCCTCGCTTCACCAGGGCGATGGCGGAAGCGGGGATGAATTTCTACGCCGAGCTCACCAAGGTCGTTTCCACGCTCAGTTTCACCTCGATCAAGCTGTCCCGGATCCTCGCCGAGCGCATCCACCTCGAGGAGCAGCTGCGGCAGTCGCAGAAGATGGAAGCGGTGGGGCAACTGGCCGGCGGCGTCGCCCACGACTTCAACAACATCCTGCAGGTGATCACCGGCTACGGCAACATGCTCAGGATGGGCGAACGCCTGAGCACCAAGGAACAGGAATGGGTGGACCACATCCTGTCATCCGCGGAACGGGCGGCGCACCTGACCAAGGGGTTGCTGGCGTTCAGCCGCAAGCAGGTCATCCACCTGGAACCGCTGGACCTGAACGAGGTCATCGAGAACTTCAAGAAGTTCATCCTCAGGGTGATCGGGGAGGACATCCACCTGAAGACGGTGACCTACGGGGACCGTCTCATCGTCAACGCCGACGTGGGGCAGCTCGAACAGGTGCTGATCAATCTCGCCACCAACGCCCGCGATTCCATGCCCAAAGGGGGGATGCTCACCCTCGAGACGGGGCTGCAGGCGGTGGAAGCACCGTTTGATCACGAGCTCGGGCGGGCGGAACCGGGGACCTATGCCGTGTTGACCGTATCGGACAGCGGCAGCGGCATGGACGAGGATACCCGCAAGAGGATCTTCGAGCCGTTCTATACGACCAAGGAGGTCGGCAAGGGGACCGGCCTCGGCATGGCGATCGTCTACGGCATCATCAAGCAGCATAGCGGGATCATCAACGTCTACAGCGAGCCCGGGCACGGGACCACCTTCAGGATCTATCTGCCGGTGAAGGAGGCCGGGCCGGGCGAGGCGGATGCCGCGCCGGTGCAGGTAGAGCCACCGGTGGGCGGGAACGAAACGATCCTCTTGGCCGAGGACGATGCCGAAGTGCGCAGGCTGGTTGTTTCCATCCTCAGTCAGTACGGCTACCAGGTGATCCAGGCGGTGGACGGGCAGGACGTCGTCGAGCGGTTCGCGGCCAACAGGGAAAGGGTGGACATGATCCTCATGGACATGATCATGCCGAAAAAGAACGGCAAGGAGGCCTACGAGGAGATCTCGCAGCTGCAGCCGGGGGTGAAGGTGCTGTATTCGAGCGGATATACCGCGGACTTCATCCAGAACAGGGGGGTGTCGGAAGAGGGGATCGAGCTGATCATGAAGCCGGTGCAGCCGATGGAGCTGCTGCGCAAGGTCAGGGAGATGCTGGACCGCTGAGGCGGGAGGGACGGCTGTCCGGTTCCGGGAACAAGGGGCGTCTTTGCGGCACGCTCTCCTGCTCTGCTGCGCGCCTGGCGGCGCGTGCCTTCAGCTGTTCCCTCTCTTTTTCGACCCGGGCGTCGTGAAGGCTCTCGTATCCGGTGACGCAGGTGTAATAACAGTTTGTCGAGCCGCCGTGCAGATAGACCTGCTTAAGCCTTTCATACTGATCCATCTTTGCCTTGATCTCCCCTATCGGCATGTTCATCAGTTGCTCGTACTCGAAAGGCTGGCAGTCGCAGTCGTCGGCACGTGCCGGGCCGTACGATATCAGCAGCAGCAACGCCGACAGTGCAAGCATTTTCATGGTGTACCTCCCATAGCGTAACGATCAACGGTTAGGATTGGCTAATGTTATCAGGCTGTGGGGGCTACGCAAGCAAAACCAGGCAAGCAAGCAAAAGCGGTTACGCAAAGACACGAAGTATCCGCTATGAACGCGAAGGAAAACTTTTGTCGGGAAAAACCGATCGGGTTCTCTTTGCGGTCATCGCGCATACTTTCCGTTCTTCGCGTAACCGCTTTTCAGTGAGTAAGTGGGACTGGGTTGAGCAAAAGCCGCCTCCTCACGCAAGCGAAGCGATTACGAAAGCAAAAGCGGTTACGCAAAGACACGAAGTATCCGCTATGAACGCGAAGGAAAACTTTTGTCGGGAAAAAACCGATCGGGTTCTCTTTGCGGTCATCGCGCATACTTTCCGTTCTTCGCGTAACCGCTTTTCAGTGAGTAAGTGGGACTGGGCTGAGCAAAAGCCGCCTCCTCACGCAAGCGAAGCGATTACGAAAGCAAAAGCGGTTACGCAAAGACACGAAGTATCCGCTATGAACGCGAAGGAAAACTTTTGTCGGGAAAAAACCGATCGGGTTCTCTTTGCGGTCATCGCGCATACTTTCCATTCTTCGCGTAACCGCTTTTCAGTGAGTAAGTGGGACTGGGCTGAGCAAAAGCCGCCTCCTCACGCAAGCGAAGCGATTACGAAAGCAAAAGCGGTTACGCAAAGACACGAAGTATCCGCTATGAACGCGAAGGAAAACTTTTGTCGGGAAAAAACCGATCGGGTTCTCTTTGCGGTCATCGCGCATACTTTCCATTCTTCGCGTAACCGCTTTTCAGTGAGTAAGTGGGACTGGGCTGAGCAAAAGCCGCCTCCTCACGCAAGCGAAGCGATTACGAAAGCAAAAGCGGTTACGCAAAGACACGAAGTATCCGCTATGAACGCGAAGGAAAACTTTTGTCGGGAAAAAACCGATCGGGTTCTCTTTGCGGTCATCGCGCATACTTTCCATTCTTCGCGTAACCGCTTTTCAGTGAGTAAGTGGGACTGGGCTGAGCAAAAGCCGCCTCCTCACGCAAGCGAAGCGATTACGAAAGCAAAAGCGGTTACGCAAAGACACGAAGTATCCGCTATGAACGCGAAGGAAAACTTTTGTCGGGAAAAAACCGATCGGGTTCTCTTTGCGGTCATCGCGCATACTTTCCATTCTTCGCGTAACCGCTTTTCAGTGAGTAAGTGGGACTGGGCTGAGCAAAAGCCGCCTCCTCACGCAAGCGAAGCGATTACGAAAGCAAAAGCGGTTACGCAAAGACACGAAGTATCCGCTATGAACGCGAAGGAAAACTTTTGTCGGGAAAAACCGATCGGGTTCTCTTTGCGGTCATCGCGCATACTTTCCGTTCTTCGCGTAACCGCTTTTCAGTGAGTAAGTGGCACGGGCTGAGCAAAAGCCGCCTCCTCACGCAAGCGAAGCGATTACGAAAGCAAAAGCGGTTACGCAAAGACACGAAGTATCCGCTATGAACGCGAAGGAAAACTTTTGTCGGGAAAAAACCGATCAGGTTCTCTTTGCGGTCATCGCGCATACTTTCCATTCTTCGCGTAACCGCTTTGCATCGTTTCTGGGTGGCAATGCCTTCGGCGAAGAGGTCGTGCTTGCCCTATCCGGCACGATATGCTATGAGCTGAATGCTTTGCGGGAATGACCGCGGCTAACGCTGAACCACGGCCGGTAACGGCGGCAATCTAAGGAACGCTATGACAGAAAACAGCGACACCTTGCAGCAACTGCTCGATCAGGCGAAACAACAACAGATGTTCCTGGAAATGTTCGTCCGCTCCTGGGTCGACGACTACCGCTCGGGCGGCGGCTCCATCTGCTGCGGCAAGGGATGCCGCAACTGCTGCAGCCTCGCGGTCCACACGGGTTTCGCCGAGGCGCTGGCGGTGGCAAGACACCTGGATGAGGAACAGGGGAGAGCGGTCGAAAGATACGCCACGACGTTGCGCGACCTGGTGCAGGGGATACAGCAACTGCCGCAGTACCTGCGCCTGCACCGGGATAGCATGGGCTTTTGTCCGCTGTTGAACGCCGAGGGCGCCTGCAGCGTCTACCCGGTCCGCCCCCTGACCTGCCGCTCGCTCATCTCCACCCGCGACAGTGTCTGGTGCGGCGCCGACTTTGCCAGGATCGCGCCGGAGGAGCGGGAGGCGTTTCTCGCCGGCCTGGACCAAAAGGTGGTCTCGTTTCCGAGTCACTACGTGGCGGTGCTCCAGGAAAGCGGCAAGGAACTGGAGGAAGCGGGGGCGCAGCAGATGCGGTCGCTGCTCGGCTTTTCACTCTACGGCAACCTCGGGGTGCTGGTGCACTTGTGCCGGGCTCATGATCTGGCCGGCGCCGCTTTGCAGGGACGCGCACAGGCCGAGCGCGTGATCGCCGAGGCCGGGTTCGATCATCCGCTTTTGGTGACGCAATCACACCAAACCACCCAAACTCCTGCAGACTTCCCCTGCAGGTGAGGAGACCATGCCTACCTTTTCCTTTTTCCCGACTCCCGGTTTCGCAGCCAAGATGGACAAGATCCAGAAGCATGACCCGCCGGGCCACCACCGGATTCTCGACGTTATCGACCGACTCCTGGACAACCCCGGCGACGCGGACGGCTGGATGCATGGGGAGTACCAGGGGAAGCTCAAAAAGTACGTCGGACGCCGCGACTACAGGCTCATCTACCACTGGTGCGAACAGTGCCGGAAGGAAGGGAAAAAGCTGGAGGATAAATGCGGTTTCTGCCGGGAGGTCGGGGACAACAGTGTGATCTTCTTCGATATCTATCACAAGAACGAGGCGAACCGGGTGAAGCACCACAGGGGGTGAGGCTGACAAGGTCACCGACAGCTGACTGCAGCATCCCCGGTCACTTTTGCACTACGAGGCTTTCCGCATCACTTCCCGCAACACTTTCAACGAGTAGGGCTTCTGGATGAAGCCGGCCAGGGCCTTGCCGTCAAACTTCTGCACTACGTCCTGTTCGCTGAACCCGCTGGACATGATCACCTGCACGCTCGGGTCGAGCTGTCGCAGCTCCCGAAACGCCTCCTCGCCATCCATCCCGGGCATGGTGAGGTCGAGCAGGACGGCTTTTATATCGGGATTGTCCCGGTACACGGACAAAGCTTCTGCACCGCTTGCGGCCGTCACCGGGGTGAAGCCCAGTTCCCGCAACATGCGGGTGCCGATGCTGCGCACGGTCTCTTCATCATCCACCAGCAGGATCTTCCCTTCTCCCCTCCAGTCATCCCGGACCGGTTCCGCTTCGACTTCTTTGGTGGCGTCGGCAGCCGGCAGCAGCACCTTGAAGGTGGTGCCCCGTCCCGGCTCGCTGTAGATCCTGATGCCACCCCGGTGCCCGCGGACGATGCCGTGCACAGCGGCGAGACCCAGTCCGCGACCGGTGAACTTGGTGGTGAAGAAGGGGTCGAAAACCTTCTTCAGCACTTCTTCGTCCATGCCGCAGCCCGTGTCGACCACTTCCAGGAAGACATAGCGCCCCTGCGCCATGTTCTCCCCCAGGATGAGGTTCTTGACACCCTCCGGGTCCAGCGTCACTGACCCGGTACGGATGGTGATCTCTCCCTTCTGGTCCGCTATGGCCTCGGTGGCGTTTTGTACCAGGTTCATCAGTATCTGGCGCATCTGGCTCAGGTCAGCCTCTACGACGGGAAGCGGACGCGCCAGGTCGAGCTTCAGTTCCGCGTTGGGGGCGGCTCCTTTCAGCATATGGTGCAGGTCTTGGATCAGCTGGTTCAGGTCCGCCTTCTCGATGATGAACCTTCCCTTGCCGGAATAGGCCAGCATCTGCTTGGCGAGGTAGGCGGCGCGGTTCGCGGCCGTCTCTATGTTGCGCAGGTTTTCCGCGACGGGGGACGCCTCGGGAAGCTTCATCAGGGAAAGGTCGACGTTGCCGATGATCGCCATGAGGATGTTGTTGAAGTCATGGGCGATGCCGCCGGCGAGGACGCCGAGGCTTTCCATCTTCTGGGCATGCCGCAGCTGCTGTTCGTAACGAACCCGGTCCTCTTCGGCCTTCTTGCGCTCGGTGATGTCCTGGCCCACCGCCTGTACCTCGGCGAGCCTTCCCTGTTCGTCGAAGGTCCCCCTGTTGGTCCATTGATGCCAGATGACCCCGCCGTCGGGGCCGATGAAGGCGAGCTCCCTGGTCTCGGTCGGGTGCTCCGGGGTGAGATCGTCGAGTGTGTCCCGTACCGGCGCGCGGTACTCCGGAAGCAGGAAGTCGAGGACGTTGCGCCCTTGCAGTTCCGCCTGGGGCCTGCGCGCATTTTGGGCGAGGGCGGGGTTCACGTAGGTGAGCGTGCCGTCGGGAAGGTAGGTGCAGATGAAGGCGGGGCTGTCCTCGGAGATCTTACGGTAGCGCTCCTGGCTTTCCCTCAGGGCCAGCGCCGCCCTGATGGCGCTGGTGTGGGCGCTGCGGAGCATGAAGGCGATCACGGTCAGAAGAACGCTGACGATGAGACCTGCGGCGAGGTAGCTGCGCGATTGGTTCTTGCCCTGTTCGAGGGCGAAGTTCGGGAGCGACTGGAAGGTGAAGAGCCACTCCCGGCCGAACTTTTTCACCTTGCGGCTGGCCTGGAAGTCGGGTCGGTAGTCCCTGGGGAGGTTCATCTTCCCGTCGGAGACGCTGTCGAAAAGCAGGGCGGAGGAGGTCGGCTTGCCTTCGGTGTAGATCCTGAAGCCGATGTCGTGCGGCGGCCTGGGGAAGGACGCCGACATGAAGTCCTTGATGCGGATCGGGCTGTAGGCGTACCCCACGAGTGCGTCCCTGCGCTGTTCCTGGGTGGCACTCGGCTGCATCCGGTCATAGACCGGGAGATACATCAGTACCCCTTTTTGGCGGTCCTTCTCCGTTTCCTGCACCAGGAACACGGGGTCGGTGAGGGCCGAATCCCCGGTGTCGCAGGCCTTGGCCATGGCATCATGGCGATTGGACTCGGAGAACATGTCGTAGCCGAAGGCGCGCTGGTTGCGCCAGTCGAACGGCTCAAGGTAGACGATAGCGGTGTAGATCGGCCGCTCTCCTGCGGGCCAGATCCGGTAATTGGGGAAACCTTCCGCCCGCATGCGCCGGATGTGGCGCTCCCTGTCCTTCGGCTGCACCACTTCCGAGTAGCCCAGTCCCTGCAGCCCGGGATAGTTTTTGTCCAGGGAAAGCGACATCGCGTAGCGGTGCCA
This sequence comes from Geomonas oryzisoli, assembly GCF_018986915.1. Lineage (NCBI taxonomy): Bacteria > Pseudomonadati > Thermodesulfobacteriota > Desulfuromonadia > Geobacterales > Geobacteraceae > Geomonas > Geomonas oryzisoli. The sequence continues at coordinate 1,296,811 of NZ_CP076723.1, forward strand.
TTCGTCGCGGGTGACACTGTCGCTGGCGTTGAAAAGCCCCACCGCTCCGCGCAGGACCTGCTCGTCATCGATCATCCGGCTCAGGAAACGGTCGACGATCTCGGCACTTCTGTCCTCGAAGGCGGTCTGAAAGCGGGAGGTAAGGCTGCGGTCGTACTGGCGCCAGAGGAAAAGGGTCATGGCCAGGGACAGGGTCATGACCAGGTAGGGAAGCAGGTTGACGGCTTTGCTCCAGGGGGAAACGCCGGGAAGCGGTGCAGCGGTACCTTCTTTTTTCTGGAGGGTATCTCTGGGCATCTATGATTCCCCGGCTCCGTTGGCAGGTGGCTTTCCCTGCTTTCGGCTGGATGATTAACTTTACAGGAGCTTTACAGAAACTTTACAGGAGTTGCGGCGGAATTCAATGCGACGGCCGACATATGCCGCCATTAATCGCAGCCGTTACAAAGCTTTGACCCCGAGACCGGCCCCCTTGATGACGTCGCGCAACGAGGAGAGAGTGTAAGGTTTTTGGATCAGTCCCGCGAGTCCCTTGCCCAGGAATTTCTGCGACACCTCGTGTTCGCTGAAGCCGCTGGACATGACGACCCGGACCGCCGGATCCACCTGGCGCAGCTCGCGGAAACACTGCTCCCCATCCATGTGCGGCATGGTGAGATCCAAAAGCACCAGGACGATGTGCTCATGGCGGCGGTACATCTCCAGCGCCTCGCAGCCGTCCGCAGCGGTGATGACCTCGAAGCCGAGCTCGCGCAACAGGTCGCTGCAGGTGCTCCGGATGGTTTCCTCGTCGTCGACCAGGAGCACGACTCCCTCGCCCCGCCACAGGTCCGCTTTCGCTTCCACGACCCGCTCCGCACCCCCCTCTGCCGCTGCGGGGAGGAGCACCTTGAAGGTGGTGCCGTGGCCGGGCTCGCTGTAGACCTTGATGGCGCCCTTGTGGCTTCGGATGATGCCGAGTACCGCCGCCATGCCCAGGCCGCGGCCGGTGAACTTGGTGGTGAAGAAGGGATCGAAGATCCTGGCGAGGGTTTCCCTATTCATGCCGCAACCGGTATCGCAGACCTCGAGCGCGACGTAGGACCCTTCGGGAATCGGGTCTATGACCCAGGCATCTTTTAGGTACGCCTCCTTGCACTCCTGGCAGCCGGTTGAGACGGTGATGACGCCGTCATGGTCTCCGATGGCCTCGGAGGCGTTGATGACCAGGTTCATGACGATCTGACGGATCTGGGTCGCGTCCACCTCAATCGCCGGGAGTTCCGGGGAGAGGTTGAAGCGCAGCAGGGCCTTTTTGGAGATGGCGACCTGCAGCATGTGCCCCATTTCCTGGAGCAGGCGGTTCAGGTCGATGGACTCGATGACGAATTTGCCCTTGCCGGAGTAGGCTAGCATCTGCCGGGCCAGGTCCGCGGCCCGCACGGCGGACGCCGCGATGCGCTGCAGGTTCTCCGTTGCGGGAGATTGCGGGGGGAGCCTTAGCTGGGCCAGGTCGGCGTTGCCGATGATGGAGGTGAGGATGTTGTTGAAATCGTGGGCGATGCCGCCGGCCAGGACGCCGAGGCTTTCCAGTTTCTGGGCGTGCAGGAGCTGCTGTTCGAGCCGGATGCGCTCCTCCTCGGCCTTCTTGCGCTCCGAGATGTTGCGGGCCACACCGATTACGGCAGGTTGTCCCTGGAAATCGATGCGCCGGACCTTCACCTCCGCCGGAAAGGTGGTGCCGTCCTCGCGACGGTGCACGGTTTCGAAGATGACCGAGGAGGAAGGGGGGAAGCTGTCGATCTGGCAGGCGACCTTGCCGCCATCGTCGTTGACCGCGTCGAGGTCGCAGATCCTCTTCGCCAAGAGCTCTTCCCTGGGGTAGCCGAGCTCGCGGCAGGCCTGGTCGTTGGCGTCGAGGATCCTCCCTTCAGCATCGGCGATGTAGACGGGATCGGCCACGTTCTGGAACAGTTCCCGAAAGCGCAGTTCGCTGGCGGCTACGGCCTGCTCCGAACGGGTCCGTTCCGCGACCTCCCGTTCGAGGTCGGCGGTACGCTCGCGGACCCGGTCCTCGAGCTGCACCGACAGGGCCTTCAGCGCCTGCTGCGCCTTTTCCCGCTCCCGCAGTTCTTCCTGCAGGGATTGGGTGCGGCTGCGGACCACCTTCTTCAAGGCGTAGTTGGCGTATGCCGCGCCTGCCAGCAGCAGGGCGAGCAGCACCGCGACGCTGCCGACGATGAAGGTCCTGGTCGGGCGCCAGTGCATGTCGTCGACATAGATCCACTTCTGCAGGGCGCTGCTGCGCTCCTGTTTGCCAATCGCCGCGAGCCCCTTGTTGAGGATCCCCTGCAGTTCCGGCCAGTCCTTGCGGATCCCTATCCCCCAGCGGTATTCGAAATCGGTCTTGCCTGCCAGCTGCAGGTTGGTTATGCCCGCCTCCTGGGCATAGAAGGTGGCGTTGGCCATGTTCTCCACGTAGAAATCGACCATGCCCAGGGAGGTCTTGGCCAGGGCCGTCGACACGTCGGGAACCACTTCCAGCCTGATGTCCGGGAACCTCGTGCGCAGTATGTCGTGGGAAGCGTAATTCGATACGACGGCGACCTTTTTCCCCTTGAGGTCGGCGAGGGTGAGGTCGGTCCGCGAGCCGCTGCGGGCGAAGATGCCGCCCGGCACGGCGACCAGGGTGTCGGTGAATAGGGCGAACTTCTCGCGGTTGGGGGTCTTCACCATGGCTCCCAGGAGGTCCACCTGGTGTGCCTTGAATTTCTCCAGCACCTCGTCCCAGTTGTGCAGGTGGACGACGGTGATGGTGATGCCGAGCTTTTGTTCCAGGAGCCGGATCATGTCCGCGGCGGCGCCCTGGTACTGGCCGTTGTCGTCGAAGAACTCGATCGGTTTGAAGTCGGGGTCAGGGGCGAGTCTGATGACGGGATGACGCTGGAGCCACTGCTGCTCCTCGGCGCTCAGGTCGACGCTGGTCGCGCCCGGTTCGGCGGCGCCGGCAACGGCTGAGAGCAGTGTCACAAGCAGCAAACAAGCTGTTACAACCAATCGGATACAAGTCATTTCGCCATCCTTCATTGGGTGAAGACGCGTCAACTGAGCCGGGTAACAGTTAATCCCTTTTCGGCTGATACAGCTGAAAGCTTTACATGTGATTTACAGGTATAAAGGGGATTAAGGGGATTAAGGGGATAAAGGCAAAACAGGGATGAAAGCAACAGAGACGATGAAGGCATACAGGGATAGAGGGGATGAAGACGATAGTTTGGAGATAAAGGCGATAATGCCGGGGTGAAAGGATTTCGGGGCAACCCTGTTGCTTCAGGGCGGGGGCGCCGGCAACGACGGACGATGGCACTGTGTTCTGAACCTGCGGCTTCCGCTATTGACATCGCCTGGGCCGAATCCTATCCTGAGAGGGTCGGGCCGGTGCAAATGCCTGACAGATAGGAGGTTTATCATGACAAAACCCATTCCGGAAGGATTTCGCAGTGTCACACCGATGTTCATGTTCAAGGACTGCCGCAGGGCGATCGATTTTTACAGGAACGCCTTCGGCGCAATTGAGAGATACGCCATGCCGGGACCGGACGGGGAGGGAATCATGCACGCCGAACTCCTGGTCGGTGACTCGATCATCATGATGGGGGACGAGTACCCCGGCGAAAACTGCAAGAGCGCGGAAACCCTGGGAAGCTCCCCGATCAGCTTCTATCTCTACGTGGAGAACGTCGACGCGGCCTTCAGACGCGCGCTGGAAGCGGGAGCCATCGAGAAGATGGAGGTCCAGGAGATGTTCTGGGGAGACCGTGCCGGAGCGCTGCAGGATCCCTTCGGCTACAGCTGGATGCTGGCGACCCACACCAGGGACTTGAGCCCGGAAGAGATCAGGGAAGGCGCCAAAAAGGCTTTCGCACAGATGCCCAAGGAAATAAAGTCGTAACGGGGATGGCAGAAGGGACTGGCTCCGTCAGGTGCCAGTCCCTCTAAGCGGAACGCTCCTTTCAGCTACGCCTGTAAGGGGACGTAAGGGTAAGGGGGACAGGCACCTGGCGGAGCCAGTCCCCTCCACGGGAAAGGTCGACCATCATGAAGAGCATGTTACGCATCATCGCCATCACCGCGCTCATGGGAGCGCAACTGGCCGGCGCCGAAACGGAGTGGTACGTAGGGGACCAACAGTGCCGGCCACCGAAGAATGACGGCACTTATTCGGCGCCCTACGACGCCAAGGAGCACCCCGGCGAGTTCCCGACCTTCCCCGGCGCGGACAAGCCGGGATGGTTCTGCAGCTATCAGCGGGAGGACGGGGTCCTGGTCCAGCACGGCAACAGCCTGACGCCGCAGCAGCAGTGGCTGGCGGTCTGGGCGGCCGGAGCCAACGACATGAATTGAGAGCAGGAGGACAGTAGGCCTCAACGAGGAGGTCCGCCATGAAAGACCTGGAAGGATACGTCATATTGATTACCGGGGCGACCGACGGTCTGGGTGCAAAGGTCGCCACCGATTTCGCCGCCCTGGGGGCGACGCTGTTGTTGCACGGCAGGGATCCTGAGAAAGGACGCCGGGTGGTCGATGCCATCAAAGACACCACCGGCAGCGACCGGCTGCACTACTACAACGCGGACCTCTCTTCGCTTGCCGCGGTGGAGGCCTTGGCCGATTCCATTGCCGCCGACTGGCGCGGACTGGACGTCCTGATCAACAACGCGGGGTTGGGGGCAGGGCCGGAACCGAAGCGGCGCGAGCTGAGCGCCGACGGTTTCGAGCTCCGCTTCGCGGTCAACTACCTGGCGCCGTTTCTGCTCACCTACCGGCTGTTGCCGCTGCTGCGCCGTCGGGCCGAAGAGGTCGGCGCAGCCAGGGTGGTCAACGTGGCCTCGGTCGCACAGCAGGAGCTGGACTTCCAGGACGTGATGCTGGAGCACGGCTATGACGGCATGCGCGCCTACGCCCAGAGCAAGCTGGCGCTGATCATGTTCAGCTTCGACCTGGCGCACGAGCTGGCGGAAAGCGGCATCACCGTCAACGCGCTTCATCCTGCCTCGCTGATGGACACCAAGATGGTGCGGGAGTGGTTTGGTTCGGCGCGGACTACGGTCGAGGAGGGGGCGCGCTACCTGGAGCGGCTGGCGGTGGACGACGAGCTGCAGGGGAGGACCGGGCTCTATTTCGACCAGGGGAGGGCGACGCGGGCGGACGATCAGGCGTACGACGAGGAGGCGCGGCGCAGGCTCAGGGAATCGAGCCTGAAGTGGATCAGCCGGCCGCACCCTTGAGCAAAAGGCTGACGCTCCGGCATCTGTCTGCTCCCTGCGTCACAACTCCTTCCTCGATCCGGCCGGCGAAAACCTCACCGCGACGATCCGGATCAAGGCCAGGGAAAGCACCAGCGCGATGGTCATGGCGACCTCCTGCCAGTCGATGTCCTTGTACCAGAACGCCATTACCTCGGTGAGCACGGTGACGATCACGGTGTCGATGATGTAGGTCACCTTCACCCGTCCTTCCGTGGAATACGCCAGCGCGGTGCGCAGCACCTCGATGATGGCGAGCACGGTCAGCAGGTCCACCATGATCTGCTTAGACGCGCCGTGGAAGTCCTCTTGGAAAACCAGGCGCAGGTCGTAGACGGTGCACCCGACGCCGGCCACGATGGCCAGCAGGATGGCGATGATCAGCAGGCACAACACCGCGCGTGCGGACATCTCGTAGAACCGGTTCAGCTTCAGATCGACGCTGTTTTCTCTCCACATCAATCAATTCTCCTCTGTTATGTTTGCGGCAAACTTAACAGAGGAACGTTACAGGCTGTTGAGCGCATTTCTACAATTGCGTGACATCCCCTTCTTCCTGCAGTTCGGCCAGCCGCGCCAAAAGCTTTGCGGTATCGGGAAAACCGCGCTGGATATAGCGGATGACGCCCGTCTTGTCGATGACGAAGGTGGCGCGGCCGGCGCCGTAGAGTTTCTGAACATTTCCCTTATCATCGGCCAGCAGGGGGAAGGAGATGTCGTGCTCCCCGGCGAAATCCAGGTGTGTCGCCAACGCGTCGCTGCTCACGCCCAGGACCTGGGCGTCCTGCTTCTCAAAAAGCGGCAACTCCTTTTGAAAAGCCTGCATCTCGCTGGTTCAAACCGGGGTGAAATCGGCGTAGTAAAAGGCGAGCAGCACGTGTTTCTTTCCCGCGTAATCGGCAAGACTTACCGGCCCCTTGGTTGACTCCGCCTCGAACTGCGGCGCCTGTTCGTCCACCCTCGGCAGCCGCGAGCCCATGCTCCCAATGGCGGCGAGCGCCGAGGTTGCCATACTTCCCAAAATCGATCGTCTCATCTGAAAAATCCTCCCCGTGAAATGTCGGACGGCGCGCCGGCAACGGCGCGCCACCACGCGAGTGTACCAGAAAACACAAAAAAACCAGCTTCCCGGGCGGGACACTGGCTGAAAACAGCTTCAGTTTCGTTGCGACGGTCATCTCTGCGCGCGTTTCCTGCGCCACCAGGTGGCCCCGCACATCCCGGCAAAGCCTGCCGCCATCATCATCGCCGTTGCGGGCTCGGGGACGGGAGGGGGATCGCATTTCACGGAGACGGTCCAGGTTCCATCGTTGAAATTCCGGCCGAAGCCCGCACCGTTCATGCCGATGTCATAGGAGCCGTCGGGGGAGTTCTCGGAATAGACGGTGTTCCCGGTACCGTCGGGGGTGTTGGCGAGCCAGATCCACCAGCCGACCGGCGTTCCGTCAGACTTCAGGCCGTCGAAGATCTGCAGCTCGGAATAGCCCGCGCTGGTCATATTCATGGTCTGGTAGCCGTCCGACATGATGAAGGTGATCATCTCCGAGCTCTGGTTGTCGGCGAAGCCCCGCTCGCCGAAGCTTAAGGGATGGTCGGTAAGCAGCGAGATGGTGACGTGGTCGGTCGGGGTGTAGGCGGTGCCCTCGAACCAGTCGAAGGGAAGACCGACGTATTCGTAATCGTAGATATGGGCCTGCGAGGTTACCGGCAGAAACAACAGCATCAGCACTGCGGCGGCGAGAATCCTGGTCCTCATCGATTGACCTCCTTTGCTGCTGTCAGTCGTGCACCGATACTCTGATTATATTTTCCTCATAAAATTCAGGCAACGGCTAAGGTATTAAACGGCTGTCGGGGGGGCGTTAATAAGAGAGGGAGGGCGATGATGGGGCGCCGGTCAAACCCAGAAGCGGTTGCGCGAAGTACGCGGAGTATCCGCGAAACGCGCAGAGAGAAACCTTGTTGATAAACTGCAAAAAAACTGAAGCATTAAAATCCGATTGGCCTTCTTCGTGTCCTTCGCGCATACGTCGCGTTCTTCGCGTAACCGCTTTTGAGTTACTTCAAGTCCTTGAGTGCCAATGTGGCGGCGTGGTAGCCGCACATGCCGTGCACGCCTCCGCCGGGGGGCGTCCCGGAGGAACAGAGGTAGACGCCGGGAAGCGGGGTGCGATACGGCGCCAGGAGCGTGGGGCGGGCCAGGAACTGGCGCAGGTCCTGTACCCCGCCGTTGATGTCCCCTCCAATGATGTTGGCATTGTATCTTTCATACTGCAGACAGTTGCGGGTGTGGCGCGCAAGGATGAGGTCCCGGAATCCAGGCGCGAAGCGCTCAAGCTGGGATTCGATGCGGTCGGTCATGTCGACGGTGGAACCGTGGGGGACATGGCAGTAGGCCCAGGCGATCTGTTTTCCCCGCGGCGCGCGCGAGGGGTCCACCAGGGTGGGCTGCGCCACCAGCACGAAGGGGCGCTCGGGGTGTATCCCCTGCCAGATCTCCGCCTCGCCGCGGGCGACCTCGTCCTCGGTTCCGCCGACGTGCACGGTGGCGGAGCGGCGACAGCCGGCAGCGGTCCAGGGAATCGGCCCGTCCAGGGCCCAGTCGATCTTGAAGACGCCGGGGCCGTAGCGGTAGTGCTGCAGCGTGCGCCTGTAACCGGACGGGAGTCGATCTGCGGCGATCACCTCCAACTGGCGCGCGGTGACGTCGAGCAGGATGATGCGGGCGGCGGGGAGGTCGGCCAGACTTTTGATGTGGCAACCGGTGACGATCTCGCCCCCGAGCGAGGTGAGGTAGGAGGCCAGGGCGGCGGCGATGCTCCGCGAGCCCCCCTTGGCGACCGGCCAGCCTGCGGTATGGCCGAGCGTCCCGAGGATCAGGCCGAAGGCGCCGGAAAGCGGACGCTGCAACGGCAGGAAGGCGTGAGCGGACATGCCGGCGAAGAGGGCGCGGCCGGGGGCATCCTTGAAGGCAAGCCGGGCCAGCAGTTGGGCTGGGAGGAGCCCTTTCATGCCGAAAAGCGCGAAGGGGACCGGGTGCCGGGGAACGTGCAGGGGCGCCAGCAGGTCCGGGGCGAGGTCGTCCCAGCGCTCGACCAGCGGTGCGAACAGCCGGCGGTAGGAATGGCCGTCCTTCCCCAGAAGGGATGCGGTCTGTTCGAGGTCCCGGTACAGCAGGGCGGCCTCGCCGCCGGGAAGTGCGTGGGCGAGCTGCACTTCCGGGTACAGCCATTCCAGGCCGTATTCGGAGAGGGGAATCGATTTGAAGAAGGGGGAGGCGACACCGAGGGGATGGATGGCGGAGCAGACGTCGTGCAGGAATCCGGGGAGGGTGAGCTCTTCGCTGCGGGTCCCTCCGCCGATGCTGGCGGCACCCTCGACGACGGTGACCGAGAGGCCGGCCCTGGCCAGCGTCACGGCGGCGGCCAGGCCGTTCGGCCCGGAGCCCACCACCACGGCATCCATGTCGCTTCCCTTGGGCATATCGGCATCCTCATTCATTCAGAATCGAAAAACACGAGGTTCAAGTCTAGCAAACCGAAAACTATTGGCCACGGAGAAATTCTGAGGAAATCTGAGAGAAGCACGAGACGTTACAAAGGCGTCCAGTCGGGAGCAGATTCGGGGGGGACACGAGGAAGGCAGGAGAGACAAAAGAGTATTCCTGGAAGATCTTATTGAGGATCCCGGCCGCCCCTTTTGGCGAATCAGGGGCGGCCGGCTCATCGAAAATCTCAGGTGCGGGGGGGCAACTCCTACTTGGCCGGGGCGTGGCGGATGCCAAGCATCATGCGGCCGGGGCCGGGGACGCCGGTGGGAACGAAGGCTACCTGGTCGCCGGGATGCACTTCATGATCCAGGCTGTAGGCCTTGTGGTTCACGAAAACGGCCTCGATCTTCTCCATGGGAAGACCAAGGTCGCGGGCGATGGCCTCCGCGGGACAGCCCTCGTCGGGAACCGCCACCTCGGCCTGGGAAGGAAGACCGTGGTCTTTCCTGAAGGTGTGCAGCAGGCCGAACATCCTTACCGTCGTGTTTGCTTTTGAAGACATGACTTACTCCTCTCTTTGTTGTGACATTGCGGGCGGGTGCTTCACCTTTTCATGTTGCAACTGCCGGGAGTGAGGCATCTGTCCTTGGTTATCGAACGAACGTTCGGTAAAAAAGTTTACAGTATAAATTGATTAATGGGAAGCAGGGAATGATGGGAAAAATGGGAGGCATGGGGGGATGATTGGAAAGGAGGGGACGGGGTAACGGGTGGAGGAGCTGACGCTCAGGGACGGCCGGAGCGAAGGGGACAGGCACCTATCGGAGCCAGTCCCCCTTTTGTGCTCCTTGGTGCGGCTGTCAGTGATGACGGTTCAGGGCGAGCAGAAGCAACTCGGCCAGGTGCAGGGGCTTGCGCTTGGTCGCCTGCAATATCTGGGTACGACAACTGAAACCGTCGGCTACGATGTAGTCGCCGCAGCCGGCCTGCCTCACTACCGGGAGGAGCCCCATCTCACCGATGCGCATGGAGATGTCGTACTTTCCCTTCTCGAATCCGAAGGAACCCGCCATGCCGCAACACCCCTGCTGCGGCTCGACTACCGTTAGCCCCATCTGCCGGAACAGTTCATGGGCGGCCTCCGGGTTCAACAGCGCTTTCTGGTGACAGTGGGCCTGGTACACGATGCTCCCGGAAAGCTTCGGCGGGGTCAGGCTCTCCCTCTTCATGAATTCCGAGAGGGTTACGGTGAGGCTGGTGACCCTCTTGCCGTCTTCGTGCTGCGGGTAGAGTTCGGACAGCTCGTCCCGGAACACGGCGGCGCTGCTCGGCTCCAGGATGAGTACCGGGATGCCCTGGCGCACGTAGGGACTCAAGAGCTGCACGGCCTTGAGGATCTTCTTCCTGGCGTAGTCGAGCATGCCGTAGTCGATGGGGGGGCGCACCGCGGGGGGGCGCTTTTTCGGCACGATCACCTGGTAGCCGTAACGGGTCAGCACCTCGAAGGCGGCTTTCAGGGTCTCGGGAAAGAAGCAGTCGTTGAAGATGTCGGGGTAGAGGACGACGCGGCGCCCTTCGCTATGACCGCCATGCTTGCCGCTTTTGTACCAGGAGGTGAAGGTTTCGTCGGCGAAACGAGGCATGCTGCGCTGTCGGGCGATGCCGCCCAGGGCCTTGGTGATGTCGCGCAGCACCGGGGTCTGTCCCGCCAGGTTGGCGAGGGCCGGCACCCTGGCGCCGAGCGAGCCCCAGATGCCGAAGAGCCCCATGGAGTAGGCGGGGAGCGGACGGAGCCGGTGGCGGTAATGGTGGTGCAGAAACTCGGCCTTGTAGGTGGCCATGTCGACGTTGACCGGGCAGTCGGTCTTGCACCCCTTGCAGGATAGGCAGAATTCCAGGGATTCCAGCACCTCCTTGCTGTGCCAGCCGTCAGCCACGAAGTCGCCGCGGAACATCTCGAAGAGGAGGTGCGCCCGCCCCCGGGTGGTGTGCTTCTCCTCCAGGGTGGCCAGAAAGCTCGGGCACATGAAGGCGTCGTGGGTGCGGCGGCACTTGCCCACGCCGACGCAGCGCAGGATCGCACGCGGGAAACTGCCGTCGTCGTTGGGGAAGCGGAAACGGGTCTCCGGCTGCCAGGGGTTGTACTCGGGCCCCAGCCGCAGGTTCTGGTCGGGACGGAAGGGCTCCACGACCTTGCCGGGATTCATCTTCCACTCCGGGTCCCAGAGCTCCTTGAAACGCCGGAACGCCTCCAAAAGCTCGGGGCCGTACATCTTTTCCAGGTACATCGCCTTGGACTGGCCGTCGCCGTGCTCGGCGGAGAAGGAACCGCCGTAACGAACCACGAGGTCGGTGGCCTTGTCCAGGAAGGCCAGGTAGTTCTGCACCCCCTGGTGCGTGAACAGGTCGAAGGAGATGCGGCAGTGGATGCAGCCGTCGCCGAAGTGTCCGTAGAGCGAGGCGATCAGGCCGTGTTCCTTCAAAAGGGCATGGAAATCGCGCAGGTAGGAGCCTACCTTGTCGGGAGGCACGGCGGCGTCCTCCCATCCCGGCCAGCCCAGCGGCACGCCGGGGACGTTGGCGGTGGCACCGAGACCCGATTCCCGCACCTCCCAGACCATCTTCTCCTCCTTCTTGTCGGTAAATAGCTTCATGGAGGGCGGGTCGTGCCGTTTGCCGATCTTCTTCATGGCCTGGCGCGCCTTGCGGTCGGACTCTTCCTTGGTATCGCCGCCGAACTCGGCGAGGAGCCACCCGTTGCCCTTGGGGAGGAGCTCGACGTCCTCGGGGTGGAGTTTCTTCTTCTTCATGAACTTGATGAGGAGCTCGTCCAGCCCTTCCAGGCCGACCGGCTCGAACTCCATGAGGGCGCCGATGTCGTCGGCGGCGCTGTAGACGTCGGGGTAGCCCAGCACCAAAAGCGTGCGCGCGGGGGGGCTGTGCACCAGGCGTACGGTTGCCTCCAGTACGGTGATGCAGGTCCCCTCGGTCCCGACCAGGGCGCGCGCCACGTTGAAATCGTTCTCCGGCAGGAGGTCGTCCAGGTTGAAGCCGGAGACGCGGCGCGGGATCTTCGGATAACGGCGCCGGATGTCCCTGGCATAGCGGTCGCGGATCTCGCGCAGACCGGCGTAGATCTCGCCCCGCCTGCCGCCCGCGGCGATGATCCTGGTCAGTTCGTCTTCGCTGGTGGGGCCCACGGTCATGCGCACGCCGTCGTAGGTGACGACGTCTAGCTCGAGCACGTTGTCGGCGGTGCGCCCCGCCATCACCGAGTGGATGCCGCAGGAGTTGTTGCCGATCATGCCGCCGAAGGTGTTGTGGTCGTGGGTGGCGGGGTCGGGGCCGTAGGTCAGGTGGAATTTCTCGGTCTCGTCGCGCAACTGGTCCAGGACCACGCCGGGCTGCACGCGGGCGATCCTTTTTTGCGGGTCGATCTCAAGGATGCCGCGCAGGTACTTGGAGTGGTCGATGACCACGGCAACGTTGCAGGTCTGGCCGCACAGGGCGGTGCCGCCGCCGCGGGAGACCACCGGTACTCCGTGCCTGCGGCAGACTTCCAGGGTCTTGACGACGGCGTCGGTGGTCTTGGGGAGCACCACGCCGATCGGTACCTGCCGGTAGTTGGAGGCATCGGTCGCGTAGAGGGCGCGGCTGGTGCTGTCGAAACGGACTTCGCCATCCACCTCGGCGCGCAGGTCTGCCTCGAGCGCCTTCGCGTTCACCACTGCGCTTTCCTTTCTTTCTGCTTCGCTCATCGTTCCTCCTGTGTGGCTGTCAAATCAGGAACCTCTCGGCCTCCGCCATCCGGAGCGTAAGACCGTGACCGGGGCGCTCCAGGTCGGGTGCGAGCGTGCCGTGCCACGGCTCGGTGACCCCCTCGAAAAGCATCCGCTCGATGCGGACATGGTCGTGGAAATATTCGAGGTGACGGATCGGGGGGGCGGCGCAGCAAAGATGCAGGTGCAGCGCGGGGGCGCAGTGGGACGACATGGGGATGTCCCAGGCGCTGCATAAAGCGGCGGCCTCCATGAACCCGGTCACCCCGCAGCGGGTGGCGTCTGCCTGGAGCACGTCGACGCAGTCGCCCCGCAACAGGTCCAGGAAGTAGCGGAGGTTGAAACCGTACTCCCCGGAGGAGATCTCCATCCCCTCCGGCGCAAGGTCGCGCAGCAGGCGCAGCCCCTCCCGGTCCCGGTGCGGCACCGGCTCCTCGAACCAGGAAACCCCCTGGGCGGCAAAGCCCGCCGCCAGGGCGAGGGCCTGCTTGCGTGAGTAGCCTCCGTTGGCGTCCACCATGAGCTCCGCCTCCGGCCCGATCGCCTGCCGGGCCGCCCTGACCCGTTCGGGGTCCGCCTTGGCATCGCGCCCAACCTTCATCTTGACCCGCGGAATCCCCTGTCCCACCCAGCCGGAGAGCTGCCGCTGCAGCTTGTCGACCGGGTACGAGGTGAAGCCGCCGCTGCCGTAGACCGGCACCCGCTCGCGCGACTCGCCCAGCAGGGAGACCAGCGGCACCCCGAGCAGCCGGGCCTTCAGGTCCCACAGGGCGGCGTCGAGTGCCGAGACCGCCAGCATGCCGATACCGGATTCGCCCAGGTTGCGCAGGGCGCCGGTCAGCACCACCCAGCATGCAGCGATATCCAGCGCGTTGCGCCCGCGCAGCAGGTCGGCCAGCTTGTCCTTGATCAGGGTAGCCGCGGCGGGGGTTGCGTAACTGTAGCCGAAGCCCTTCTCTCCACCGGAGTAGAGGTGGGTCGCGACCATGACCGTATCCTCCCACCGGTAGGTTCCGTCGGATTCGCGCTCCTCGGTGGGGATGCGATAGCACTGCACCTCGATCCGTTCCACGCTGGCCTGTTTCATGCCGTTTCCTCCGCTGTCGTGCTTTCTGTGCCCTGGCCGCACCGCGAGCTCCTGTTCACCTCACACGGCGCCTTCACCGCCGTGGTTCCGCCTGGAGCCGCCAGTCGTACTCCGCGTACTCGATGGCGAACGATTCCGGGTGCTCCCTGATCTCCCGGGCCGTCCTGTCGTCAGTGTAGTCGGCCACGAAGACCGCGACGTCGTGCGCCGTCCGGCCCGGGGCGTCGAACCACTTGAAGATGCGCGGCAGCACGAGTTTCCTGGTGGCGAGGTCGAGCCGCGCTTGATGCGCGAGGTAGTGCCGCACGGCTTCGGTGAGGTCGGCATCGAGGGTGTCCGGGGCGAGCACGGTAAGAGGAGGGGACGAGACGGTACCGGTATAAACCGCGAAGAGGACTCGGGCGTCGCTCGGGCGCAGGGAGCGGCGCAGACGCGGGTCGCCGGGGGGAAGCGGCGGCAGGAGCCACCCCGGTGCGGGGCGGTTGCCGCGCAGGATGCCGTGCAGGATCGCCTCCGCGCTGAACTCCTCCCTGCCGATGCGGCACCCCGCCTTGCGGTAGAACTTGGGCACCTCTTTCACCGATACCTGCAGCTTGAGCAAAAGGACGGCGTGGAGCACCACGAGGCTGTGCAGGTTGCACCAGAAGCTCACCTTTTCGGGGGTCTCCTTCAGGTCGTCCAGGTCGAAGCTCTCCAGCGATGCCAGGGCCTGTGCGAGCCGCTCCCGCATCCCGGCGGCGGCGAGCCTTGGGTAGTCGGGATGCCCCTCCCCGGCGTAACCGCGTGCCACCTCGGACAGCAGGGCCGCCAGATCCTCCGGGGTGGCGGGGGCAGGGCCATGGGGCGCTACCGGCAGGATCAACTCGGTCGAGGTGGGCTTGCGCAGTTCATCGGCCCTCGCGTTGGCGAGCGAGGTGGCGGCGACGATGTAGGCCTCGTGGCTGAACGCCTGCGGGAAGTTCCCCAGCTGTTCCTGCCACACGGGATCGTACTCCTCGGCCAGGAGGTGCAGGTGTCCCCCCACCTGGTCCACCCGTCCCAGAAGAAGGTCCGCCTCCTCGATCTCACCCTGTTTGGCGAGGTTGGTGATCAGCCAGAGCGTGCAGGCGAGGAAGGTGCCGTCGCGCCCGGGCAAACCGTCGTCGGCGCGGTAGCGGTACAGGAAGCCGTCCTCGGCGAGGTCCATGCGCAGCGCCTCCACCGTGGCGAGCATGCGGGGATGGTCGAAGGGGATGAAGTCGCTGATCGACATGAGGAGCGAGCTGCCGTCCAGCGTGTCGGAGTCGTAGCACATGGTGAAGGCCTGCCGTGCCTCGCTCCAGCCGCGCGAGTGCACCTCGCGTTCGATGTCGCCGCGCGCTGAATCCCACCCGTCGCCCGGTGGCAGCCCCAGGTGCCGGGCGATGCGCAGGCCGCGGTCCAGGGTGACCCAGCACATCACCTTGGAGTGGACGTAGTGCCGCGGCTCGCCGCGTATCTCCCAGATGCTCCAGTCGGCCTCGCGCCAGTGGTCCCGCGCGAAGTCACACATGAGGCGCAGCCCCTGCCACATCTGGGGGGCGCTGTCGCGGTTGCGGCTGAGCGCGAGGTGGGCCGCGATCAGGACATGGCCGTAGATGCTGAACTGCTTCTGGTTGGAGGCCTGGTTGCCGATGCGCACCGGGCGGGAGCCACGGTATCCCTCAAGCTGCGGCAGCTCCCACTCGTGCAGGTCGCCGGAGCCGTCCATGCGGTACATCACCTGCAGCTCGTTGCGTCTGCTCTTCAGGATCACCTCTTCAAGCCAGCCCAGGTAGCTCTGCACCTCGTCGAAGTGCCCGACCTCGAAGAGCGCGGTGAGCGCCATGGCGGTGTCGCGAACCCAGGAGTAGCGGTAGTCCCAGTTGCGCACCCCGCCGATCGTCTCGGGGAGCGACGTGGTGGCCGCCGCGGCCATGGTTCCCTGCGGCTCGAAGCAGAGGAGCTTCAGCACCAAAAGGGAGCGGGTCACCGGGACCCGGTGCGGGCCGAGCTCGTTGAAAAAGCCGGTGCCGCTTTTGTGCAGCCAGTCGCGCCAGAAGGAGAGGGTTTGCACCAGGAGGTGTTCGGCGCGTCCTTCGGCGAGCGGATCGGGCTCTTTGGCCCCGAAGTGCAGCCTGAGCACCGCCCGTTCCCCCTCCCGCAGTTCCCAGGTCCCTTCGGCGTCACCGCCGCTGACGGCGAGGGCGCCGGTGCAGGAGAGGGCGAGCACGTTGTCGCCGCCGCGGGCGACCACGCCGCGTCCGGGGTGCAGGGTGAGCTCCGGAGTGACGCGGCCGTAGTCGAACCTGGGGGAGAAGCGGACCCGGAGCCTGATGCGCCCGCTGTCGACCTTGATGAGGCGCAGCAGCACGAAGTCGCGCAGGCCGTCCTTTCCCTTGGGCTCGGGGAGGGTGAGGAAGTCGGTGAGGGTGCAGCTGCCGTTTCTGGTGCGGAAGTGTGCGGTGAGGACGTTACTGTCGTCGAGATAGGAAAGGGTGGAATCCCATTCCCCTTCGGGGGTGATCGAGAAGGTGCCGCCCCGCTCATGGTCGAGGAGGGCGGCGAAGACGCTGGGGGAGTCGAGGTGCGGCAGGCAGAGCCAGTCGATGGCGCCGTTGCGCCCGACCAGGGCTACCGACTGGAGGTTGCCGATTATGCCGTAATCGCTGATGCTGTTGGTCATCTCTCGCCCCTTGGCACTCATGTGTGCCCCGGCTGTTGCAGGCACATTGGTGGAGTATAACGGAGTAAAATTAAAAATCACCAATTTAACTGCGCGCGCCGGAGTCTCATGTGAAAACCAAAAGCTTCAACGCGAAGACGCAGAGGGACGGAGACAAAACCCAAAAGCTTCAACGCGAAGACGCAGAGGCGCGGAGACAAAAAACCAAAAGCTTCAACGCAAAGACACAGGGGCGCGGAGACGCTAGAAAAACCTTTAAAAGCTTTTGAATGGTCTACCCCTTGCGCCTCTGCGGCTCCGCGCCTTTGCGTTAAGGGTTTACCCCCTATCAACGCATAATCGTTGACATCCCACTCGGAGTCGTTAAATATGCTGCTGTCCGCAATTCACATGAGAGACGAAAGGAACCCCGCATGCCGACGGTACTGGTGATAGAGGATGAAAGGGACCTGGCCGAACTGGTGGCCTTCCACCTGGAACAGGAGGGATACAACTGCCTGATCGCCGGCGACGGCAACTCCGGCCTCAACGAGGCTCGCCGCCACCGCCCCGACCTGATCCTGCTCGACCTGATGCTCCCGGGTATGCTGGGAACCGAGGTCTGCCGCCTGCTCAAGGGAGGGGAGCAGACCAGCTCCATCCCGGTTATCATGCTCACGGCGAAAGGGGAGGAGATCGACCGGGTGGTCGGTTTCGAGATGGGCGCGGACGACTACGTGGTGAAACCGTTCTCCACCCGCGAACTGATGCTCAGGGTGCGCGCCGTGCTGCGCCGCAGCAGCGAACAGGCGCCCAAGTCCACGCAGCTCACGCTGGGCTCGCTCCACATCGACACCGAGGGACACCGGGTGGAGGTGGCGGGCGAGGAGGTGCAACTCACCTCCACAGAATTCAAGCTCCTCATGAACCTCGCCGAGCGGCTGGGGAGGGTGCAGAGCCGGGAGATACTGCTGCAGAACGTCTGGGGCTACAACTACCTGGGCGACACCCGCACCGTCGACACCCACATGACCCGCCTGCGCACGAAGCTCGGGGCGGCCGGCGAGATGATCAAGACCGTGCGCGGCTTCGGCTACAAGCTGGAGGAGGCATGAAAGGGAGCTTCCGCTGGAAGCTGATGGCCTCCTACCTGGCCCTGGTGCTCTTCCTGGGCGCCGGACTCTACCTCTACCTCTCCGGGAGCCTCGAGCGCTCCATGACCAGGGACACCCGGGAACACCTCCAGGACCAGGCGCGCGTGGCGTCGCTCATGGCGCTCAAGGAGATCCGCGACCTCGACCGCGACGCGCCGGTCCTGACCGCATCCCTGGCCAAGGCGATCCGCTCCCGCGTCACGGTGATCGCAAGGGACGGGCGCGTGGCGGCCGATTCCGGGCTCGAGTCCTCCCAGTGGTCGAAGCTTGAGAACCACGGACACCGCCCCGAGGTGATGGCGGCGTTGCGGGAAGGAATCGGCAGCGCGGTGCGCTACTCCGCGACCCTGCACACCGACATGCTCTACGTGGCCGCCTCCTTCGGTGACCAGGGGGTGATCCGCCTGGCGCTGCCGCTCTCCGAGCTGGAGGCGGCCAAGGCACGCCTGAGAAAGAGCCTGGGGGCGACCCTGGCGGTGGCGCTTTTCGCCTCTTTGCTCTTCTCCTATTTCCTCTCCAACATCAACTCCAGAAAGCTCACCAAGCTCGCCGCCGGCGCGAACCGCATCGGACACGGCGAGTTCGGTACCCGGATCGCCATCAGCAGCAACGACGAGCTGGGCGAACTGGCGCGGGTCATGAACGAGATGTCGGGCAAAATCAGGCAGCAGCTGGAGCAGATCTCCTCGGAGAAGGGGCGCCTGGACGCGATCCTCGAGGGGATGGGGGAGGGGGTCATGGTGACCGACCAGGATGCGGTGGTGACCCTGGTGAACCCCGCCTTCCGCGCCCTGTTCGGCACGGCGGAGCAGGTGCAGGGGCGCCCGCTTCTGGAGATCAGCCGGCATCCGGACCTGTACGCCGCCTGCCGCGAGGTCCTCGCCGAGCGCCGGGAGCGGCACCAGGAGATCTCGCTCCCCGGCGGCAGGGAAACCCTGGTGCACTGGGTGCCGCTGCTCGACGAGGGGGAACTCTCCGGCGCGGTGGCGGTCTTCCACGACATCAGCGCACTGAAGCGGGTCGAGCGGATCCGCCGCGACTTCGTGGCCAACGTCTCGCACGAGCTGAGAACACCGGTCACGGTGATCAAGGGGTACGCCGAGACACTCCTCTCGGGTGCCCTGGCGCACGACCCGGCGCGGGGCGAGCGCTTCCTGCAGATCATCCTGAACCACGCCGAGCGGCTCTCCGGCCTGGTGCGCGACCTACTGGCGCTCTCCGAGCTCGAAAGCGGGGAGGTGGGGCTCAAGCCGGAAAAGATCGCGGTGGCGGACGCGGCGCGGCACGCCCTGCTCCTCGTGGCGCAGCGCGGCGAGGAAAAAAAGATCGGGCTTTCCTACCTGGACGACGGGGAGGGGCTGCAGGTGCAGGCGGACCGCGCCCGGCTGGAGCAGGTGCTCATCAACCTCCTGGACAACGCCATCAAGTACAGCGAGGCGGGGGGGAAGGTGGAACTCTCCGCCAGGCCCGAGGGGGCGCTGGTGCGGATATCGGTGCGCGACAGCGGCATCGGCATCCCGGAAAAGGATCTGCCGCGCCTGTTCGAGCGCTTCTACCGGGTGGACGAGGCGAGAAGCCGCGACAACGGCGGCACCGGTCTCGGCCTCTCCATCGTGAAGCACATCGTGCAGGCCCACGGCGGCACGGTGCGGGTGGAGAGCGAGCCGGGGCAGGGTTCCGTGTTCAGCTTCACCCTCCCGGCGGCCTGACCGCGTCCCTGCACCTTCCCATGAGTCCCGGTTTGACTCCTTTCTAATTGCCATTACAGTTGAAGCGTCCGGTTTGTGCTGACATGTCCCTGTGATTTCGGCCCGCAACCCGCGGTGGCCGGCGCGTGACCATGAACGCCCCTTACGACCCGCTTCCCGACAACCTCCCCTGGCACGAGCTCCCTGTGTCGGAACTCTATGCCGCCCTGGGGACTTCCGCCGCCGGGCTCTCCTCGTCCGAGGCCGCGGCGCGGCTCAACCGCTTCGGCCCCAACACCATCCGCGCCGCCGCGGGGAAACCCCTCTACCTGAAGCTGCTCGCCGACTTCAGCCACCCGATGGCGCTCCTGCTCTGGGGGGGCGGTGCCATGGCCTACCTCGGCGGCACCCCGCAGCTCGCCTGTGCCATCTGGTCGGTCATCTTCATCAACGCGCTCTTTTCCTTCTGGCAGGAGTACCGCGCCGAGCAGGCGGTCGAGGCGCTTAAGAGGCTCCTGCCGGCCCAGGCGACCGTGCTGCGCGACGGGGTGGAGCGGCAGGTCCCGGCGCAGGAGCTGGTTCCGGGCGACCTGGTGCGGGTCAATCCCGGCGACCGCATCTGCGCCGACGCGAGGGTGGTCTCCGAGTGGGACCTGCGCGTGGACCAGTCCACCCTCTCCGGAGAGGCCCACCCCGCCAGGAAGACCGCCGACCCGCTCACCGGGCAGCCCCTTTCCCGGACCGAACTCCCCAACCTCGTCTTCGCCGGCACCTCCGCCGTCGCCGGGACCGGCTCCGCCGTGGTCTGCGCCACCGGGATGCGCACCGAGTTCGGCCGCATCGCCCACCTCGCCACCGCCACCTCGGAAACCCCTTCGCCGCTGCAGCTCGAGATCGACCGGATGACCCGGGTGGTCACCGCGCTGGCCCTGGCCGTCGGCACGCTGTTCTTCGTGCTCTCGGTGGCGGTGCTGGAGCGCGAGCTGCACATGGGCTTCATCTTCGCGGTCGGCATGGTGGTCGCCTTCGTGCCGGAAGGTCTGCTCCCCACGGTCTCCCTGGCCCTCGCCATGGCCGTGCAGAGGATGGCGCAGCGAAACGCCCTGGTGAAGAAACTATCCTCGGTGGAGGCGCTTGGCTGCTGCACCGTGATCTGCACCGACAAGACCGGGACGCTCACCCAGAACGAGATGACCGTGCGTGAAATCTGGGTGGACGGCGCCGCGCAGGAGGTCTCCGGCGTCGGTTACGCCCCCCGCGGCAAGATCGGGGCGGGCGGCGCCCCTTCCACCGGGGTTGCCCGCCTGCTCACCGCCGCAGCCCTGTGCAACGACGCGCGCCTGGTGCAACCCACGGGGGCGTCCGAGCCGTGGCGCATCATCGGCGACCCCACCGAGGGGGCGCTCATCGTGGCCGCGTCGAAGGGCGGGGTCGATGCCGAGGCTCAGGGGACGCTGCTCCCCCGGCTGCGCGAGATCCCCTTCGACTCGGTGCGCAAGAGGATGACCAGTGTGCACCGCGAGGGGGAGGGGGAGACAGCCTTCGTGAAGGGTGCGCCGGCCGAGGTGGCGGCCCTGTGCGCCGCGCAGATCCGGGACGGGGCGACGATCCCCCTGGAGCCTTCCCTGTTGCGGGAGGTGCTCGGGCAGGTGGACGCCTACGCGCGCCAGGGGTACCGCGTGCTGGCCATCGCCGAGCGGAGCCTGCCGCGGGACATGGCGGAGTACACGGCGCAGAGCGTGGAGCGGGAGCTCACCCTGCTGGGGCTCGTGGCGATGAACGATCCCCCCCGGCCCGAGGTGGCGAGCGCGGTGCAGAAGTGCAAAAGCGCCGGGATCAGGGTGGTCATGGTGACCGGCGACTACGGCCTCACCGCCGAGAGCGTGGCGCGGCGCATCGGTGTCCTCAACCCGGAGGACCCCTGCCGCGTGGTGAGCGGCGCCGAACTCGACGCCATGGACGCCGACGCACTGGACGAGGCACTCACCGGAGAGGTGATCTTCGCCCGCGTCTCCCCCGAGCACAAGCTGCGCGTGGTGAGCGCGCTGCAGCGAAAGGGAGAGATCGTGGCGGTGACCGGCGACGGCGTCAACGACGCGCCAGCCCTGAAAAAGGCCGACATCGGCGTGGCCATGGGGCTCTCCGGGACCGACGTCGCCAAGGAGGCGGCCGACATGATCCTGCTCGACGACAACTTCGCCTCCATCGTCAACACCATCGAGGAGGGGCGCGCCGTCTACGCCAACATCAGGAAGTTCGTCACCTACATCTTCACCAGCAACATGGCCGAGGCGTGGCCCTTCATCCTGCAGATCACGCTCAACGTGCCCCTTGCCCTCACCGTGATGCAGGTGCTCGCCATCGACCTCGGGGCCGACATCCTCCCGGCCCTCGCCCTCGGCACCGAGCCCCCCGAGCCGGGGATCATGGAGCGCCCGCCGCGCCCCCGCAGCGAGCGGCTGGTGAACCGGGCGCTGCTGGTGCGGGCCCTGGTCTGGCTCGGGTCGCTGATGGCGCTTTGCTGCCTGTTCGGCTTCTTCCTCGTCTACCGGGAGTACGGCTACCCTGACCTGCGCCACCTGCCGCGTCTCGATCTCGTCCCCTACCAAGAGCGCCTGCTCTCCGCCGACGGCAGGGTCTATATCCTGGCCGGCACCATGTTCTTCGCGGGCGTGATCGGGGCACAGGCGGGAAACGCCTACTGCTGCCGCAGCGAGCGGTTCTCCGTGTTGCGCATCGGCCTTTTCGGCAACCGCTTCCTCGTGGCGGGCATCGCGTTCCAGCTTCTGTTCTGTCTCGCCCTCATCTACCTTCCCCCGCTGCAGCGCCTCTTCGAGGTGGCGCCCCTGCCCCCACGCTTCTGGGGGGTGATCGCCTGTTACCCCGTGCTGATCCTCCTCGCCGAGGAGGGGCGCAAACGGTGGCTAACGAGCAGGGAGGCGCGGCGCACGGCTGCGGGAACACCCGGAGGTGCAACATGAAAGTGATAGTGATCGGCTGCGGCAGGCTCGGCAGCGCGCTCGCCGAGGCGCTGTCCCGGCGCGGCGTGGAGGTGGCGGTGGTGGACCGGGACGAGGCGGCATTCGAGCGGCTTTCCCCCTCGTTCAACGGGATCCGGGTGGCCGGGATGGGGTTCGACCACGAGGTACTGCTGCACGCCGGGATCGAGGGCGCCGACGCGGTGGCCGCGCTCACGGCGAGCGACGAGGTGAACGCGGTGAGCGCGCGGGCGGCCAGGCTTGTGTTCAAGGTGCCCCGGGTGGTGGCCAGGCTCTACGAGCCGGGGAAGGCCGAGGCGTACCGGCGCCTGGGGATTCCCACCATCTCGCACGTCACCTGGGGGGTGGGGCGCATCGTCGAGCTTTTATGCTATTCGCCGGTGGAACAGGTGCAGAGCCTGGGGGGAGGGGAGGTGGAACTGGTGCGGGTCGATCTCCCCCCCCTTCTCGCCGGCCGCAGCGTCCAGGAACTGACCCTCATCGGGGAGATCCAGGTGGTCGCGGTCGCCAGGCAGGGGCGGACCCTGATCCCGACGCCGGGGACCCTGTTCCAGCAGGGAGACCAGGTTTACCTAGCCCTGCTCACCTCGTCTGCGGAGCGGCTGAAGCACCTGCTCGGCCTGCCATAGGAGGACGCCATGGTCGTGATCATCGTGGGGGGAGGCAAGGTGGGGGCGCACCTGGCCCGGCTCTTGTCCCGGGGGGGGAGGAGCATCCGGCTCATCGAGGAGGGGCGCGGGCGTTGTGCTGAGCTTTGCGCCGCGCTGGGCGGGGTGCAGGTGGTGGCCGGCAGCGGCTGCGACCCGCGCATCCTGGAACAGGCGGGGGTGCGCGAGGCGGACGCGGTGGCGGCGGTGACCGGCTCGGACGAGGCGAACCTGGTGGTGGCGGGGCTCGCCCGCGCCGAGTTCGGGGTGCGGCGCGTCATCGCGCGGGTGAACGATCCCAACAACCTCTGGCTGTTCACCCCGAAGCTCGGGGTGGACGTGGCGCTGAACCAGGCCGACCTCCTCTCCCACCTGATCGCCGAGGAGATGTCGCTGGGCGAGATGATGACGTTGCTCAAGCTGAGAAAGGGGGAATACTCGCTGGTGGAGGAGAAGGTGCACCCCCACTCCGGTGCGGCGGGGCAGCCCATCGCGGCGCTCCCGCTGCCGGCCGAGTGCGTGATCGCCGCGGTGATCCGGGGGGGGAAGCTGATCGTGCCGCGCGGGAAGCTGGTGCTCGAGCCGGGGGACGAGGTGCTGGCCCTGGTGCACGCCCGCGAGATGCGCATGCTCTCGGCGCTGTTGGGGGCGCCGCAGGAGGGCTAGCGCACGGGGAGGACGCCCCCCAGCACGCGCGCGATCTCCCGCACCGTGTAGGGTTTCTCCAGGGTGGCGCGGAAGCCGTGCTTTTTGTAGTCGGACATGATCGGATCGTTGGAGTAGCCGCTGGACACGATCAGGCGGGCGTCCGGGTCCAGTTCCAGGATCTGCTGCGCCGCCTCCTTTCCCCCCATCCCGCCCGGGATGGTGAGGTCCATGATCACCGCGTCGTAGCGCTCCCCCTGCTCCCGCGCCGCCCGGTACAGTGCCACGGCCTCGGCGCCGTCGCAGCAGGCGGTGGCATTGTAGCCGAGCTGGACCAGCATGGCGCAGGCGAGATCGCGGATCAGTTCCTCGTCGTCCATCACCACCACGCTCCCCCCTCCGGCGGGACTCGCGCCCGGTTCCTGCTCCCGGACCAGCTCCGCGGCACCCTCTCCCAGCGAAGGGAGGTAGATGGTGAAGGCGGTGCCCCGTCCCGGGGTGGAGTCGACCAGGATCAGCCCGCCGTGCCGGGTGACGATGGAGTGGGTAGAGGCGAGGCCGAGGCCGGTGCCGCTGGCCTTGGTGGTGAAGTAGGGGTCGAAGATCTTCTTCAGGTCGCTCTCCGAGATGCCGCACCCCTCGTCCCTGAAGTCCAGCCGCACGTAGTGTCCAGGCGCGAGCCCCAGCCTGTTCTCCGGCTCCAGGAGCTCGTTTCTACCGGTTATGGTCATGGTGCCGCCGCCGGGCATGGCGTGCACCGCGTTGATGATGATGTTGTTGAAGGCCTGGTTCAGCTGCCCTTCGTCCGCCTCGACGAGGTCGAGCGTGTCCGGTATCTCGATCCTCCCCTTGACGTTGGTCCCCCGCAGCACCAGGGAGAGCGATTCGCCGGCCAACTGCTTCACCGAGAAGACCTTCTTGATGGGCTGCCCGCCGCGGGCGAAGGTGAGGAGCTGCCCCGCCAGTTCCGCCGCCCTCTGGCACGCCTTCTCCGCCTTGTTGAGCGGCCCCTTCGCCTTGTGCGCCTGCTCCAGCACCATCTGGGCGAAACTTATGTTCCCCACGATGCCGGTGAGGATGTTGTTGAAGTCGTGGGCGATGCCGCCGGCCAGGACCCCCAGGCTCTCCAGCTTCTGCATGTTGAGCATCTGGGCCTCGATGCGCTTGTTCTCGCGGTCCAGGCGTTTCTCCTCGGTGATGTCCTGCACCATCACCAGCAGGTGCGACCTCTCCTCGACATGGAATCGGCTCAGGTAGCTGCGCAGGGTGAGCTCCTTGCCGAATGTCGATTGCAGTTCCCGCTCGAGGGCCCGCGGCGTGCCGTCGGCTAGAACCAGCCCCGCCTGCTCCAGCATCCCCCCCTCCCCGCGCCAGGAGGGGAGTTGCTTGAAGTTCTGCCCCAGCAACTCGGCCACGCTCCCCCCGATGATGTCGGCCGCCGCCTGGTTCGCCCTGATGCAGTTGCCGCTGTCACCGTCGAAAACGATGATCCCCATCGGGGACTGGGCCAAGAGCGTCTCCACCAGCATGAGTGCCTTGCCGCGCGCCTGCTCCGCCTCGATCCGGTCGGTGATGTCGGAGATGATCCCCACCAGGGCCCTGAGCGAGCCGTCCGGCGCCTCGAGCCTCCTGCCGGAGAGGTAGCCCCAGAAGTGCCCGCCGCTGCCGCTCAGGTAGTGGCGCTCGGTGCTGGCGTGACTGACCTCGCCGGTCATGAGGCGACGCATCAGTTCGCTCCCCGTCTCCAACTGGTCCGGGTTGAGATGGCTCGTGTAGCTGGAGCCGATCAGCTGTTCCATGCTGCAGCCGAACATCTCGGCCATGCGGTTGTTGGCGAAGCGGATGATCCCTTGCGGGTCCACCATGACGATGCCGGCCTGCAGGGTCTCGAAGGTCACCCGCAGTTGCTGCTCGCTCTCCTTGAGGGCCGCCTCGGCCGCCTTGCGCTCGCCGATTTCGGCCTGGAGCACGCTGTTGAGCTGCCGGAACTTCATGACGATGACACAGAGGATCGCGATCACGGCGGCGCAGATGAGCAGCGCGCCCAAAAGGAACCGGTAGTTTCCGCCGGGTCGGGGATCGTAGATGATGCCCGAGGGATCGAACCCTTCCGGGAGCATCCCCATGCCGGAGAAGGTGTCGGCGATGTGGCGCCAGCGGGTGGGGCTTTGGTAGCCCAGCTCCACCAGGGTGGGCTGGATCAGCGATTCCATCTGGTTCGCCTCGAACAGGAGCCAGTCGCGGCTGCGCTCGCGGGAGTACTTGGCGAGGATGAGGTCGGCGATCTCCTCCTTGTGGGACAGCGCGTAGCGCCACCCCTTGAGGGTCGCCTCCCGGAAGGCCTTGACCAGGGCGGGGCGGGAGGTGATGGTGGCGCGGGTGGTGAAGAAGTTGTCGCCGTAGAAGTCGATGCCGTAGGTGAGCGGGGAGAAGGCGAGGTAGGGTTCGCCCGCCTGCTCCAGGATGTAGGGTTCGTTGAAGCTGTAGGCCATCATGACGTCGGCCTTGCCGGCGATGAGGTCGCGGGCGTCGCCGCGATGCTCCACCTTGGCGATGTCCTTCTCCTCGATGGCGTTCTTCTTGAGCAGGGCGAGCATGTCGCCGTGCTGGTTGGAGTACATGAAGCGGCGGCCCTTCATGTCGGCCACCTTCTGGATGCCGGTCTTGCGCGGGGTGAGCAGGATGGCGGGGGAATGCTGGAAGATCTGACCCAGCACCACGAGGTCGTCGCCGTGGGCCCGGTGCAGCAACAGCGCCGAGGTCCCCACGCCGAAATCGGCGCGCCCGGAGGTCACCGCGTTCTCGACCTCGACGTCGGGTCCCCCCTCGCGTATGGCGACGTCGAGCCCCGCGTCGCGGTAGAACCCCTTGTCGAGGGCGGCGTAGTAGCCGGCGAACTGGAAGTGGTGCAGCCACTTGAGCTGGAGGGTGACGCGCTCGTTGGCCAGGGCGGGGTGCACGAGCGCCAGGGATAATGCCAGGGTGAGCAGGGCGGCCCACCCCTTGTGCCTTGCACGTTGGGCAGGTCTCATGGTGCGGTCCTCGTCGAGCACGGAAGCGGTCGTTGGCGCATTGGGCGTGCCATCAGGGGGTATTGCAGTAGTCGGCCAGGTAGCCGCGGATGCGATCTACGTCGTCCTGGTCCTGGTCGGGTTCTTCGCGCATCAACTCCATCAGGAGCGCGATGCAGCCGCTGCCGTCCACGTCGTGGTCCACGAACTTCACGCCCAGCAGCTTGTCGTTAACGTGCACCACCTCGCTCCAGATCTGCAGCGGGGGGCGAAGGTCGGGGTCTGCGTCGAGATGGATGCGCAAGAGGCAGCCGGTCCCGCCAGGAAGAGCCGTGGTGCGGCGCAGGTGGAGCAGGGCGCCGTTGAAGGAGATGTTTTCCAGGATGCCGCTGAGGCTCTCGCCGTGGTGTACCAACTCTATCTTCTTCGTCGATGGTGCCCGATAAAACTGTCGCAGCTCTGTCATAGGGTGCAGACCTTTGGCAAACAGGATGAAGTGCGTGGTTTCATCATCGGAAAGAACGCTCCAGCTCTTGAGAACTTTTCGCGGGAGTCACTTTCGGCATCTGTGAGAGCTTCGGGTACAACAACCGGCTGGATGTGGGGTGCTATTATGCCATGCGTTGGAGTTTTTTAGCTATCGTATTTTTATGTAACGCGGGCCAGCGACTCTTTCTTTCCCCCTTCGTCTCCATTCTCCCTGATGAAGAACTCCGGCAATAGTCCTTGAAACCGGTGCTGTCGTTTTGTATAACTAGCGCGGCCTGTCTGTCTCTTATGGAGCGAGGCTGGCTCCTCTTTGTTCCCCACTTGGTCCGACGCAACTACTTCGGACGCCTTATGACAACCGATCGAAAACGGCGCCGTCGCAGCCGCGGCCGTCGCCGGGAGCACCGTCTATGGGATACCTCGAGACACGGGAACACCAAAAGCCCCCCTCCTACCTGTGGGGTCCCTCCTTTATGCTGCTGCTCGTTGCCCTGGCCGGTCTGGACCTTATCCCGGTACCGCTTCTCTGCGCCTACCTGCTGACGAGCCTGGCCGCCTTTTTGTTGTACGCCTTCGACAAGAGTGCCGCCGTGCGGGGAGCGCGCAGGATCTCCGAGCGCACCCTGCACCTGGCCGGGCTGTGCGGCGGGTGGCCGGGCGCGCTCCTGGCGCAACGCGCGCTGCACCACAAGTCGCAAAAACGATCCTTCCAACTGGTGTTCCGCTTCACGGTGCTGGTCAACTCCGCGGCGGTCGCCCTTTACGCCTTCGGGCGGTGGGACGGGTGAACCTGCCGTCTGCCGTTTCACCCGGCGCCGCCGGTCTTCCGATCAGATCCACTTCCGCTTTCCCATCTCTGTCTCATTTCAGCCCCTTGCATGCAACAATTTGCAGGCTACACTCATAGCGCCTCACCTTTTCTCATTCATTGCCGCAGGCAAAGTTTGAAATTTGTTCTTGTGAACTCTTTGGCGGATTTTCTGCCAATGCGGACACTGTCTGTTAAGTGAAGCTAACCTTTAAACAGGGCGGTGGAAGCAATCTGAAGAAATTTGACTTCCGTCAAATATTTTCCCGACCACTTCGTGCATGAATGAGGCGTGTTTTTGCGGGGCCAGGCTATGAGGATGTAATCGGTGCAATAGGCCGGAAACCCATACACTACTGAAGGAGGAAAACGATGCTCAAGAAAAATGTGGCTGTGACTGCGGCAATCGCCGGGGCGATCGCGCTCTTGTCGATCCCCGCCCTGACAACCGCGGCGAAGACCAAGCCGGTGCAGCTCGCCAACGACGGCAGGGCCAAGTGCTACGACTGTCACGACGAGGTGAAGGCGCTCAAGGAAGGGTCCAAGCACGCGAAGCTCTCCTGCAAGGTGTGCCACGACAAGCTGGACGCCCACATGAGCGACCCGGAGAAGAACAAGCCGGTCACCGTCATCGACCAGGCGCTGTGCGGCAAGTGCCACAAGGCACAGTACGACAGCTTCTTCGAGGTGAACTACGAGGCCCCGGCCAGGAAGGAGAAAGGGAGCCCGACCGGGCGCTCGCCGATGCAGGACAAGCTCCTGGCCGGCCACGGCTTCACCTTCGAGCACGATGAGCCGCGCGGCCATGCCTTCATGGTCATCGACCAGTTCGCCGTGGACCGCTTCCAGGGCGGCCGCTTCCAGTTCAAGAAGGGGTGGCAGGGGGTGACCTCCACCGGCAAGACCTGGGACGTCCTGACCGATACCGGCAAGAAACTCCCGGAAACCGCCATGGCCGGCAACCCGACCTGCATCCAGTGCAAGACCTCCGACCACCTGCTGAAATGGAAGTTCATGGGTGACAAGGATCCCAAGGCGAAGTGGGACCGTACCTCGAACATCGTCGACGTGGCGAAGGACACCAACAACCCGCTGGGCTGCGTACACTGTCACGACCCGCACGGTACCCAGCCGCGCGTGGTGCGCGACGCGCTGATTCAGGCCATCGAGAAGGACCCCAAGGGGAACATCTTCGCCAAAAACGGCGCCACCGACCTGAAGGTGATCGACTTCCGCGGCTTCAGGAAGATCGGCATCATGCAAAAGACCGACTCCAGGATGATGTGCGCCCAGTGCCACGTGGAGTACAACTGCAACGCCGGCACCCAGTGGAGCGACGGCAAGCCGGTGAAGTACGACGACCTGCGCACCAACCACTTCCCGCTCAAGAACTCGCTGCAGCTTTTAAAGCACTACCAGGAGCTGAACTTCTTCGACTTCAAGCATGCGATCACCGGCGCGCGCCTGATCAAGTTCCAGCACCCGGAGACCGAGACCTACGCGGGAAGCGTCCACGACAAGGCGGGTGTTCAGTGCCACCAGTGCCACATGCCGCAGCACAAGGGTAAGGACGGCAAGAAGTTCTCCACCCACGGCGTGATCCGTCCCAAGAACCACGTCAAGGAAGCCTGCCTTGGCTGCCACCCCAAAGACAGCGTGGCCAAGAAGTCTTACGAGATCGATGCGGTGCAGAACTACGTGAAGGGCAAGATGCGCAAGGCCGAGTACTGGCTCGGGCAGCTGATCGACACCTACGCCGCGGCGCAGCGCATGGGGGTTGCCCCGACCGTCCTGGACGAGGCGCGCGCGAAACATGAAGAGGCGCACGTCTTGTGGGAATACTGGACCGCAGAGAACTCGGACGGCTTCCACAACCCGGACCTCGCCCGCGAGTCCCTGACCGGCTCCATCGCCGCCTCCAAGGCGGGCGTCAAGATCCTCACCGACGCCATGGCGGTAGCCAAGAAGTAAGAGCCCAGAAATAGCGGCGCCCGCGACCGCTGCACACACAAAAAGCCCCGTCTCCCTCATGGAGACGGGGCTTTTTTCGTTTTTCCCGGTTCAGGTCGTGCAGACGCAGTCACAGCGGAGTTCTTGTTTCACACAGGTGCGCGGCTGCACTGGCAGAACCGACTGTCTTTTTTGTCTTATTAAAACAAAATAATCCATAAAATGTAAACAGAACATTCAAGGATCAGGATGAGGCTCCGATAAAGGTCACAAATGGGAGTTCTGGAAGTGGTCGTTTCGCTAACCGCCTGTTATTGTCAGGAGTGTTCTATGGCTTTCACGTTCTTTATGCGGGACCAGCCCACACTGGAGTACGCGGCCGACCACATGATCGGCTACGCGATGGGCCGAAGCCGCATCAAGATCTGGGATGCCGGCTGCGCCCTGGGGCAGGAAACCTATACCATAGCCATGATCTTCGCCCAGAAGATGAACTCCTTCGGCTTCAAGAACCTGCGCATCGACGCCACCGACTACGACAGTGCCAACAACTTCGGCGAGGTGGTCAAGGCGGCCACCTATCCCTACGAAGAACTGCAACGCACCCCCTCCGAACTTTTCCAGAAGTATTTCGAACCTGCGGACCAGCCCGGCCAGTTCCGGGTGGTGCAGCTTTTGCGCGACCGGGTCAACTTCCAGTACCACGACCTCCTCTCGCTGAAAGCGCCCGGCGGCGACTACTGCCTGGTGGTGTGCAAGAACGTGCTGCTCCATTTCCAGTACCGGGAGCGGGTCGAGGTCTTCAGGATGTTCCACGAAGCCCTCGCCCCCGGCGGCTACCTCGCCACCGAAAATACCCAGAAACTCCCCCAGGAGATCGCCCATCTCTTCGAACAGGTGGTGCCCGACGCCCAGCTGTTCAAAAAGATCGGCGGCTAGGCCATGAAGATCGTGCCCCTGAAGAAGAGCCCTGCGACCTACAGCTGCAACTCGTACCTCATCCTCGGGGACTGGAACCGGATCGAAGACGTCAATACCCTGATCGACCCCGGGGTTGACGATTTCATCCTGGCCGAGATCCGGGAACTCTCGACAGGGTTCGGCAAGGAACCGGTGCAGCAGGTGGTGCTCACCCACAACCACTTCGACCACACGGCCGGCGTTGCTGCTCTCAAGGAGGCCTTCGGCTGCAGGGTTTTCGCCTACGACAACGGTCGTTTGGTCGACGAGACGCTGCACGACCGGCAGTTCATCAAAGCCGGCGACGACTTCCTCGAGGTGCTGCACACCCCCGGCCACTCGGGCGACTCGGTATGTCTGTACGCCCCCTCGCTGCAGGTGCTCTTCTCCGGCGACACCCAGGTCCGGGTGCTGGCCGCGGGAGGGAGCTACTGCCCGGCGTATGTTGAGGCGCTCAAGAGGCTGTGCACGCTTAAGATCCAGAGCGTTTACTCCGGCCATGACCAACCCGTGTTGCACGGCGCACGCGAGATGTTGCAGCAGAGCCTGGACTTCGTGCTCTCTGCGCAGATCAGGTGAAACGGCAGGTTGATAGATACAGATCGGCTCGGACTGCGGACAACTGTTCAATAACGTGAGGCAAGGAGGCAGGTATGAAGTGGTTTTATGATTTGAAGCTGGGTGCGAAGCTGATGACCGGATTTATCGCGGTCGCCATCGTAGCAGGGGTGGTCGGGTATTTCGGCATCAGGGAGATTCATGTAATCGAGGCCGCCGACAACAAATTGTACGAGAAGGTCACCATTCCCATCGCGCAGTTGCAGGACATCTCCACCTCCTTCCAGAGGATGCGGGTGAACCTTCGTGACATGATGGACACGACCGGGGCTGAGCAGCAGGAGAAGATGGGCCGGATCGTGAAGTTCCGCGAGGACATCAACACCGCCGCAGCCGAGTTTGAGAAGACCATCATGACCGACGAGGGGCGCAAACTCTTCGCGGAATTCAAACGGACCCGCGGGGTCTATGGCCCGTTGGTGGACCAGATGATCGCGCTGGCGAAGGCCGGCAAGATTTCCGAGGCCCAGGCGATCATGAGGGGGGCGGGAAGCAAGGCCTCCCGTGAGGAGCAAAATTCCATCGAGGCCCTGGTGGACGCCAAGCTCAAGCAGGCGAAACTGACCGCCGCGGGTAACGAAGAGGTGGCCAAGACGGCTACCACCACCATGCTGATACTGATCGCCGTCGGCGCGCTGCTCGCCATCGGCTTGGGGCTCTTCATCACCAGGATCGTGCAGCGCCAGCTGGGCGCCGATCCCAAGGAGGTGGGCGAGGTGGCCAACCGCGTGGCGGCCGGTGACATGAGCGTCGCCATCGAGGTGAACGCCAAGCACGGCGACAGCGTCATGGCAGCCATGCAGAAGATGGTCGAGTCCATCAAGGCCCTGGTCGCGGATGCCAACATGCTCTCCGACGCGGCCATCGCAGGGAAGCTCGCCACCCGTGCCGACGCCTCCAAGCACCAGGGCGACTTCCAGAAGGTGGTGGCCGGTGTCAACGATACCCTGGACGCGGTGATCGGCCCCCTGAACGTGGCTGCCGAGTACGTGGACCGTATCTCCAAGGGTGATGTGCCGCCCAGGATCACCGACAGCTACAACGGCGATTTCAACGAGATCAAGAACAACCTGAACGTCTGCATCGATGCCGTGAATGCGCTAGTTGCCGACGCGGGCATGCTGTCGCAGGCTGCGGTGGACGGCAAGCTCGCCACCCGCGCCGACGCCACCAGGCACCAGGGCGACTTCAAAAAGATCGTCACCGGTGTTAACGACACCCTGGACGCGGTGATCGGGCCGCTGAACGTGGCGGCCGAGTACGTCGACCGCATCTCGAAGGGGGACATCCCCCCCAGGATCACCGACAGCTACAACGGCGACTTCAACGAGATCAAGAACAACCTGAACGTCTGCATCGACACCCTGGAAGCCCTGATCGCGGACATGAACAACATGTCGACCCAGCACGACCTGGGCGACATCGACGTGCAGATCGCCGCGGCGAACTACCAGGGTGTCTACCGGCAGATGGCGGCAGGCGTCAACAACATGGTCAACGGCCACATCTCCGTGAAGAAGAAGGCGATGGCCTGTATCGCCGAGTTCGGCCGCGGCAACTTCGAGGCGGAGCTGGAGCAGTTCCCGGGCAAGAAGGCCTTCATCAACAACACCATCGAGCAGGTGCGCGACAACCTGAAGGCGCTTATCGCCGACGCGGACATGCTGGTGCAGGCGGCGGTTGCGGGGAAACTCGCCACCCGCGCCGACGCCTCCAAGCACCAGGGGGACTTCCGGAAGATCGTCGCCGGCGTGAACGAGACCCTGGATGCGGTGATCGGCCCCTTGAACGTGGCCGCCGAGTACGTGGACCGCATCTCCAAGGGGGACATCCCGCCGCGCATCACCGACAACTACAACGGCGACTTCAACGAGATCAAGCTGAACCTGAACAACTGCATCGACATCATGAACAACCTCCTCATGGAGGCGGACAAGGTGGTCAAGGCGGCGGCCGACGGGCAGCTTGACCAGCGCGCCAACCCCGATCTCTTCGTCGGCGGCTGGAAGGAACTGGTGGTGGGTGTCAACAACATCGTCACCAACATCGTGAACCCGCTCATGGTGACCGCGGACTACGTGGACAAGGTCGCCAAGGGGGTCATCCCGCCCGCCATCGTCACCGAGTACAAGGGGCAGTACAACATCATCAAGGACAACCTGAACGCGGTGGTCAAGATGATGAACGAGCTCCTCGAGCAGACCGACATCATCATCAAGGCCGCGGCTGACGGCGAGCTGGACAAGCGTGCCGACGCCTCCCTCTTCGTGGGGGGGTGGAACAAACTGGTCTCCGGCGTCAACGACACGGTGACCAACATCGTGAACCCGCTCATGGTGACCGCGGACTACGTGGACCGCATCGCCAAAGGTGACATGCCGCCGACCATCGTCACCGAGTACAAGGGGCAATACAACCTGATCAAGACCAACCTGAACGTGCTGATCGAAGCGATCAACAAGATCACCGATGCGGCCAAGGAGGTCTCCAACGGCAACCTGATGGTCTCCCTGAAGGAGCGCAGCGCCCAGGACGAGTTGATCCACGCGCTCTCTGCCATGGTCGGCAAGATCACCGAGGTGGTCACCGAGGTCAAGGTGGCGGCGGACAACGTCGCTTCCGGCAGCGTCCAGCTCTCCGCCAACGCCCAGTCCATGTCGCAGGGCGCCTCCCAGCAGGCGGCCGCTGCCGAAGAGGCTTCCTCCTCCATGGAGGAGATGAGCGCCAACATCAGGCAGAACGCCGACAACGCACAGCAGACCGAGAAGATCGCGGTGAAGTCGGCCGATGATGCCAAGGAAGGTGGCAAGGCGGTGGCCGAGACCGTGCAGGCCATGAAGGACATCGCCGGCAAGATCTCCATCATCGAGGAGATCGCGCGTCAGACCAACATGCTGGCCCTGAACGCGGCCATCGAGGCGGCCCGCGCCGGGGAGCACGGCAAGGGCTTCGCGGTGGTGGCTTCCGAAGTGAGAAAGCTCGCCGAACGGAGCCAGGTGGCCGCGGGCGAGATCTCCGAGCTGTCGATAACCAGTGTCGAGGTCGCCGAGCGGGCCGGGGAGATGCTCTCCGCCATCCTGCCCGATATCCAGAAGACCGCCGAGCTGGTGCAGGAGATCAACGCCTCCAGCAAGGAGCAGGATACCGGCGCCCAGCAGATCAACAAGGCGATCCAGCAACTGGACCAGGTGATCCAGCAGAACGCATCGGCCAGCGAGGAGATGGCATCGACCGCCGAGGAACTCTCCTCGCAGTCGGAGCAGCTGCAGTCGACCATCTCCTTCTTCAGGGTCGACATGGCGGCGCGCGAGCACCGCGGAGCACCAAAGCAGCTGACCAAGTCGGTCTCCAAAAACGAGGTGAAGCAGCTGAAGCAGAGGTCGGCCGCACCGGCCAAGAAGGCCATGGGACACGACCTGGTCCTGGCCGATACGGACGGCGACAGCGACTTCGAGAGGTTCTAACAGCAAGGCACGGGGCGGCCCGCAGGGCCGCCCCCAAAGGTGAGGACGTATGGACGCGGCAGACGTGAAGGTTTCCAAGAAGAAGGAGCGCACCCTGGTCACCTTCTCCGGGGAGATGACCATAGCCAACGTGGGAGAACTCAGGCTGAGCCTTTTGCAGGCTTTTGCCGTGGGCAAGCCGGTGGAACTCTCCCTGGCGGGTCTCACCGGCATCGACGTGACCGGGTTGCAGCTTCTGTGCAGCTGCCACAGGACGTCGGTCGACAAGGGGGTCCCCTGCACGGTTACCGGCCGCAACGAGGTACTGGCGGCCATGGCGGAAACGGCGGGGATGCCACGGTTCAAAGGATGCGCCGAGGACGTGGCGCAGACGTGCATGTGGCGGGTCGAGACTGAGAGGGCGACGCCATGAGTGATGCTTTTGCCCAGGCGTTCAAGGACGAGGCCAGGGAGCTTTTGGCGGATCTGGAAGAGGCGCTGCTCGAGATGGAGGAGAACCCGGCAGACCTCGGCCTCGTAGGCCGGGTGTTCCGGACCATGCATACCATCAAGGGATCCGGGGCCATGTTCGGCTTCGACGATATCGCCTCGTTCACCCATAATGTGGAGACGGTGTACGACCTGGTGCGCAACGGCGAACTGGCGGTGAGCAAGGAACTGGTCAACCTGAGCCTTGCGGCGCGGGACCGCATCCTCGCCATGCTGGAGGCTGCCGAAGGGGGGGCACCGGCGGATGCGCAGCAAAACGAAGAGGTGATCCGGGGCTTCCGTGCCCTGGTGCCCGGGCAGGAGGTGGGCGGGCACCCGCAGACCGCGCCGGATGCGCCGGAAGAGGATGCCGACCGGTCGGCACCCATGGTCACCTACCGGATCCGCTTCAAGCCGGAAGCCGGCGTATTCGCCAGCGGCGTTAATCCCTTGAGCCTATTGCGCGAGCTGCAGGACCTGGGGCCATGCCATATCGTCGCCAACACCTGCGAGATGCAGACTCTGGACGCGCTCGACCCGGAGCTCTGCTACCTGTACTGGGACATCATCCTCAGTACCAGCGCGGGGAGAGAGGCGGTCGACGACGTTTTCATCTTCGTGGTCGATTCCTGCGAGCTGAGTATTACGGTCGTGGACGACGGCATGGCCGATGATGTCGGCGGCGGTTACAAGAAACTTGGCGAGATCCTGATCGAGCGCGGCGATCTGACACAGCAGCAGATGGACGAACTGCTGGGCAGACAGAAGAAATTCGGTGAGTTGGCGGTGGAGGCGGGGCTGGTCAATGCCGCCTCCATCACCTCGGCACTGGTCGAACAGCAGCACGTAAAAGAGATGCGCCAGGAGCGGCAGACCCAGACCCAGACCCAGGAGGCCGCCTCCAGCATCCGGGTCAGCGCCGACAAGCTGGACCTTTTGGTGAACCTGGTGGGCGAGCTGGTCACGGTGCAGGCCCGCCTTTCCCTGGTGGCCCAGGAACTGAAGCGCCATGCCGAGCTGGTTTCGGTGGCCGAGGAGGTGGAGCGGCTCACCAACGATCTCAGGGACAACGCCCTCGACATCAGGATGCTCCCCATCGGCGCCACCTTCTCCAAGTTCAAGCGGCTGGTCCGCGACCTTTCCGCCGAGCTGGGCAAGGAGATCGAGCTCACCACTGAGGGTGCCGACACCGAGCTCGACAAGACCGTGATCGAGAAGCTGAACGATCCCCTGGTGCACATCATCCGCAACAGCATCGACCACGGCGTGGAGACGCCGGAGGCCCGTCTGGCCAAGGGGAAACAAAGGACCGGCAGCCTCCACCTCGCCGCGGTGCACTCAGGCGACAGCGTGCTGATAACCATTCGCGACGACGGGGCCGGGCTGAACGTCGACGCGATCCGGGCCAAGGCGATAGAGCGCAAGATCATCCCCGCCGGCGCGGAGCTGTCCGACCGGGAGGTCTGGCAGCTCATCTTCGCCCCCGGCTTTTCGACGGCGGCCAAGGTCACCAGCGTCTCGGGGCGCGGCGTCGGCATGGACGTGGTCAAACAGGCCATCGAGGGGCTGCGCGGCAGCATCGACGTGAAGAGCGAGCCGGACCGGGGCACCAGCATCACGCTGAAGATCCCGCTTACCCTGGCCATCATCGAGAGCCTACTGGTGCAGATCGGCAAGGACCGCTTCGTCATGCCCCTGGCCATGGTGGACGAGTGCATCCTGCTCACCGAGAAGGAGATCGAGCAGGGGCACGGACGCGACATACTGCTCGTGCGCGAGAAGCTGGTCCCCTACGTGCCGCTCAGAAAGATGTTCCACATCGAAGGGAAGGGACCCGCGATCCAGCAGGTGGTGATCTGCCAGTTGGAGGGGAAACGGGTGGGGCTCGTGGTGGACTGGGTGATCGGCGAGCACCAGACGGTGATCAAGTCCCTGGGGCGGATGTACCAGCAGGTTGAGGGGATGTCCGGCGCCACCATCCTGGGTGACGGTTCGGTGGCCCTCATCCTCGACGTCCCGGCCATCTTCAAGGCGGCAGAAGGTGCGGCCTGACGGCGGAGAGCCCAGGAGATTGGAGTACTTGCGGCTGGACAAATCAACGGGTGTCGGTGTACTATGGGCGGCATTCTTGTGTGCATGCTCCCGGTTTTCCCCAGTGTCCAGGCAAATCTTTTCTGGAGTCTCTGCGTGAAGCGCATTACCGGACCTCTTTTGATCCTGCTTGCCGTGCTCTGGCTCGGTTTGCTCGACCTCCCCTGTTCCCCCGCCTGCGCCGCCCAGCAGACGGTGCGCGTCGCCGCGTTCAACTTCTACCCCGGTATCTTCAAGGCCAAGGACGGCAGCATCCAAGGCTTCTACGTCGACACCCTCGCCGAGATCGCGCGCCGGGAGGGATGGCGCATCCAGTACGTCTACGGCGACTGGACCGACGGCATTTCCCGCATCAAAAACGGTGAAGTGGACCTGTTGACCAGCGTGGCCTGGACCAGTGAACGGACCCAGTTCCTCGACTACGGGAAGGTGCCGCTGCTCACCGTCTGGGGTGAGCTCTACGTCCCGCGCAAGGCGAACCTTAACAGCATCAAGGGTGTCGAGGGGAAGCGGGTCGGCGTGATGAAGCGGGACTTCAACGGCGCGAGCTTCCGCAACATGGTGGAGAAGTTCGGCATCAACTGCCGCTTCGTGGAATACGGCAACTTCGAGGAGATCTTCCAGGCGGTCGCTGCCGGGCGGGTCGACGCCGGCGTGGTGAACAACACCTTCGGCGCCGCCAAGCAGTACCAGTACGGACTGGTCTCCTCCGGCATCATCTTCAACCCCTTCGACATCTTCCTCGCCACCGGCAAGGGGCGCAACCCGCAACTCATCGCCACCCTGGACCGCTACCTGGAAGGCTGGCGCGGTACCGAGGATTCCCCCTACCACAAGGCCCTGGAGCGCTGGTCCCACGGCGCCGCCGCCTCTCTCCACGTCGTGCCCCCCTGGCTGGCCCCGACCCTGGCCGGGTTGGTGCTGTTTCTGGCCGGCGCCGGCGTCTTCATCGTGCTGCTGCGCATCCAGGTGCGGAAGAACACCGCCGAGCTCGTCCAGCAGGCGGCGGACCGCAAGCTCATCGAAGAGACTCTCTTTTTCATCAACGAATGCGGCGCCAGGTATCGTGCCGACGAGCTCCTCTACGGCATCAACCGTTACCTCGCCGGCGCCCTCGATGTCGACTACGCCTTCGTGGCCCAGCTCACCCAGGATGGGCGCTCCGCCCGGACCCACGGCTTTTACACCAGGTCGGGAGGGGGAAGCGACATCACCTACCGCCTGGTCGGCACCCCCTGTGACAACGTGATGGGGAAAAGCGTCTGCGTCTACCCCCAGGGTGTCACGGCGCTGTTCCCCGAAGATGACATCCTGCGTGACATGGAGGTGGACGGGTACGCCGCGGTGCCGCTTTGGGACGCCCAGGGGGCGGGGATCGGCCTGCTCGGTGTCATGAGCCGCACGCCGCTGCACAATCCCGCACTGATCGAGACGCTGCTCGGTATCGCCAGTTCCCGTGCCGCTCAGGAACTGGAGGCGATGAACCATCTCGCCGTGCTGGACCTCAAGAAGTTCGCCATGGACAACATGAAGGACGCAGCGTACTGGATCCGTCCCGACGGCACGATCAGCGACGTCAACGGAGCCGCATGCGCCATGCTGGGGTATAGCGAGGATGAGTTCCGCTCCATGTGGATCGGGCAGTTGCGCCCCGGGTGCGACGAGGAGTGCTGGCGGCAAACCTGGGAGTCGCTCAAGGAACAGGGAAGTCTCCAGTTCGAGGCGACGCACCTCTCCCGCGACGGCCGCCTGGTGCCGGTCGAGATCACGGCAAATTACTTCAGCTATGCCGGGACCGAGTACGACTATGCCGTCGTGCGCGACATCACCGAGCGCAAGAAGATGGAGGAGACGCTCGAGCACCGGCTGGCCGTGCTCACCGACCCGATGGTGCACTTGGAAGCGGTCAGGATGGAGGATCTCTTCGACCTGGATGAACTGCAGGGGATCCAGGATGCCTTCGCGCAGGCTTCGGGCGTCGCCTCGATCATCACCGATGCTGCCGGGCGGCCGGTCACCCGTCCGAGCAACTTCAGTTACCTGTGCAGCGAGATCGTCCGCAAGACCGAGCGCGGCCTTGCCAACTGCATGCGCTCCAGCAGTTATCTCGGCAACCTCAGTCAAGGAGGCCTCGGGATGCAGCCCTGCCTGAGTGCCGGGTTGTGGGACGGCTGCGCTACCATCACCGTCGGTGGGCGTCACGTCGGCAACTGGCTCGTGGGTCAGGTGCTGGACGAGGACGCGGACCTGGATCGGATGACCGCTTACGCCGACGAGATCGGGGTCGATCGCACCGCTTACAGGGAGGCGCTCGGCAAGGTGAACCGGATGTCCCGGGAGCAGTTCAGGAAGGTCTGCGAGGCGCTGCACCAGATCGCCGGCCAGCTTTCCCGCATGGCCGTGCAGAACGTGCAACAGGCGCAGCACATCTCGGAGAGGAAGCGCACCGAAGAGCGACTGCTGGAGTACCTGAAGGTGATCGAGTGCTCCCGCGACCTCGTCTGCGTACTCGACCGCGACTACCGTTACCGCATGGTCAACGGCGCATTCCTGCGCTACCGCAACCTGACCACGGAGCAGGTGGTGGGGCGGACCGTGGCCGAGGTCGTCGGAGAGGAGCATTTCGCCCAGATAAAGCACCACCTGGACGCCTGCCTGGCCGGGCAGTCGGTACGTTTAGAGATGGAGCAGGCATTCCCGGAACGCGGGGTCCGCGCGGTGACGGTGACCTATACCCCGGTCGAGGACCAGGGGGGCAACACCAGGATCGCCTGCGTGATCAGCGACCAGACCGACAAGAAGCACCTCGAGGAGCAGCTCAGGCAGTCCCAGAAGATGGAGGCGGTCGGGCACCTCGCCGGTGGGATCGCCCACGACTTCAACAACATCCTCACCGTCATCGTGGGATACGGCAACTTCCTCGGGATGGACGGTTCGCTCTCCCAGCACCAGCACGAGCAGGTGGACCAGATCATCGCCGCCGCCGAGCGCGGCTCGCAACTCACCCGCGGGCTGCTCACCTTCAGCCGGAAGCAGGTCATGAACCCGCGCATCCTGGACCTGAACGCGCTGGTGGCGCAGGTGCAGACGTTCCTGCTGCGCATCATCGGGGAGGACATCGAGCTAAAGTTCAACCCGGCACAGGAGCAGTTGAACGTCTATGCCGACGCAAGCCAACTGGAACAGGTCCTGATGAACCTTGCCACCAACGCCCGTGACGCCATGCCCGACGGGGGGATGCTCACCATCCAGACCGGCTGGCAGCAGGTGGACGAGGCATACGCCAGGTCCCAGGGGTACGGCGATCCGGGACGGTACGCCTGCATCATCGTGTCCGATTCGGGCAGCGGTATGGACCGGGCCACGCGCGAGAGGATCTTCGAGCCCTTCTTCTCCACCAAGGCGGTCGGCAAGGGGACCGGCCTCGGCATGTCCATCGTGTACGGCATCGTCAAGCAGCACAAGGGGTTCATCAACGTCTACAGCGAACCGGGAGAGGGGACCACGTTCAAGATCTATCTGCCACAGGCCGCTGCCGAGGCGGGGGCGCACGCCCCCGAGGCGGACCGTGCCGCACCTGTGCCCGGAACCGAGACGGTTCTCGTGGCGGAGGATGACGTGAACGTCAGGGGGCTGGTCGAGTCGCTGCTGAAGAAGTACGGGTACCAGGTGGTGCTGGCGGTGGACGGCAGCGACTGCGTGCAGAAGTATCTGGAACACCGCGGCAAGATTGACCTGATCCTGATGGATGTCATCATGCCGGGGAAAAACGGCAAGGAAGCCTTCGACGAGATCAGGCGGATCGACCCGTCCGCCAAGGTCCTCTACTCAAGCGGATATACCGCCGACTTCATGAAAACGCGCGGCGTCTTCGACGACAACATCGACCTCATCATGAAACCGGTGCAGCCGATGACGCTGCTGCACAAGATCAGGGAGGTGCTGGATAGAAAGGCGTAGAAAGGCAGTATGAGGCTGAAAGGCAGGTTGAGGTTGAGGTTGAGAAAGGCACGTAGCAAAAAACGGGCACCCCGGAGACGGGTGCCCGTTTTTTTCGTTTTCGCCGAAGCGTTACGGTGTCAGGTTCAGGTTTTTTGCTCAACCTCAACCTTGACATCGTTTTTCAGCCTCTCTGGTTTATCGCAGCCAGGCGCCAGGCGTTGTTGCCCACCGGCCTGGTGAAGGTCCAGTATTCCTCGAATTTGACCGGCTCGGTCTTGCTCCCCTCGATGACCGTGCCGCGCTCGTCGGTGGTGTAGTCGAGCAGGTTGGCGTAGATGAGGGCGGTTACGTAGTCCTGCCCCGCTTCCTGCCATACCTCGGCAAGCTCCACGCTGCGCACCGCGATGTTCTCCAGCCGGTTCACCCGCCCCTCGCGCAGCAGGCGCTCGATGTCCTCGCGGAACACCCCCTGCATCTCGGAGGTGAGCAGCGGGGAGAGCGCCTGCAGGTCGCGGTTCATCCATCCCCCCTGGATCCTGAAGAAGTTGTCCATCACCTGGTCCTTGAAGCGGGCCTCGTCGAAACCGGGGTCCATCTGGCGCAGGTGCGACAGCCCGGTCTGGACGTCGTCCCGGACCGGTTCCTCCACGCGGTAGGAGGCCGGGACGCTCTGCTGGTAGGTGTCGTACCCCTGCGAGCCGTAGCCGGTCGAGACGCTCTGCAGCGGGGTGGTGCTGCGCCGCCTGCGCACCATGCGGTAGATCATGTAGCCGATGCCGGCAAGAAGGATGATTTCGAAGAGCCCGATGCCACCGCCGCCGTAGCCCGCCCCGCCTGCGCCGGCGAGCCCCCTGAAGAGCATGCCTCCCAGGAGGCCGCCCGCGATGCCGCCGGCCATGCTGCGCAGGAAGCCGCCCCCGGCGGAGGGCTGTTGCATCTGCGGCTGCCCCATGGGTGAGGGCGCCGGCTGCTGGTAGGGGGTGGACTGGCGGTACGCGGTCCCCGGCGTCGAGTAGCTGCGGGAGCCGCGGCTGCCGATGGAGCGTCCTCCGGCGGCACGGGCATGGGCGCTGGTTTCCAGCACCGTGGCACTCAGCATCAAGACTGCGGCGAAGAGTGCGAAAGCTTTGGCGAAGTTGCGTTTCATGTGGTTGTCTCCTGTGTGGTTGTAGGTTCAGTTACCGGCCAGTTGCAGCGGCTGCACCGGGATCCTTCCCGTGGTGCTGCGGATGCGTCCCTTGCGGAGCCCCTTGGCGAGCCAGAAGCCGATCGCCTCGCGCACCAGGTCCGACACGTTGAGCGAGGTCGCCTTGGTCAGGCGCTCCAGCAGTCGCTTCTCCTGGTCGCTCACCCTGAGCGACACGACGTTCTTCAGTACCGGCTCCCTGGTCTCCTTTTTCTTTCTGGCGGGTTTTTTCTTCACCTGGGTCATGTATTGTTTCTGTTCCATATTTTCCTCTCCTTTCGGGTGGTTACCCGTTCGCAAAGGGCGCCGTCACAGCAGGACGGCGCCTGTGACGGTAAAAAAAAAGACCTTTACCCGGGGCGACTGCTCGCTACAGGTAAAGGTCTTGCTGTTAAAAGAATTAACCTCGGGTCCGGGTGTTGCCACCGTCTTGACGAACCAAAGGTCGGCCATTTCTCCGGCCGATAGCTACTCCCCTTTACAGGGCATGATAATAATAACGCCCCGTCCGGCTGTCAACCCATTTTTGAAAAAAATCGTAAACGCCCCGTCATCAAATTAATATGTGAAACGGTTAATCTATTGCCGGATTGCTATACAATTGACCGGTTGCAAAAACCGATACCGGCCGCGCAGGCCGAAGGCATTTCGGCAACTCCGTTTAGTTCCGGGGGGCGACATGATCAGACCCGCCAGCAGCGTGATCCGTTACGCGCGATTCTTCAGGCTCGCCAAGGTGTGCACGGTGCTCGATTACGGCGCCGGACTT
This sequence comes from Geomonas oryzisoli, assembly GCF_018986915.1. NCBI lineage: Bacteria > Pseudomonadati > Thermodesulfobacteriota > Desulfuromonadia > Geobacterales > Geobacteraceae > Geomonas > Geomonas oryzisoli. The sequence continues at coordinate 1,340,003 of NZ_CP076723.1, forward strand.
TTGCGTAACGCGCTTTACCTCACCGAGGAAGGGTTCCAGGTTTACGCGGCCGAACTTCCTGAGCAGGTGAAGGCGCTCGCCTCCCATCCGGAGGCGGGCAGGCTGGCCGGGATCCTGACGGTCGGGGAACTGCCGCGGGCCGGGTTGTGCGTGGACCTGGTGGTTTGCACCTTCGTCTTCAATATCCTCGCCACGCGCAACCGGAGAAAACAGTGTCTGGACAACGTGGCGGGCAACCTGCGCGACGGAGGTTATTTCCTCGTTGAAGTTAACAGCAGGCACGACGACAACGTTCCTTGTGGATCGGTGCTGCAGCACTACTACAGCTGTGACGGCAACGCAAAGAGCTATACCCATATCGATCTCGACAGAGAGTTGGCGCCGTTTGGCTTCGAGCGCATCTGTCATTATTACAGCAGTCATGCCTTGGCGGCCTTGTACCGGCTGAAAGTGTTAAAATAAGTGAGACACGATTTTGACTTTTAACTTTAAAAAAGTATAAGAGGATGCTAAATAGAAGTGGCTGTGGAATCAGCGTGTGAGGAGGTTGCATGGCTTTGAAGGACGTAAGGATACTCATCGTCGACGATGAGATTTTTTTCCGGCAGGTGTTGCGCGCCACGCTGGAGAAGATCGGCTTCACCGTAGTCGGGGAGGCCGGCGATGGTGCCGAGGCCTTGGAGAGATACCGCGTACTACGCCCGCACATCGTGATCATGGACATCTACATGCCCGACAAAAACGGCATCGATGCCACCAAGGACCTGCTGGCCCTGGACCCCAACGCCCGGGTCCTGGTAGCCAGCGCCTCCGATTTCGATAGCGACACCCAGGCCGCCCTCGACGCAGGAGCGAAGGGGAACCTCATGAAGCCCTTCGTTCCCAAGGAGATCTACGAAAGCATCCGCAGGGTGCTCACCGGCACCTAACGCGAACCGCGAAGCCGCCAGGAGAGCCTATCCGCGGAACTGTTCGACGCAGCGACCCTTTTTCGGGCCGGCAAAAAAAAGTGGTTCCGGATGGCAATTTTGGGTTGACGGCGCAAACCGGTTTTGCTATAAAGCTGATCTCTGCTGAGCGGGAATAACTCAGTGGTAGAGTGCAACCTTGCCAAGGTTGAAGTCGCGGGTTCGAACCCCGTTTCCCGCTCCAAAAATTCAGACCCCGGTGGCCACACGGCTGCCGGGGTTTTTCGTTTCTGCATCTATATTTCACGTCGCACAAGGAGTCTCCATGAGCACCCTCCCCAAATGTCCCTCCTGCAGTTCCGCATACACCTACGAAGACGGCGCGCTCTATGTCTGCCCCGAGTGCGGCCACGAGTGGCCCCAGGCGGCGCCGGAGGAAGCGCCGGCCGACAACGTCGTGCGTGACGCGTTCGGCAACCAGCTCCAGGACGGCGATTCCGTCACAGTCATCAAGGATCTGAAGATCAAGGGCTCTTCCCTGGTGGTCAAGGTCGGCACCAAGGTCAGGAACATCCGACTGGTCGACGGCGACCACGACATCGACTGCAAGATCGACGGCATCGGCGCCATGCAGCTGAAGTCGGAGTACGTCAAGAAGGCGTGAGCGACGGATAGGATCATCGCCGTCTCCGGCGCAAAACGAAACGAAACCCCGGTTGCCTGAGCAGCCGGGGTTTCGCGTTTTCGGGTCACACCCTGCATCCGGGAATTCCGGGGACATCTCTCCGAATGGAGTCCCCCCTCCCTTGACGGGAGGGGGACGGGGGGTGGGTGAAGCTGCAAGCTGTGGAAAGGATGGCTAGTTCCCCCACCCCCTAACCCCCTCCCGCAAGGGGAGGGGGGATCCAAAGCGGTTCTCACCGGAATTACCCGATGCACCAGTTACAAAGGGGGCAGAAAGGGGGACAGGCACCTGCGGAGCCAGTCCCCTTAACGTCACGATGTGAAGATGTGGATTTCACGCTCGCCAAGGACCGCATCGGTCGGAATTCCGGGAGACAACGACAGCTGTTGCGCGAGACGCAGGGGAACCTGCAGGTGCAACGGGTCCTCGATGCCGGGGAGCAGGGCGGTGACCCGGCATTCCTCGCCGAGGGGAAGAACGGTTTTCACGGTGATACTGAGACGGTTCACTCCGGCCGCAAGATCCCCCCTGGCCCGCGCGCGCAGGCGCACGGCGCTTCCGGGCACCATCCACCGCACCCGGCTCCCGAGGGGCAAGGCTTCCACCAGTCTACCGGCGATTTCACCGGCACCGGCTTTCAGCCAGGTGAGCCCCGCCGCCGGGTCGTGACGCAGTACTTCGCCGTCGAAGAGGTTGCGGATGCCGAGGAGCCGGGCGGCGGTCTCGCTTACCGGGCGCGCCAGCACCTGGCGCGGGTGGCCGCTTTGCAGCGTCTGCCCGCGCGTCAGGAGGGTCATGCGGTCCGCCAGCAGCAGGGCTTCGTTGAGGTCGTGGGTGACCATGATGATGGGGGGCGCCAGTTCGCGCTTCAGCTCGGCAAGTTCCACGTAGAGGGTTTCACGCGTGGCGCGGTCCACGGCGGAAAAGGGCTCGTCCAGAAGGACGATGGCGGGCTCGCGGGCCAGCGCCCGCGCCAGGGCGACCCGTTGCTGCTGGCCGCCGGAGAGCTCCGCCGGCCGGCGCTGCTCCAGGCCGCTCAGATGCACCTTCGACAGCCACCCCGCAGCCTTCTCCCTGCGCAGCTGCGCCGGCAGATGGGTGAGGCCGGCCATGACGTTGTGCAGCGCGGTCATGTGGGGAAAGAGCCCGTAGTGCTGCGGCACGAAGCCGATGTGACGGCGCTGGGGGGGGAGGTTGATCCCTTTTTCGTGGTCGAACCAGCACTCGTCGCCGCAGGCGATGCGTCCCTGCGCCGGCCGGTACAGCCCCGCGATGGCGCGCAGCAGCGTCGACTTGCCGCTTCCCGATGGCCCGACCAGCGCCAGCAACTCGCCCCCCTGGCAGGAAACCTCGGCGTCCAGGGAGATGGGCCCCGCCTGGCGCACGCTGAGGGCGAAGTCAGAACCTGCGCAGGTCATGCCGCCTCCCGAAGCCGCGGCCCAGGCCGCCGGCAAGCCCCAGCACCAGAACCGAAAGCAGCAGCAGGAACAGCGACATCTGTCCCGCCGAGGTGAAGTCGAAGGCCTGCACGCTGTCGTAGATGGCGATGGCCATGGTCTTGGTTTCGCCGGGGATGTTGCCGCCGACCATCAGCACCACGCCGAACTCCCCGATGGTGTGGGCGAAGCTCAGCACCAGCGCGGTCAGTACGCCGGGCCATGCCAGCGGGAGCTCGACCGTCAGCAGCGCGCGCCAGTAACCGATGCCGCAGCAGGCCGCCGCGTCCCGCACATCCTGCGGGATCGCTTCGAAGGCCCGCTGCATGGGCTGGACCGCGAAGGGGATGTTGACGACGATGGAGGCGAGCACGAGGCCCGTGAAGTTGAATACCAGCTGTTGTCCGAACAGCCGCTCCATGGTGCTTCCGATCCAGGAGCGTCCGCCGAGACCGACCAGGAGGTAGTATCCCACCACGGTGGGAGGGAGCACGAGTGGCACCGTCAGGAGAGCTTCCAGAAGCGGCTTTCCCCAGAAACGCCGGTAGGCGAGGGAGCGCGCCGCGAACAGGGCTGCCGGTATCAGCAGCAGCACGGTCATCCCCCCAAGCTTCATCGACAAAAGCAGCGCGGACCAATCCATCATTTCACCTCGCCGGGAAGCTCGAAGCCGTAGCGCCGCATCACGGCACGCGCCGCCGGGGTCTGCAGGTAGGAGTAAAAGGAGTGCGCGGTGGGGCCGGCGTTTTTCAACAGGACCATGCGCTGCCTCAGCGGCGAGTGCCACTGCGTGGGGATGACGGCGTAGGTTGCCGACTTGGCCAACCGTGGCGATTTTGCCAGGGAAAGGGCGACGATGCCCCCCTCGGCCGAGCCGCAGGTGGCGAACTGGGCAGCCTGCGCGACGTTTTCCCCAAGCACCAGCTTGGAGCGGATCCGCGTCCAGAGCCCCGCCTTGCGCAGCGCCTCCTCGGCGCACCGGCCGTAGGGAGCGTGTTCAGGGTTGGCTATGGCGAAGCGTTTGATTCCCCCCTTTGCGAGCCGGGCCGCGACCCCTTGCAAGGTGGGATCGACCGGGAGACTGGACGAGGACGGGGCGATCAGGACGATGCGCCCGAGGGCGTAGAGGGCGCCGGTATCGCGGGTGAAACCGTCGGCGTGAAGATCGGTCACGTATTTCTCGTCGGCGGAGAGGTAGAGCTGGAACGGCGCGCCGTTGCGGATCTGGGCCGCGAAGGTGCCGGACGAGCCGAAGATGAGCTTGACGGATTTGCCGGTATCCCTCTTGAAGGCGAGGGCGATCTCATCGAGGGCAAACTTCAGATCGGCTGCAGCGGCGACGACGGGCTCGTCGGCATTTGGACGGGAAGCGGGGGCATTGCCGGAAGATAAGGCGGCGCCCGGTGCGGCGAGGAGAAGCAGTATCGCCGCCCATAGCGCGATGGAGCGGGCGCTTGAAGCGCCTTTGGAGTTCAGACGATCAAAGAGCGGCATCGTGCATCTCTTCCATCTCGAAGCCGCGGTCCAGGAGGATGACCTCGACCTCGGTCCCGGCTGCGTAGGCCGTTTCCGGCGCCAGTTTCATCAGGGCGTTGCCCAGGACCAGCGAGGACAGGCGCCCCGAGCTCTGGTTGCCGGTGCTGGTGACCTGGTAGCGCTCTGCGTTTCGGGAGACGATGCCGCGCACGAGATGCGGGCGTCCCCCCTTGTTGGCGGTATCGTCCAGCAGAGTCGCCTTGACCCGTGGGCGGAAAACCCGGCGGTGCCCCGTGGCTTTGAGGATGCAGGGGCGCACGAAGAGCTCGAAAGAGACCATGGCGGCGACGGGGTTCCCCGGCAGGGCGAAGATCGGAGTACCGTTCAGCATGGCGAACGCGAGCGGTTTGCCCGGCTTCATGTCGACCTTCCAGAAGCTGACCTCGCCCCCGAGCCGCTCGATGGCTGCCTTTACGTAATCCCGGTCCCCCACCGAAACGCCCCCGCTGATCACCAGCAGGTCGCACTCCAGGCCCTGCTTGATCTTCTCGCAGGTCGCCTCGAGGTTGTCGGCGGCGATCCCCAACAGGAGCGGGTCACCCCCCGCGTCGAGCACCTGGGCGGCGAGGCTGTAGCTGTTGCTGTTGATGAGCTTGCCCGGCACCGGCGTGGAGCCGGGTTCCAGGAGTTCGTCGCCGGTGGAGAGTATGGCGACGCGTGCGCTGCGGTGCACCGCCACCGAGGTGTTCCCCATGGCCGAGAGCATGCCGATCTCCTGCGGACGCAGTACGGAACCGGCCCCGATCACGACCTGGCCGCGGCTGATGTCCTCGCCGCGCCTGCGCACGTGGCTCCCCGCCTTGACCGGACCGCGCAGCCGGATCAGTTCGCCCCGGTCCTCCACGTCCTCGATGGGGACGACGGCATCGCACCCGGGGGGGAGGGGGGCGCCGGTCATGATCTTGATCGCCTCACCCGGCGGCACCGGCGTCTCGTGCACTTCCCCCGCCGGCAGGAATCCGGTCACCTTCAGGGTGTCGTCGACGAGTCCGGCATGGCAGAAGGCAAAGCCGTCCATGGCCGAGTTGTCGGCGGGAGGAATGTCCCACGGGGCGATATGGTCCTCGGTCGTCACCCGGTTCAGCCCCTGGAAGCAGGAGACCTTTTCCGTCTGCAATGGCTCGATCCGACCAAGAATGATGCGTTGTGCTTCCTCGATGCTGATCATCTGCCACTCCTTTTTCTCTAGAATCCCAGTTCCAGGAACTTCCCGTTCACCTGTTCGTTGAAACCCGCCTGCAGCAGGTCGAACTTGTGCAGAAGCGCCAAGGCTTCGGGAGTGAGGGAGGACGCGCCTCCGCCCGCTCCACCCTTCAAGCGGGTCACCAGGGCGAACCCCAGCCTCTTCTCCATGGCGTCGATGTAGGTCCACGCCTTGCGGTAGGGGATTCCCATCTCCTTGGCCGCGGCGTTGATGGAGCCGGTGGCCTTTACCAGGCGCAACAGCCTTTCCCGCCCCTGCCCGAACACGGGCTCTCCGTCGATCTCCAGCCAGATCTTGGAGCGAACCTGCAGCCGTGATTCCGGACGGCTCGTTGGAACTGCCTGTTCTTCGTTCTGCGTCAACATTCCTCTCCTGTGCCGGCGACCTTACTCGGGCGCTCAGCTGCGTAAAGTTACCGTAACTAGATCAGTTTTAATGGTAGGGTTATACCAAAGCCGCATAACGGTCGCAACCAAAAAAGGGAAACCCCGGTAGTATCCGCCGCCGGGGTTTCCCTTTCTGACTTGCCTACCAGGTCACCGCCCCCACCACCTGCCGCAGCAGGATGATCAGGTCGGCGACGTCGACCACGCCGTCGGGGGCGGGCCTGCCGTCACCTCCCAAGGGGGCGATGTCGAAGAGGCCCCGGTCGGCGTCGGAAAGCTGCGCCTGCCCGAGCACTGACCTGTAGGCCGCCTGCACCTGGACGATGGTGTAGCTGTTGGTCGCGAAGCCGGCCGCCACCGTGTGGGCGGCGGTGATGCCGGCAATGGTATAGCTGCTGTTGGCCACCGACGGGAGGCAGTCGCTGCCGTTGTCGGTGAGAAAGGCGAGGTGAAAGCCCGCCTTGGCTGCCAGGGCGCAACTGGCAGTCCCGCCGTGAACGGCCTCGGCGGTGCAGTTGATCGTGCCCCTGTCGTCGGCGCAGGTGCCGGTTATCGGATAGAAAATGGCGGCGAAGCCGGCGCTGACCGGGCAGTCCGCTGTGACGGGGGCGGTGGTGTAGGTCGTGCCGTTCAGGACGCCGGCACAACCGCTTGCGGAAACGATGCGATAGCCGGTGTCGGGGGTCAGGTTGAAGCTGGCCGCGGAGCCGTAGTTCACGGTTTGCACCGCTGCGGGCGTGATGACGCCGTGACTGGCTGCCTGCGGGGTCACCTGGTGGGTGTCGATGCCGAAGCCCGCCGTGAACGCCATGCTGCCGGTGACGCCGTCGACCACCAGCGGGTTGGCTGCCGAGGTGAAGGTGTTGCTCCCGGTCCAGCCCAGGAAATGGTACCCCGTAGCCGGGACGGCGGTGACCGCCGTGGTGCTGCCGCCATGGGGGACGCTCTGCTGAGCCGCTCCGGTAAGGGTGCCGTTGTTCCCGGCGGTGAAGATGACGTCGTAGCTGTTGACCGCGAACACGGCTTGCATGTCATGGTTGGCGCTCACCGCCGTGAAGGGATACGTGAACGAGGTCGGATCGCTCAGGACCATGTGTGCGCCGTCGACCGAGACAGCGACGATGTGGTAGCCGCTGTCGGCATGCGCGGTACAGGAAACGGTCCCGTTGTAGGTGACCGATGCACCGGGCGCGCAGTCGATCCTCCCGCCGCTGCTGCTGGTGGTGACGACGGCATAGGTGAGCGGTGCGAAAGAGACGGTCACCGTGCAGTCCGCGGTTACGGCACCGGTGGTGTAGGTGGCGCCGTTGAGCGTGCCGCCGCATCCGGTTGCCGTCGCAACCCGATAGCCGGTGTCGGGGACGAGGGAGAAGGCGGTCACGCCCTGGTACTCGACCGTCTGGGGCAGGGAAGGGGCGATGCTGCCGTTGGCCGCGCTGGCGGGGGTGACCAGATGGGTATCTATGGCGAAATGGGCCGTCACGGTGAGCGCTGTCGTCACGTTGGCGATGGTGAGCGGATTGGCTGTCGTCGTCATGAAGCCGCCGTCACCGGTCCAGTTCACGAAATGGTAGCCGGGTGCGGCTACGGCACCGACCGCCGAGGAGGTCCCGTTTTGGCCTACGGCCTGGTTGGTCTTGCCGGTGAGGCTGCCGTTACCTGCCGTGGTGAAGGTGAGGGTGTAGCTGTTCGCGGCGAATGCCGCAGTCATGGTGTGGTCTGCGGTTATCGGTCCGAAGGAATAGGTGAAGCTGTTCCTGCCGGCGGCACCCTGGTCTGCGCCGTCGACGGTCACGGCATCGAGATGGCTGTCCGGTGTCGCGGCAGCGCTGCAGGAGACGTCCGTGCCGTAACCGACCGCGGAGGAAGGGACGCAGGTGATGGCGCCGCTGCCGGTAGCCGAGGTGGCGATGAGGTAGGTCAGTGGGGAGAAGAAGAAATTGACCGAGCAATCGGCGGTGGCGACCCCGAGGTCGTAGACGTTGCCCACAAACGAGCCGGGCTGGCAGGTACCGGCGGCGCTGGTATCCAGTCGGTAACCTGGGGCGGCCACGGCGGTGAACGTCGCTGCCGCGCCGTATGCCACGGTCAGCGGGTTGGGGGAGGTGACGTCGCCGCTGCCGCCTGCGGTGGTGGCGGTCAGGGTGACCTGTGCCGGGTTTCGCACCGGCATCACCAGCCGTCCGCCGATGGGGAGGTTCCAGCTTTCCGGGTATGCTGCGCCCACGGGATGGACCATCCACCTTTCCCCGACGTATTTCAGGTCGGTGTCCGAGGTCCAGTAGTAGGTATGCAGCCCGTTCACGAACCCCTGGCTGTTCAGCCACGCTCCGCCGTCGGAGACGTTCTGGCTGCTGATGCTCAGCAGTTCCTTGCGGTTGGGCAGCCGCCACTGTCCGGCAGCCGAGCCGTCGGTAAGGCCGCACGAGCCGCTGGCAAGGGCGTTGGCCGCGTCGAGGGCCTGTTGCCAGGCGAGCGTTCCGAAACAGTTGGCATTCTTGAGCCACACCAGGCCGGTCATGGTGTCGGTCAGGGTGCCGTTGCCGTTGTCCGAGAATCGTGGCGACGGCCAGTCCCTGCCCAACTGGGTCTCCCCGTCGTGCCCTGTGCCGGCGCAGTCTATGATGGTGCCGGCGATGTCCCAGCACCGGGTCTGTCCGGTCTTCGGGAGCTGGATGGTTCCGGCCTGTGCCGCGTGAGTCGGCAGTGCCAAAACCACCGCTAAAAGTACTGTCGTGAGCCTCATGACGACCTCCTGGGGCAGTCGGGAAACCCGGCGTCTGCTACTCGATGGTTGCGCTGCAGGTGGGCGAGAGGCCGGTGATGGTCGCCCCCCGCAGGTCGACGGCCCGGAAGTCCCCGGCTGTGAACTCAGCGGCTTTGGGGAAACTGCCGTTGTTGATGCCGCAATAGATCCTGGCGAACTCGCCGGTGCTGAAGCCAGCCGGCGTGCTGCTCGCCAGGACCACCCGCAGCGAGCCGGGCGAGCTGGACGTGGCCGGGGTAAGGCTGGTCAGTGTGACGGCCGTGGCGCCGGAGGTCTGCCCCGAGCCGGTGACGACCCCGGCGGCCACCGCGCCGTTTGCGTCGGTTGCGACGGTGACCCCTGCGGGAATGACGATGGTGACGGTCACCCCTGCGATGGCCGTTCCCTGCGGCAGGGCGCCCTGTGTCGCGAGCGTCACCACCGCACTGGTCGGTTGCACCGGTCCCGTAACGGGTGGAGGGGTTACCGTGCCGCCGGTGTCGCCCCCCGTTCCGCCCCCGGTGCTTCCACCATCCGTTCCACCCCCCCCCGTTCCACCGCCTGTGCCGGTCCCGGCACTCCCGCCTCCGCCCCCGCAGCCGAAGGCCAGCAACAACAGGCATACAAGCAAAACGTGTCTGACCATGTGGCACCTCCTCAGTTTGGCGGGCGGCGTCGCGCCCGGTCGGTTACCGTGTCATCCGGCTCAGCGTCCTCCCCGGACCGGCCACACGAAATGGGTGGCGGTGGCCTTGTCGGCGCCGTTCACTGCACCGTCCGGCATGTAGACGTAACGCGCCCGCACGGGGTGGAATGCGTTGGTGGTGGAAGACCAGTAACCGCTGGTCTGGACGTTGCGGAAGGGGTGCCCCGTCGGGAGCGCGGGGTTGATGTTGGATATGTCCACCAGGCTCTCCAGCTCCAGGATGTTGGGCAGACGCCAGTCGCCGGGAGCGGAGTTGTCGGACAGGTCGCATGTTCCCGAGGCGAGGTTTCGGGCCAGAGTGAGCGCGTCGGTCCAGAGCTTGGCCGAATAGCAGTTGGCGTGCCTGAGCCAGATGAGGCCGGTGAGGTTGTCGGTGACGGTGCCGTCGTTGTTGTCGGTAAAGCGGGGGGAGGGGGGGAGAAGCCCCATCTGGAGTTCGCCGTCCTGCCTGGTCCCGGTGCAGGGGATCTGCGTGCCGGCCTGGTCGTAGCAGTTTTTCTGCCCTGTCTGCGGCAGTTGAACGACTCCGGCGTAGGTGTCGCGCAGCAGCGGGAATGCCAGGAGCAGCAAAGACGCCCCCAAAGCCAACAACCTCTTGCTCAAACCATCTTTAACCACGGGTTCGGGTAGCATGGGCTGCCTCCTTATGTCGCGCAGCAGTGATGCCAACTATGAGGGGGGATCTGTATTTAACGGATTTTAATGGTACTGGAGAAAGCGGACGCGACAATGGTCACAGGTCACAATTCAGGTAAGTAATTTCCGTAGGTAAATGCGGGGGGGAGACGGTCGTGTACGGAACTGTAGCTTGCTGGTTTTGATGCGAAATTTCAGCTATCTGGGAAGCTTTTGTGGCTTTTAATCCATAGATATCAATCTGCGAATGGGATATAGTGTGCACCACCATTATCACAGTCATCCCCTATTTACCGGCAGTAGTGCTACCTCCTGAGGTGGTCGTGGCAAATGAAACTGTACTTGTCATAGATGACGATCCTACAGCGCGCTCGCTCCTCAGTGTGCTTCTGCAAGCGTGGGGCTTTTGCTCGGTCTTTGCCCAAAGCGCCAGTGAAGGATTGCGGCTTCTGAGTGAGTGCAACATAGATCTTGTCATACTGGACCTTGTCATGCCTGAAATGGACGGCATCCAGTTTCTTTCCCAAACCAGGGAGCTTTTCAGCCACATCCCTTTTATCGTCCTGTCTGCCCACGGTTCGGTCGATGCCATCGTCGCATCGATCAAACAGGGGGCGACCGATTTCATTGCCAAACCCTTTAACAGCTCCGATCTTTCCGCCAGCATCACCAAGTCCCTGAACGCGGGGAACACAGCCGGCCCGGCCACCGGCCTGTCCTCCGGCACATATTCCTTCCAGCAGATCGTGAGCCGCTCGCCGAAGATGTGCAGCGTTCTTCAGATGGCTGAGCAGGTCGTGTCTTATCCGCAGACCACCGTTGCCCTGTACGGCGAGAGCGGGGTCGGCAAGGAAGTCCTTGCGCGCGCCATTCATGCCGGCAGCGGCAAAGCCGATCACCGCTTTGTCGCCGTCAACTGTGCCGGGATACCTGCGACTTTGTTGGAGAGCGAACTCTTCGGTCATGTGCGCGGTGCCTTCACCGGGGCTGACAAAGATCGGGAGGGGATGTTCGGCCTGGCAAGGCAGGGGACCATCCTGCTCGACGAGATCGGGGACATGCCCCTCGAGCTCCAGGTGAAGTTGCTGCGGGTCATCGAGGACCGCAGCTATCTGCCGGTTGGTTCGAACCGTTCGGTGAAGGCGAACTTCCGCATCATCGTCGCCACCCACCATGACCTGAGGCACCTGGTTCAGCAGGGACGTTTCCGCTCCGACCTGTTCCACCGGGTCAACGCCTTTCCCATCACCATTCCACCCCTGCGCGAGCGCAAGGAAGAGATACCGCTTCTGGTTAACAAGTTCCTGGGATATTTGCGCAAGGAGATGGGGAAGCCGCTGCCGGGGATCTCCAAACGCGGCATGGACGTCATGCTTGGCTACGATTGGCCGGGCAACATCAGGGAGTTGAAGAACTCGCTGGAACGTGCGGCTATCATGGTGGACAACGAACTGATCGGCCCGTCCCATCTGGCCTTTCTGAACGCGGGACACCCGGTGGGGAGGGGGGAGCGCCGGAAACTCAGACTGAGCGGCGGCAACGACCAGCCTTTCGAGTTGCACATCACCCTGGAGCCCGACGAGTTCTCACTGCAGGCCATCATCAACAAGGCGCTTCACATCACCCTTACCCGCTGTAACAACAACAAATCCCTCGCCGCACAGCTTCTCAAGACCGACCGCAGGGTCTTTTACCGTACCAAATAGCCTTTCCCTCGATTAGCCTCACAGTAATCGCCCCTGCATCTATCTCCCATCTATCTGCCTCCCCGTGCCCAAACGTCACCCCTTGTTGAAAGGTTAATCCGGGAATTCCGGTGCAACCTCTCCGAATGGCCTCCCCCTCCCTTGACGGGAGGGGGGCGGGGGGTGGGTGAGACTGCAAGTTGTGGAAAACATGGCTAGCTCCCCCACCCCCTAACCCCCTCCCGCAAGGGGAGGGGGGGATCCGGACGTCGTTCTCCCGGAATTTCCGGATGAACCTTTGTTAAAGGCGGACAGGAGGGGATTCTCCCATCATGGATGGTTCTACGCCAAAAACAGCGTTGTGCCGATTTCGTACACTCTGTTCCGAATATGTACAAATTCATATTATTAATGAGAAGGAAAGCCCTTGGAATGACATGAATTTGAGGATGGCCCACGAATTGCCATAGTGGTGCCTAATCGAACCTTGCACGGGGATGCGATTCCCTATGTTGTGTCTTCATTGAATGAGGAGGAGCGAATGGTCAGAATACGCACTTTGAGTACTTGGAGGTGGTTGTTCCCGCTGCTGGGCATGATGTTGGTCCTGAGTGGGCAGACGGCCTGGGCTGCACCTACGGTTACGGCGAAGAGCCCGGCGGACGGCGCGAGCAATGTGTCTGCCAACACGGCCGTCACGGCGACGTTCAGCGAGGCGATGGATCCACAGACCATCACCAGCGGCAGTTTCACCTTGGCGAAAAAGGTCGGGATAAAGGCTGTTGCCGCTGGTGGATATCACACTGTGGCATTGAAAAACGATGGGACGGTGGCGGTGTGGGGGGATAACTCGTACGGCCAATTGGGCGTACCGGCAGGTCTCAGCGGTGTTACCGCCGTCGCCGCGGGTAGTTATCATACGGTTGCGTTGAAAAGCAACGGGACGGTTGTCTGCTGGGGGAATAACGGAAACGGGCAAACGAGCATCCCTGAAGGTCTGAGCGGTGTTACCGCTATAGCTGCTGGGTATTCCCATTCAGTGGCACTTAAAAGCGATGGGACGGTTGTCGCCTGGGGGAATGGCGGAGACGGCCAAACGAGAGTACCGGCAGGTCTCAGCGGCGTTTCGGCCATTGCCGCTGGTGGTTACCACACAGTTGCACTGAAAAACGATGGGACGGTTGTGGCGTGGGGGTATAACGGAAGCGGCCAAACGAACGTACCTGCAGGTCTTAGCGGTGTTGCCGCCATCACCGCAGGTGATTCCAGTACTGTTGCGCTGAAAGCAGACGGGACGGTTATCGCGTGGGGGGATAACGAATACGGCGAAACGAGTGTCCCGGAGGGCCTTAGTGGTGTAGCCGCCATCGCCGCTGGCGCTTTCCATACCATCGCGCTTAAAAACAATGGAACGCTTGTGGCCTGGGGAAATAACATGGTTGGCCAGGCGAGCGTACCCGCAGGTCTCAGCGGGGTCGCCGCCATCGCCGCTGGCTACTATTACAATGTTGCCCTGAAAAACGACGGTACAGTAGTCGCTTGGGCAGACAATGGGTATGGTCAAGCCAGTGTTCCTGCTGCCCTCAATGGTGTTGCCTCCATCGCAACAAATTTGTTTCATTCCGCTGCGGTGAAAAATGACGGGACCATTGCCTCCTGGGGGTACAACAGTAACGGACAAACGAATGTCCCCCTAGGGCTCAGCGGTGTTACCTCTACCGCCGCTGGTTGTTATCATACTGTGGCACTAAAAAATGATGGGACGGTGGTCGCGTGGGGGGGGGACGGTTTTGGACAAGCGAGCGTGCCTGTCGGTCTCAGCAGTGTTGCCTCCATTGCAGCCGGCTGTTACCACACTGTTGCGTTGAAAAAGGACGGAACCGTTGTCGCATGGGGGGGGGGCGAACCAGCGAGTGTTCCCACTGGTCTCAGCGGTGTTGTCTCCATCGCCGCTGGTGGTAGGCATACGGTTGCACTGAAAAGCGACGGGACAGTCGTAGCCTGGGGGGACAATGGCTACGGACAAACGAACGTCCCTGCGGGTTTAAGCGGTGTTGCCGCTATCGCCGCTGGTGACCTTTACACTGTTGCACTGAAGAACGACGGGACTGTTGTTGCCTGGGGTGACAACGAATTTGGCCAAGCGAGCGTACCAACTGGTCTCAGCGGTGTTGCCGCCATAGCGGCTGGTTCCAGTCACACCGCTGCGCTGAAAAACGATGGAACGGTTGTCGCCTGGGGGAGCAACTCAGTTGGCCAAACAAATGTTCCAGCGGGGCTCGGCGGTGTGGCCGCCATTGCCTTAGGGGGGGAGCACACTCTTGCCCTGCTCAAGGACGGTACTGTGGTCGTGTGGGGGGATTTAAATGATGTCCCCACCTCGCCCTATGAAACCGCCGTGTCCGGTGCGGTCTCCTATGACTCGGTCACCAAAACAGCCACATTCACCCCATCTTCTCCTCTCTCCCAGAACGTTACCTTGAACGCCGTGGTCAATACCGGCACCCGCAGCGCTGCCGGGGCACATCCGGCTGCCGATACCTCCTGGAGCTTCAGCGTACCCATCTACGGCCCGACCTATCCTCCCCCCGGCGGCGTGACGCGCACCGACACCGGTGCGGAAGGGGCCATCGGCCGCTCGGGCGGCATGACCTGGACCTTCGACAACGTGGCCCTTGCCGCCACCAACCCGACCTGGTGGGGACCGGCGGCGAACGAGATCAAGATCTCCTTCGACGGCAGCACCTATACGGGCAACGAAATCCACACGTACCAGGCGGCTCAGTCCAACCTCCCCAACGGTATCGCGGTCTGGACCGGCCAGACATCGGTCCAGGGGATCCCGATCTACACCCGCTTCACGCTGACGCTGAAGAAGACCGACAATACCCCCCTGGCCCTGACCACGGCAACGAACTACGGGCTTGCGGCCAGTGTGGGCGCCATCGTCCCGGTCACCTACGGCCAGGCCTTCAAGGCCAACTTCATCTTCGAGGCCGCAACCAGTCCGGCCGGACCGTTCCAACCGGCATACAACCTGTTCGACACCTACCATTCGGCGTACAGCCTGAACTACAGCGTCTACAGCTCTTTCACCGCAGGCTTCTACTACAAAAACGACGCTCCCAGCGTAGCCGGGTCAGCCGACCTCGTAATCCAGAAAGGTGGAAGCGGAACCTATCTCTTCACGTTAGCCGACAGCGACAACGGCACCGGCAGTCTTGCCATCTCGGCAACCTCTTCCAACCAGACCCTTATCCCCAACGCCAACCTCGTCCTTGGCGGCAGTGGGGCGGATCGTAGCCTGACGGTGACGGCCGCAGCCGGCCTGACCGGGAGCGCCCAGGTCACCATCAGCATCTCCGACGGCATCTCGACCACCACGAAGGTCGTGAACGTGCTGGTCAATTCGCCTCCGCAGCTTACCGCCAACAACCAGCTTCTAGCGGACCGTGGGGCTTCCGCCGCCGTGACCAGTGCCGTGCTGCAGTCCACCGACGCCGAAAGCACCACGGCGCAGATCGTCTACACCCTCGCCGCCGGCGGCGGCAACGGCGGACCTCCCCACGAGGGAACACTGAAGCTCGCCGGCGCCGATCTTGCGCCGAGCGCGACTTTCACGCAGAAGGACATCGACGACGGGCGGCTGCAGTACGTTCACAACGGCAACTGCAGTCTGAACGACGATTTCCAGTTCAGCGTGAAGGACAGTCAAGGCGCGTCCATCCCCACCGGGACCTACACAAGCTACTCGTTCCGGATCGCCATCAACCATCCCAACCGTCTGCCCGTCGCTGTCAATGGCAGCGCCGGCGCCTCCATGGGAAGGCCCCTCACCGGAACGCTTGCGGCAACAAACGACGACTGCACGCCCCAGTCGCTCACCTTCCGGATTCTCGCGAACCCTTCCAAGGGAACCGTGGAAATAACCAATGCCAGCACCGGCGCGTTCACGTACACTCCTAACGCCGGGGCCAACGGGTCCGACAGCTTCCTCTTCCAGGTCAATGACGGTCTGGCCGACGCCGCCGCGCCCGGTACCTTCTTCATCAACATCGCCAACCAGGCTCCGGTGCCGGTGGCCGTCACTTCGACTACGGCTGAAAACACGACTCTGGCCGGCATCCTCACGGCTACGGATTACGATCTTCCGGCGCAGCAGCTGACCTATGCCGTTGCAACTAACGGCAGCAAAGGGGTCGCGACGATCGTCGATCCCGCCGCCGGGACCTTCACCTACACTCCCAACGACGGTGCGTTCGGTACCGATACCTTCACCTTTACGGCCAGCGACGGGCTGCTCACTTCCGCGCCTGCCACCTGCACCGTCAACATTCACCCGCAACTGAAGAGCGGCCGCATTCTGGTGACCAACGGCCAGACCCAAACCTCCGGCGGCAGCATCGCCATTTACGATCCGACGACGCACCAGCAGGGAACTTTTGCTTCTGGCGGTCAGCTCAGCAATCCGCGCGGCATCGCATTGGAAGCGAACGGCAACCTGGTGGTGGTGGACGAGAACAACGGTGTCCTCCGTGTCGACCGCTTTACCGGCGACCAGTCCAGCGTGGTCGCCCCCGGTGTCTTCTCCATGCCGATCGGGATCGCGGTGGAGCGTTCCGGCGAGCTCCTGGTCGGGACCACCGCAGGGCTGTACCGGGTGAATCCCGGGACCGGAGCTGCCGACACCATCTTCTCCGGCAACCAGATCGACTTCCCGGCCGGCGTGAGGGTGTCTGCCAATGGCGACATTCTGGTCACAGACGTCGGGGCGTTCGCCGGTAAACCGAGCCAGGTACTGCGGATCGATCCGGAGACCGGCGCCCAGACCGTCATCTCGGACGGCGGCAACCTCGCCGTCCCCGCTGACCTTGCCCTTCTCGATGACGGCCGCATCGTGGTCGCCGACGGCCCCATGGGCACCAACAACGTCATCGCCATCAACCCGACCAGCGGTGCTCAGCAGATCCTCACCGCTGGCGGCAGCATAGCGGCTCCCAGCGGCATCACCTATGCCGGCGGCAAGGTTCTTGTGGCAAGTGCCGGTAATGCATCGGTAGTCTCGGTGGACCCGACCACAGGTGCACAGGCCGTCCTCACCTCTGGGGGGGCAATCACCAACCCGTTCGGTATCGCCGTAGTGGCACTGGATGAGACGGCACCGGTGACGAGCCCGGTACCGGGTGAAGGTACCTACAGCTCGGCCCAGAGTGTGGCCCTCAGCTGCAACGACGGCACCGGGAGCGGCTGCGTCACGACCATGTATTGCCTCGGCACCGGTTGCACCCCGGGTACGGCCTACAAGGACCCGATCGTAATGTCCGCATCGGGCGTGATCCGCTTCTTCTCCAGCGACAAGGCCGGCAATGCCGAGGGCATTCGGTCGGCGACGTACACCATCATTTACCCGCCGACCATATCCGGCACCCCCGCAACCGGGGTGACCGCCGGGAACCTGTTCAGCTTTACTCCGACGGCCACCAATGCCGTCAGCTTTACCATCACCGGTAAGCCGTCCTGGGCAACCTTCGACAGCGCGACCGGGACGCTCAGCGGGATTCCCACCAACAGTAACGCCGGGACCTACCCGGGCATCGTCATCAGCGCCAGCAACAGTTCGGGTTCGGCCTCACTGTCAGCCTTCACCATTACAGTTTCCACTGCCGCCGTGAACGGTTCCTGCGGTTCGGCCCATGGCAGCGTAGTCAGTTCCGTGCCCGCGGCAAACCTGTGCACCGACGGGACCCCCTCTGCGGTCAGCGGCAGCGGCCCGTGGAGTTGGAGATGCAGTGGGCTCTACGGTGGCGCCACAGGTTATTGCTCGGCCACCAAGCTCGCCAGCACGATTCCTGCCGTCGTAACCGGGCTCCCCACCGGCGATTACACCGGGGGCAAAGAGGGAACTGCCTTCACCGTGAAACGCACGGATGGCACCGGCACCGCGGTGACAGCGTACACCGGCACCGCAACCAGGTTCACCGAAACCACGGCACTGAAACCCAACACGATCTACAAATACAGCGTCTCCTCTGACAACGATCCGTCCCAGACGGTGTTTATGACAGTGAGAACGCCTCTGTACAACGGTTGGAACATCATCGCTGTTCCCTACGACACGACCGGGGTTGCGCCGGCAACGCTCTTTGGTAATTCGGTCAGTTCCGTGTACCAATGGGTTCCGACTGGTGCCACTGCGGAAAGCAGCAACACGGTTCTTGGTTCGTACAGCATCGCGGCATCGCTCCAGCCCGGCAATGGCTACTTCGTCAAGACCAGCAGTGGTGCCACCACGTTGGCCTATAACGGAACCAGCGCCCCCCAGAGCGTGAACGTCACTCTCAAACCCGGCTGGACCATGGTCGCGAATCCGAACAGTACAGTCAAAAGCGACATAGCGATCAATTGGCTGATCGATGGAGCGGCTTTGGGCAACGCGGTAATCAGTAACAAAATAGGCGGCGGCATCTACTGGTGGAACGGAACCACCTATGACTCGTGGTCCATTGTGAGCGGGAACCCGCAGGTCGAGCCGTGGAAAGGATACTGGATCTTGAACCTCGATACCGTCAACCACGTCCTTACCATCAAGTAGGAGCATCAGGTGACCCGTGCTTTTGCCATAACTGCCGTGCTGCTTGCCCTGACCACCGTGGCGGCCATGGGCTTCGAGCCCATGACCGCCACGGTCCGGGTGTCGAGCGGGCAGCTGTACGACTACGTGGTCCTGGCAGAACATCAAAAGGCCACCGACGGCTTCGACAATGCCTATGACATCATCTCCCCCGGCAACCTGAACGCCGACATGGGGGAGCCTTTCATCAGCGCCGTGGTCAGTCACCCCGAGTGGCGCCCGGCCAGGGAGCTGCGAGGAGACACCCGGCCGCCTGCCAAACAAAAGCAGTGGGACGTAAGCATCACCACGAGTCTGCCCAAGGGGACGCCCCTTGTGGTCGGCATCGTGCCTGAGCAGAGTCAGCTTCCGAAGCAGGTAAGGGTTTCCGCAAAAGAGGGGAACAGGCAGGTCGAACTTACCAAGAACGAGTACATACTTTCTGCTCCTGGACCGGGTTCGGTCGCCAGACTCCAGATAGTCGCGGAGCAGCCGTAAAAGGGGATACGACAATGAAACTGACAGTACAAAAAATCGTGGAAAGCGCGGCTTTGATCCTTGTCGCAGGACTCAACCTCTGCTCCTCGTGCTGGGCCGGCCCTCCGGCTCCTCCGGTCATTCCTGCCACGCCGGTGGGCAGTGCGGAGATGAGCGCTGTGACCGTAGCAGCGGTAGCCGCCTACGGATTCTGGAAGAGCCGCAAGTAAGAACCGATGACAGATGCCGCACAGACGCAGAGTGCAAAGGGGCACCCTGGCACCTTTTTCGCCATCGCCTTCATCTGGTGCACCATCACCGCGGTGACCCTTCTGGGCAACCTCCCCGAAGGTTACTGGACGGCCTGGCGCAACCTGACCATGGCGGTTACCACGGCTCTTGGAACCGTGCTCGGGATAGCCACGTCCGGGACGGGAGACGTTCTGACCGTGAACGGGTTTGCCATGCGCATCATCAGGCAGTGCACGGCTGCCGACTACATTGTCATAGTGGCTTCAGCCATGCTGCTGTACGTGCGTCACCGCATCGGCTACCGCCTCCTTGGCGTCGTCGTTGCCGTGCCGGTGATTGTGCTTGCCAATGCCTGCCGCCTGATGGTCACCGGCGTGATCGGCTCTGTCTCTGTCGCTGCCTTCAACCTTTTTCACGACTACCTCTGGGTCATAGCCTTCGCTCTCCTGGTCTTTTCCATATGGAAGTTCTGGGTGGACGGGGGCTTCTCTGTCTCCAAAGACACCGCACGGCGGGTGGGACAGGTCATCGCTGTCTCACTCGCCGCCTACGCCCTGCTCCTGCTCCTTCGCGAACCTTACGGCAAGGTTTTGGCCGCAACCAGCAGTACTTTTTACAGGCTGCTCAGTCACGAGACTCTCTCCGCCATCATACTTGACGGAGAGGTCATGGTGTACCGGGGGGCGGAAGTCGTCATTCCGTTGGACAACATGATGGAACAGGTGAACCAGGCGATTTATCTGGGACTGATGTTCCCGCTCCAGAAAAAGGGGGACTGGCAGATGGCAGGCATGACCCTGTTTGGAGCGGGATTCATCTTCGTTTTGAGCGCGTTCTTCATCACCATGGGGTGTCTTCAGGCTGTCGCCTCTGGAGAACTCGGACTCTTCTCTTTTCTGGCGATCGGCAGCGTCGTCCATCTGGCCTTGCCGATGTCGATCTACTGGATCATTGCCAGCCTTCGTTCACCTGGTCCTGAAGCCGAAGTCAGTCTCTGAGCACCGGTTGTCCCCAGTTGCACAACCTCCGCGCGACACCCCTTTTCCTTCACCCCCTCAGCACAAGGTTCCTGCTAGGGATGTAGAAGAGTTGAGAAAACGGTAACAGCGAGGCCCGGTTACTTTCCGGGCATGCCCTTTTCACGCTTCCGGCGACGGTAGCTGATGCCCAGCTTGTCCAGACGCCAGCGCAGGGTGTTCGGGTTCATCCCGAGCAACTCGGCGGCGCCGCCGGGACCGTGGATCTTTCCGTTGGCGGCTTTCATGGCTTCGATGATGTGGGCAGACATCGCCTGGTCCAGTGTCGAAGGAGGAGGCGGCGCTGCGTTGCCGGCGGCAACGGTCTTTGCCTCTGCTGTATGGTTGGAGCCGATCAGGTCAAAGGCCAACGGCCCTCCGCGATGCCGGATCAGCTCACGCTCGACCAAGTTTTCCAACTCCCGTACATTACCGGGCCAATCGTATTCCATAAGCCGCAGCAGCGCCCCGGGGGCCACCGTGGGGGGAAGTGCCATGCCGAATTCCCTGCTTTTGACCGCGAGGAAATGGCGGGTCAAGGCGGGAATATCTTCTTTGCGCTGCCGCACCGGCGGTACGATGATGGGGAAGCCGCTCAACCGATACCACAGGTCCTCGCGGAAGCTCCCTTCCGTCATCATGCTCTGCAGGTTGCGGTGCGTGGCCGCGATCACTCTGATGTTGACGGGGATGGCTCTCTTGCCTCCCATCCTCTCCACCTCGTGATTTTGCAGCACCCGCAACAGCCGCACTTGGGCCGACAGCGGCAGCTCGCCGATCTCATCCAGGAAAATGGTTCCCCCGTCGGCACGCTCGAATCTCCCCCTGCTCTCGGCAAGGGCTCCGGTGAACGCTCCCCGCTCGTGACCGAACAGCTCGCTGTCGATGAGGCTGTCGGGGAGCGCGCCGCAATTCACTTTTATGAACGGACCCTGCTTGCGCGGCGACGAAAAGTGGATGGCATTGGCTATCAGTTCCTTGCCGGTCCCAGTTTCGCCGAGGAGCAGTACCGTGTTGTTGAGCGGCGCCACCTGGCGCACCATCTCCATCACGTTGCGCAGCCCGGTGTTGGCTCCGATGATGTCTTCCGCGGCGCCGCCGTACAGCTCACGGTTCAGGAAGCGCTTGTCGTCCAGCAGCACCGCCTGGTAGCGCAGCACTTCCTCGTGGGCGAGGGCGTTGGCCAGCGCTATTGCAAACGGCTTAGCAATCCCACCAATCAGCTCGACCTGCTCCGCCGTGTATCTCCCTTCCCCCCCCGCTCGCAGGACCAACCCGCCCAGTAGTTCTCCCCTGATCCTCAAGGGGACCATGAGGTCGGTAATACCTTTGTAATTCATTACCGGCGCTAAGGCTCGGAAGATCTCGTCATGTTCGGGGTCCACGATAAACGGTGCCGAGAAATTGCGAGCAGCGACCTTTTCCAGCAGTCCTTCAGGAAGCGGCAGGATCTCTTCCGGTACGGTGACATGGCCACTGTTCTCGAAGGCGTTGGCTATGCGCCTTACCGCTCCCAGTCGCTCGTCGAGGATGAAGAGGGTGAGCAGGTCTACCGGGATCTGAGTTCTCAGGTAGTCAAAGGCGCTGCTCACAGACTCATTGATATCGAGGCTGCTGCAGATTCTTAGGGTTATCTCTTTGATGAACTCATCGCTGTTGGTCATTGTTGCCTTCCCTTCCTTGCTTCTTCGCCGCATCCCGTCGCTTGCATAGATGCCCAATCACCAAATGCTGTAATCCTGCCTTGTTTCACAAAATACCACAACAGTTATTACGGCATATTGTGAACATGACTTGAGCTTTCTTTGTAACACTTTGAAATCACGCCAAAACTATGGCTGGCATGGTCGTCGCTATGTGAGAGGCAAGAAATGCAACGGAAAGGATTACTTCATGGCCACCATTCTCTATGTCACCGGTAACGTAAAAGCCGAGGCGCAGTCCCGCAGCCTGCTGCTCGGTTCCGAGTTCCTGGAGGAGTACCTGCGCCTGAACCCGCGGGACGAAGTCCAGGTGCTCGATGTGTACCGCGACAGCATCCAGCGCGTCGATCAGGACGTCCTCAACGCCTGGGCGCGTGTCGAGCGCGGTGAGGACCACGCCCTGCTCTCGGACGAAGAGCGGCACAAGATCAACCGCATCTGGCGCATGGCAGATCAGTTTCTCAGGTGCGACAAGTATGTCTTCGTCACCCACAGCCTGAACCTGTGGCTGCCGGCGGAGTTCAAGATGTACGTCGATGCCACCTGCGTTCTCGACCGTACCTACCGGCTGACACCTTACGGCAGCGAAGGGATGCTGCGCGGCCTCCCCAGGAAATCCCTGCACCTGCACGCCACCGCGGCGTACAGCTTGGGCGGTGAGCGCGACCAGAGTGTCGTCTACCTGCGTTCTGTGCTCAACGTGCTCGGTGTGGCACATCAGGAAACGGTTCTGCTCAAGGGAGACGACCCGGAAACCGGTTCCTGGGAGGAATACGAAGCCGTCCGCAGCAAACTGCTGGGACTTGCCCGCCGTTTCTAAAGAGGAGACCGACCATGCAACTCGTGCTGGCAGCGACATTTGTTCTGTGGGTCCTGGTGATCATCGTCGCTTTCAGCTCGCGTCCCGTGCGACCCGTCGACGATGAAGAAAATAACAAGGAAAAGGAGCATCACAATGAAAGGTAGATTCGAGACGGCAGTGAAGGCCGTTTGCCTGTCGGCAGTGGGAATTGCGCTGGCGGCATGTAGTGGCGAGCAACACAACAAGGAAGCTAAAGGGGATGCGGTGCCGGTGGTGGTGGGGCGGGTCCAGAAGGTCCAGGAGCGCGAGATTATTTCGGTGAGCGGGACCGTCGCCACACCCAATGCACCGGCGACCCTCTCCTTCCTGGTGTCCGGAAAGGTGGTGTTCGTGGGGCCGCGGGAGGGTGAGTTCGTCAAGAAGGGACAGGTCCTAGCGAGGATCGATCCCACCGATTTCAACCTCTCCGTCAAAGGGGCCGCCGCCCAACTGGCCAGCAGCCAAGCCGCGCTGGAAAAGGCGACGAATTCGGCGCGCCCCGAGCACCTGGAGCAGGCGCGCATCGCCTTTGAGCGGGCCGAGGACGAGTACCGGCGCATGAAGATGCTCTACGACTCGAAGAGCCTGGCGCCCAACGATTTCCAGAAGTACAAGGCCGCCTGCGAACACGCCAAACAGGAGTATGACCAGGCCAAGGCCGGCGGGCAGAAGGAGGACAAGGCGCTGGCGAAGGCAGGATACCACGAGGCGGCGGCCCATCTCGACGTGGCCAAAAAGGCGCTCGGCGATGCGACGCTGTACGCACCCATGGACGGGTACATCGCCAAACGTGCCGTGGAGCCGGGCGATACCGCCGCGGCCGGGCGTCCCGTTTTCGAGATGGTGCGCATGGACCCGATCGAGGTGAGCGTGGGCGTGCCGGAAACCGACGTGCACCTGGTGAGCGTTGGCCAGAAGGCTGACATCACTGTACCGGCCCTGCCCGGTAAGTCCTTCCAAGGGACGGTGCGTGTCATCAACGTTTCCGCCGACACCAATACCCGCACCTACATGACCAGGATCAGCGTCCCCAATCCGGAACATGCCCTCAGGGTGGGGATGGTGTCGGAGGCGACCATTCGCGGCGACCGGACGGTGTCCATGGTGACGCTCCCGGGAGACGCGGTGGTGCGCGACCCGCAGGGCGCGACTCAGGTGTACGTCTACTATCCGGACCAGAAGCGCGTCTACACCAAGCGGGTGGAGATCGGCGCGGCGGTCAACAAGGATATCGAGATCAAGGGCGGGCTGGACGGCAACGAGCTCGTCGTCCTGGCCGGACAGACGAAGCTGAGAAACGGCGCGATTGTGTCGGCAACGGAACAGGCAAGCCGGAAGTAGGCCGGCTGGAAAGGAAAGAACAGTATGACACCGATAAAGTTTTCCCTTCGCTATCCCCCGGTCACCCTCATCCTGACGGCCATGGTCGTGTTCATAGGCATCCATGCCTTCCTGAAGATGCAGCGCACCGAGGACCCGACCATCACCATCAGAACCGGGCTCGTGGCCGCGATGTATCCCGGTGCGACCTCCGAGCAGGTGGAAAAACAGGTGACCAAGACCCTGGAAAAACACATCTTCAAGTTCCCCGAGGTACGCAAGGAGAAGACCTATTCCACGAGCCGGCCCGGCGTCGCCATCATCAACGTGGAACTCGAAGACAGCGTGAAAAATTCGGACCAGTTCTGGGCCAAGCTGCGCCACGAGATGAACCTGGTACGCACGACCGAGCTCCCGGCCGGGGTGATGGGACCGGTGGTCGATTCCGACTTTGGCGACACGGTGGCCATGCTGGTCGCGATCCACGGCAAGAGGTACGGCTATCGCGAGCTCAGGGACTACGCCGACAAGATCCACGACGAGATGCGCACGGTCCGGGAAGTGGGCAAGCTGGTAACCTACGGCAACCAGTCCGAAGAGGTCCTGATCACCGGGAGCCTGGAGCGGGTGGCCCAGTACTTCGCCGATCCGCGCCAGATCGTGAACGCGCTCAGGGAGCGCAACGTCATCCAAAGCGGGGGGCACTTCGAGGCCGAGCGCTCCAAGTCCCCCATGAGGACCACCGGGATCTTCAACACCGAGGAAGACATCCGTAACGTGCTGGTCGACGTTTCCAAAGACGGTCATCCCCTCTACATCAAGGATTTCGCCAAGGTGGAGCGGCGCTACCAGGACCCGACCTTCATGGTGCGCTACGACGGCGACCCCTGTCTCTTGCTCTCGGTTGAGATGCAGAAAGGGAAGAACATCGTGGAATTGGGCGAGCGGTTGGACACGGTATTCCAGCGCCTCAAGGTGCTCCTCCCTCCCGACGTGAAGCTGGACCTGGTCGCCAACCAGCCCGAGGTGGTCAAGGACCGCACCGAGAAGCTGAGCCACGAATTCCTGCTCGCCATCGTTTCCGTGGTCCTGGTGACCATCGTGCTGCTCCCCCTCAGGGTCGCCCTCATCGCCGCCCTGGCCATACCGGTCACCCTGTGCGGCACCCTCGGCGTCATGAACGCCTTCGGCATCGCGCTGCACCAGGTCTCCATCGCCGGCCTCATCATGGTGCTCGGCATCGTGGTGGACGACGCCATCGTCATCGCGGACAACTTCGTCGAGCTCTTGGACCACAAGGTACCCAAAGCCGAGGCGGCGTGGCGCTGCGCCAGCGACGTCCTGGTGCCGGTTCTTACCGCCACCGTCACCATCATCGCCTCGTTTCTCCCTCTGCTGATCCTGACCGGGTCGGTGGGCGAGTTCATCATGGCGCTGCCGCTCACCGTGGCCATCGCCCTGGCGGTCTCCTTCATCGTGGCGGTATTCCTGACCCCGCTTTTGTGCCGGTTCTTCATCAAGAAGGGGCTGCACGACCACGATGCGGCGCATGACCACACAAAGGAGAAGAAGAGCCTGCTCGACCTGCTTCAGGACAAGTACGGCATCTGGATCGGCACCTTCATGAACCGGAAATGGCTCGCCTTCGCACTGGGCGGCTGTGCCTTCGTCTTCGGCGTGGCGCTCTTCGCGGTGGTGCCGCAGCAGTTCTTCCCTTCGGCGGAGCGCAACCAGTTCGTGGTCGACGTCTGGATGCCACAGGGGACGCGCATCGAGGCGACCGACGGGGTGATGGGACGGATCGAGAAGACCCTCGCTTCGAGCAAAGGGATCGCCCACTACGCCACCTTCGTGGGGCAGAGCGCGCCGAGGTTTTACTACAACGTCAACCCGCAGCAGCCTGACGGCGCCTACGGCCAGTTCATCGTCAACACCGAATCGGTGCAGGATACTACCCGCCTGGTGCAGGAACTCCGTCCGGCCCTGGCCAAGGTGGCACCGGAGGCGATGGTGATCGTGAAGGAACTGCAGCAGGGCGCACAGATGGAAGCACCGATCGAGGTACGCATCGCCGGGGACGACATCTCCGAGTTGAAGCGGCTCGGCGAGCAGGTGCAGGCGATCCTGGAGGGGATACCGGGCACCCAGTACGTTTTCAGGGACTACTTCAACGATTCCTACCTGGTGGACGTCAAGGTGAACGACGAGCTGGCCAACCGACTGGGTATCACCGACGCAGGCGTGTCGCAGACCCTGGCCGGCGCGTTCGACGGCGCCGCCGTCAGCACCTTCTGGGAAGGGGACCGCGCCGTCGATATCAAGCTGAGACTCGACCCGGCCTCCCGTTCCTCCTTCTCGGACATCGGCAACACCTATCTCAATTCCTACCTGACCCGGGCCCGGGTGCCGCTGCGCGCGGTCGCCACGCTGGCGCCCGAGTGGCAAACCGGCAGGATCGTGCGCAGAAACGGCGTGCACACGCTGACCATCCGTGCCTTCCCTAAGCCGAGAGTGTACGCCTCCGACATCCTGGAAAAGGCGATGCCCCGCATCAAGGCCCTGGAACTGCCGACCGGATACCGGATCTACTACGGCGGCGAGAAGGACAACCAGGATGAGACCTTCCCACAGATGCTGGCGGCGCTCGGCATCAGCCTGGTGGCGATCTTCCTGGTTCTCCTGGTGCAGTTCAGGAACGTCTCGGATCCGCTGGTGGTGATGGCCTCCATTCCGCTCACCCTGTTCGGAGCCATCCTCGGGCTGGTGATCACCCACAATCCCTTCGGCTTCACCGCTTTCATGGGGCTCATCAGCCTGTGCGGCATCGTGGTCAGAAACGGGATCATTCTGGTGGATTACTGCAACGAAAAGGTCGCCGAAGGGGAGAGCCTGGAGCAAGCGGCACGGGAGGCGGGGGCGAGGCGTCTGCGTCCCATCTTCCTCACCACGATGGCGGCGGCCGTGGGGGTTACCCCAATGATCCTGTCCCGGTCGAGCCTGTGGAGCCCGCTGGCAAGCGTCATTGCCTTCGGTCTCATCTTCTCCATGTTCTTCACGCTGCTGGTGGTGCCGGTGATCTACGTGGCGGTGAAGTCGCGGGTCGCCCGGCGCGCCTCGGTGCAAGAGGTCGCCGTAGCGGTCGCGCTGGCGGCGATGGTGCTGGTGGCAGGGGGGAAGGAAGCAAGCGCTGAGCCGCTGCGGCAGTCCCTGACGCTGTCCCAGGCCGTCGAGCTCGCCCTCAAGCAGAACTCGGTCCTCAAGATCGGCCGGGACAAGGTCGCCGAAACCGACCACAAGATCGCGTCGGTACGGTCCCAGTACTTCCCGCAGCTTACCAACAACACGAAGTTCATGAGCCTGTCCGACAAGCAGCAGATCTCCATCCCGGCGGGGAGTCTGGGCAACGCGGGCGGCGAGCAGTTCCCCAACAGGGAGGTGAAGCTCAGCCAGAGCAAGTCCACCGTGCTGTACAGCGAGACCACCCTCGCGCAGCCGACCACGCAGCTCTTCAAAATCGGGGCCGCCAACGACATCGCCAAGGCGGAGCGGGGCATCGCCAAGGCGGAACTGTCCAGGTCGGAGAACGAAATTGTCCTTGCCGTGCACGAGCTGTACTATGCGCTGCTCGTGGCCGACAAGGAGCGCTCCGCCGCCCGCGCCTCGCTCGATGCGGCCCAGGAAAACCTGCGCGAGGCCGAGGACGGGGTGAAGGCGGGCAATGTGCTCGAGGTGGCGCTGACCGCGGCCCGGGCGGACCTGCTGCAGGACAGGCAGGCGCTCCTGGTCGCCGAGAACCGTACCTTCGACGTCACTGCGGAGCTTTGCGACCTCTTGGGGCTGCCAAGCGACACTATCCTGGAGGCCACCGAGGCCGGACTCCCTGACCTGGTAAAACCGGCGAAGGAACAGGCCTATGACGAGGCGCGCTCCGGGAACGGCGAACTCCTCGCCGCGCGTGCAACCCTGGAGAAATCGCGCCACGCAATGCGCGCTGCCCGCTACGAATACATCCCCGACCTGACCATCTACGCCAGGCACGGCTATCAGGACGGCGCACCGTTCCTGGAAAAGAACGTGGGGATCGTCGGCGCGGAGCTGACCTGGAACATCTTCGACTGGGGCAGACGCAAGGCGGATATCGAGCAGCGTGCGGCCCAGCAGTCCCAGGCTGAAGAGAACCTGGCGCGGATCGACAAGCGGATCGGCATTGACATCGACAAGGCATTGCGCAAGCTGGAGCGTGCGCATCAGATGGTGGAGGTGGCCCGCGAGGCGCTCTCCCTGCGCCGGGAAAATGCGCGCCTGAGCGAGAACCGCCAGAAGGCCGGCACAGTGACCGCGGCCAAACATGCCGAAGCCGTCGCCGCTCTGAAAAGGGCGGAGATGGACGAGTTGCAGGCCTCCCTGGCCTACCGCTTGGCACAGGCCGAGTTGGACCGGATCAGGGGCGTCCTCGCCACCAGTCGATAACCCCGGCGGGGCCGCCAACTTGCAGAGACGGGGCTTGCGCCGTTGAAGTCGCTTGAAATGTTCGTCGTGATCGAGGGGGATGATGGCCAGCACAGCTCACCGTGATGCGGTCAAACTTACAGTCTTGCAAAAAACTTCAGAATCCTATAACTTTGCGGCGCGACAATTCTCCCGGGCGGCGTTGTGGAACGGGCGCGCCAAAAGGATCACGATCATGGGCATATTCGGCAAGCTGTTCGGCAAAGACTCTGCGCAGACAAGGGCCATCTCACCGGCCACGGCGACAACCTTACTGAGCGCGCTGTCGATGCACCTGCGCGGCGAGCTGGAGTCGGCGTTGGCGTCCTATGCCCGCATGGTGGCAGAGGACCCGAATGATTCCCTCGCGCCGTTCTTTGCCGCGGCCGTAAAGGCGCAAAACGGGGAGATGGAGGAGGCCGCGCAGGGACTGCGTGAACTGAGCAGCAGGATTTCCGAGACCGGCGAGAACATCTCCCGTGTCATCGTGGTCGAACTGACCAACCTGATGGCGGACGATCCCGTGACGGTGAGACGCCCCGCACTCAACGAGTTGCTGGTCTCCTTCGGCGATCTGCTCAAGAAGGAGGGGCAGACCCGCGAGAGCGCCGTCTGCTTCGAGATAGCGGCGGGATTCGCCCCGGACAACCCTCACGTGCTGCACAAGCTGGGGGACACGCTGCACGACCTGCGCATATACGACTACGCGGAGTCCGTGCTGCAGGAGGCGCTCAAATACGCCCCTTATCACTTCGGTGCGCACTACACCTACGCGGTGCTCCTGCAGGACCTCGGGCGCATCGACGAGGCCATCTCCCACTACGAAACCGCCGTCAAACTGGTTCCGACCCATGCAGCATGCCAGAACAACTTCGGTGCCGCGCTGCTGCGGGCCAACCGGCTGGACGAGGCGCTGGAGCATTGCAGCACGGCGCTGGAGCTGGAGCCCAACGCCCCGCTGGTAAAGATCAACCTTGGTTACATTTACCTGCTCAAGCAGGACTTCGCCGCCGCCCGCAAGAGCTTCAGCGGCGCCATCGAACTCAACGACCGGCTCGCCCCGGCCTACTTCGGACTCGCCTCCGCGGAAAAGGCTCTGGAGAGCGATCCGCAGACCGTCCGTGAACTGTACGAGAAGGCGATCGAGGTGAATCCCGCGATCCCCGAGGCTCACCATGCGCTGGCCAACCTCCTGGCGAGCCAGGACGACCCGCAGGCGCTCACCTACTACGCAAGCGCCCTGCAACTGAACAGCTCGCTGCCCAACCTGCGCCGCGACTACGGCTACGCCTTCCTGCATCTGGGGCGGCGGGACGAGGCACTGGAACAGTTGAAACTTGCGGTAATGCTGAACCCTGAAGATTCCATCGCTCGCGATCTCCTCGCCCAGGCGCAGGGGGCACCAAGCGAAGCCTAGCTTCCGGGTCGATGACCCGGCTTTTATGTAATGACATTTGAAGGAGGTGTGTGATGTATCGCTCGCTGTTTGTCCTTCTGCCACTTCTCGCTGCTTTCATGGCTGTTCCTGCTCTTGCCGAAGAATCTGAGGTAACAAAACCCGACGTTCCGCTGTGGCAGCAGACGACGAAGGACGCCGCTCCACCCCCAGAGGTCAAGCCACAGGTGAAGCCACAGATCAATCCAGAGGCTAAGCCGGAAGTGCCGCAGGACGTCAAACAGGAAGCCAAGCAGGAACCCAAGCAGGAACCCAAGCAGGAACCCAAGCAGGAACCCAAGCCAGAAGTGGCGCAGGAAGCCAAGCCAGAAGTGGCGCAGGAAGCCAAGCAGGGTGCCGGGCAGGAAGCCAAGCAGGAACCCGTCCCCGGTCAGGAAGCGGGCAAGGGGGGCGGCAACGAGATAGACTTCGGTACCATTGAGCAATACCGCCTCTGCATGGATTCCGAAGATCACATCAAGGACCTGCGCAAGATGCTGGAAGAGCACATCGCCCAGAACAACCTGGCGATGGGGGATATAAAAAAGCAGGCGGCTGCCCTGCTTGAAATGCAGCGCAAGCTGGTGATGTCGGACGACGCCCAGGTGGAAGACTTCAACAGGCGCACCCAGGAGCACAACAAGGTGGTGAAAGCTGCCAACGAAGCATCCGACAAACTGAGGCTCGAACTCGATTCCTTCAACACCACCTCTATGCAGCACAATCAGAACTGCGCGGCACTGATCGTCAAGATGTCCGACCGCGACGCGGTGATCAAAGAGCGCACACCAACCCCGAACCAGTAATATTCCCAACAGGGGGACTTTCCCGGTCCCCCTTGCTTTACTCTCCCTGCTCCGCCCCCGACATTTAAAAAACTCCCGCCGGTATTCGAACTTTTTGATCTCAGTCAAGGCGCTCCTTCCGCAAACGCCTAACATCCGATGTTACCAATCGGTAACAGGGGGTGTGATGACGACGACTGACAGTGAACCAGACAATGCAGTGTACCGTGCCATTCTTACCAGCATGGGCGAGGGGATTATGTTCGCCGACCACACCAATAAGATCGTCTGTGTCAATGCCGCTGCGGAGCAGATCCGCGGTATCGACGCCGGTAACTACCTGGGACGCGACCTCCTGGCCATCCACTCGCCGCCGGCCCGGCCCCGCATCGCTGCCATCCTCGAAAGCCTAAAAGGCGGCACCCTGGCGTTCCACACCCGTCCCCTGGAGGTCAAGGGGCGCATCTTCGAGAACAGCTACTATCCCATCAAGGACGCAGAGGAGCGCTTTGTCGGCACCCTCATGGTCAGCCGCGACATCACCGAGCGGGAACATCTCAAGGAAGAGAACTCGGTGCTGCGCGACCAGTTGTTGAGTGAAAACTCCTTCGGCGGCATGGTCGGCCGCAGTCCTGTCATGCAACCGGTCTTCCAGATGATCCGCTCGACGGCTCCGCTTGATTCCACCATCCTGATCACCGGCGAAAGCGGCACCGGCAAGGAACTGGTGGCGCGCGAACTGCACGCCAAGAGCCGGCGCAGCGGCTCTCCGCTCATCAAGGTCAACTGCGCGGCACTCCCCGAGAACCTGCTGGAATCGGAGCTTTTCGGCTTTGAGAAAGGGGCCTTCACGGGTGCCCTCAAGGAACGCAAAGGGAAGTTCGAGCAGGCCCACCGCGGCACCCTGTTTCTCGACGAGATCGGCGAGCTGCCCCTTGCCGCGCAGGCGAAGCTGTTGCGTGTCCTGCAGGAGAAGACCGTGGAACGGATCGGCGGGAGCCGGGAGATCGAGGTCGACGTGCGCATCGTGGCCGCCACCAACCGCGATTTGCGTAACGATGTCGCCGCCGGGAACTTCCGGGAGGATCTGTTCTACCGTTTGAACGTGATCCCGATCGAGCTTCCTCCCTTGCGGCAGCGCCTCGAAGACATCTTGCCCCTTGCCACCGTTTTTCTGTCCCGCTTTGCCGCGGAGATGGGACGCCCGGAGTTGAGGCTTTCCCGGGAGGCGAAGGAGGCGCTGCTTAGCCACCGCTACCCCGGCAACGTCAGGGAGCTCAAAAATGCCATGGAGCGTGCCACCGCGCTTTGCAGCGGCGATACCCTGATGATCGACGACCTTCCCGCCGAGTTCGGCCACGGAGCCTTTGCGGCGCAGCAGGCAGAGCTGTCGCGCACGCCGGTGCCGGGCTCGGCCCTCTCCACCAAGCTCGACGTCCGCGAGGCGGAGCTCATCGAGCAGGCGTTGGCGGCAACCGGCCACCGGCGCGCCGAGGCTGCGAGCCTGCTGGGGATATCCCGCAAGACCCTCTGGAAGAAGATGAAACGTTACCGGTAGGTAACGCCGCGTTACCCTGCCGCCACGTTTCCCCTTTTTGCATCATCATCAAAAGAACGCACTTTCAACTGGTTGACGCTGTCCGCCGTCGTGGCACGCTCCCTGCTCAAGGTAACCCCAGAAAGTTACCCGGGCCGGCGGCTGCTGCGCACGGCGGGAAATCAGACTGGAGGAGAATGTGATGAAGATGCTGCGAGGATGTGTCGCCATGGCGGTGGCGGGAGTGGCGCTGGCGGGAGCCGGTTGCTCCCCGAAGAAGATCGAGCTGTCCGAGGTGCGCCCGGCCATTGCCGACGGGACTGTGGACCCGGCGGAATGGGGCAAGCTCTACCCCAAGCAGTACCAGCTCTGGAAGCAGACCTCGGAGCCGACTCCGGCGGGGAAGAGCAGGTACAAGAAAGGGTGGGACGTCGGTGAGGAAAACCCGGACAAGATCGACGAGTATCCCTTCCTCGCGCTCCTGTACAACGGCTGGGCTTTCGGCACGGAATACAAGGAACCGCGCGGTCACTTCTACATGGTGCAGGACCAGCTCGAGGTCGATCCCGGGCGCTACAAGGCCGGCGGCTCCTGCCTCACCTGCAAGACCCCCTACGCACCGACGCTGCAGAAACAGCTCGGCAGGGATTACTTCGCCAAGCCCTACCAGGAAATCCGCGGCAAAATCCCCAAAGCGGACCAGACCCTCGGGGTCGCCTGCATCGACTGTCACGACAACCGCGACATGTCCCTCAAGATCTCGCGCGGCTTCACCCTGGGCAAGGGACTGGAAAAACTGGGCGTCGACCAGTCCAAGCTGACCCGGCAGGATCTAAGGACCCTTGCCTGCGCCCAGTGTCACGTCACCTACAGCATCCCCAAGGATGCCGACATGAAATCCACCGATGTCTTCTTCCCCTGGGACGGGAGCAAGTGGGGCGGCATCACCATCGAGAACATCATCAAGAAGCTCAGGAGCAACAAGCCGAGCGGTGAGTGGACCCAGAGCGTCACCGGCTTCAAGCTCGCCTTCATCAGGCACCCGGAATTCGAGCTCTTCTCCAACAACAGCGTGCACTGGCAGGCCGGCGTGACCTGTGCCGATTGCCACATGCCGTCCACCGAGGTCGGCGGGCAGAAGGTTTCGGACCACCGCATCATGAGCCCGCTCAAGAACGACCTGAAGGCGTGCAAGCAGTGTCATGAGGAGTCCCCCGAGCAGATGCGCACCAAGATCTTCGCCATCCAGGACCGCGTCATGTCGCAGTTCATCCGCTCCGGCTACGCCACCGCCACGGATGCCAAGCTCTTCGAGATGGCTCACAAGGCCCGGGCCTTCGGCAAAGAACTCGACCAGGGGCTCTACGCCCAGGCGAAGGATCACTACGAGGAGGCGTTCTACCGCGTGGTCTTCATCGGAGCCGAGAACTCGATCGGCTTCCACAACCCGGACGAGGCGCAGCGGGTTCTCACCGATGCCCTGTCCCACGCGGCGGCGGCCGAGCGGCTGTTGCGGGAACTGCTGACCAAAGCCGGGGTGGACGTGCCCGCCAAGGTGGACCTGGAGCTGGCGAAATACCTGAACAACCGCGGCGTGAAGAAGCTGATGTTCAAGCCGGAACAGGAAATAAAGGATCCCTTCGCGGGTAAATAGCTGTGCATATAAGGGGGCGGCGCCTGGGTGCGCCGCCCCTTTTTTTTTCTACGGTGGTGGCACCGCCCGAGGTTCTAGAGCCTTTCACCGAAGAAGGGGACTGGCTCCGCCAGGTGCCTGTCCCCTTAGCTTGCGCAAGGTGGGGCCAAGCGGAAGGGAGCGTTCCGCTAGAGGGACAGGCACCTGACGGAGCCGGTCCCTTCTGCTAGGGGACGGCGCTGCCACCTTTTACTTTAATGACAGGAG
Source organism: Geomonas oryzisoli (assembly GCF_018986915.1). NCBI lineage: Bacteria > Pseudomonadati > Thermodesulfobacteriota > Desulfuromonadia > Geobacterales > Geobacteraceae > Geomonas > Geomonas oryzisoli. The sequence goes on from NZ_CP076723.1 coordinate 1,374,295, forward strand.
GAACATTTTGAAACGACGCCTTTCCGTGGTGATGCGGAGGAAGGTCGCCATCCGCAAGAGGCTGGCGCGGGTGCCGCGCCGCTGGCGGGTGCCCATACGCGGCACGCGCGCTCACATGACGCTGCGGTACGCGGCCTGGAGCTTTGTCAGCGCCATGGCCGGCCTCCTCGCCATCAGCGAGGTGACCATCCTGCTGGGCCATCCCCTGTTGATCGGTTCCCTGGGGGCTTCGGCGGTGCTGCTGTTCGGGGCGACCGAATCTCCGCTGGCGCAGCCGCGCAACCTGGTCGGCGGCCATGTCGTCTCCGCCTCGGTAGCCGTGGTCGTGGTCGCACTGTTCGGATCGACACCGCTCTGCATGGCGCTTGCCGTCTGCACCTCGATCTTCCTCATGAACCTGACCCACACCACCCATCCCCCCGGCGGCGCGACCGCCCTCATCGGGGTCCAGGGTGCGGTGGGACCGGCGTTCGTGCTGCTGCCGGTTCTCATCGGCGCACTGATCCTGCTCGCGGTCGCCTGTTTCACCAACAACGTTGTCTATCACCGTTCCTACCCGCGCCACTGGCTGTGACCGAAACGAAACTGCTTCTAATTGTTGGTTAATTATGATAGTAGGAAAGTGCTTTTTGATTTAACTGGAAGGCCTGCACTGTTAATCAACTAAAGGAGAGGGTGCGTGATAGCTAAGATAGTGGTTCGTTATGCCGACGGTAAGGTCGTAAAAGGTACCACCGAGGACCTCGCTGCAAACAAGGCGCTCTTCCATCTGACTGAAGCTGAAACGGGAACGCGCTATGAGGTAAATGTCGAGCAGTTGAAGGCCATCTTCTTTGTCAAAGACTTCAAGGGCAACCCCGAATACCAGGAACGGCTGGACGTTGAGCGGGTCGGGCTGGGGAAGAAGATCAAGGTATCCTTCAAGGACGGCGAGACGCTGATCGGTTACACCCAGGGCTTCTCACCGGCTCGTGCCACCTTCATCGTCTTTCCCTGTGATGCCGACAGCAACAACGAGAAGGTTTTCGTGGTGACGGCGGCAGCGGCCAAGGTGGAATTCATATAGAACCGATGCTCACCGAAACCGCCTGTCCTTTCTGCAGCATCGATCCGGTCAAGATCCTTTTGGAAAACGAGCTGGCCTACGCCTTTTACGACGGCTTTCCCGTCACCTTGGGGCATACCCTCGTGGTCCCCAAGCGCCACGTCGCTTCCTTCTTCGAGATCACCGCGGAGGAGCAGGCCGCCCTCTTCGACCTGGTGGGGAAGGCACGCGAGCTGCTTCTCCGTCAGCATGGCCCCGATGCCTTCAATGTCGGCATCAACGACGGCGTGGCTGCCGGGCAGACCGTCCTGCATCTGCATATCCACTTGATTCCCCGCTATGCCGGCGACACCGACGACCCTCGCGGCGGGGTGCGCTGGATCATGCCCGTGAAGGCGCCTTACTGGAAAAGGGATGAGCGCTAGCCCGTTCCGGTAAGCTGCCGGTAGAACTCTTCCGGGTCGCTGGTCGGGCGGCGGCAGCTCCTGTTTTCGCACAGGTATGCCACCGCCCGGTCGCCCTCCGCCTGCTTCCCCTGCAAAAGCGGGATCAACCTCGCCGCCTGCCGTAGTTCCTCCCCCTCGCACAGCACGACCAGTACCCGGTTGGGAAGGAACACCCTCCGCAACCCCGCCAGGAACGGCTCGGCCGCCTCCGGCCTGCCCGCCGGCGCCACGATCACCACCTCACTGGCGGTCTGCTGCTGGTAATCGACGGCAAGAAGCATCTCGGAGAGGGCGGCCGGGGACTTGGTGAGCTGTGCCGCGAAGGCGCTCAGGGCACCTCCGGCATGCTCCAGCAGGCGCTCGTCGCCGGTCAGCGTGTTCAGGCGCAGCAGGTTCATCACCATGACCGAGTTCCCGGAAGGGATCACGCCGTCATAGGCCGGCTTTTCGCGCGAGATCAACTGCTCGTGGTACGGTCCGGTCATGAAGAAACCACCCAGTTCTTGATCCTCAAACTGCTCCAGCGCGGAGGTGCAGAGCTCCAGCGACCGCTCCAGCCAGCGCACCTTGCCGCTCGCCTCGAAGAGGTCGATGAGCCCTGCGATCAGGAAGGCATAGTCGTCCAGGAAACCCTCCCCCTTGGCCATCCCCTCCTGGTAGCTGTGGCGCAGCCTCCCGTTTTGCATCATGTTCTGCAGCATGAACTCCGCCGCACTGGCCGCGACACCGACCAGATCCGGACTGCCCAGCACGAGCCCCCCGCGGGCGAAGGCCGAGACGGCAAGCCCGTTCCAGGATGCGAGGAGCTTCTCGTCCCGCAACGGGAGCGGCCTCCTGGCGCGTGCCCGGTACAGGAGCTCACGGCAGTCCGCCAGCGTGAGCGCAAGCTCCGACTCGGAGCGCTGCAGCTCGGCCGCCAGTTCCGCCACACTCCGGTCGCGGTGCAGGATGCTGCGCCCCTCGAAGTTCCCCCCTCGCGTCACGCCGTAACAAAAGGCAACCAGCTTTCCCCGTTCCTCGCCCAGCGCCTCGGTGAGCTCATCCGGCGTCCAGGTGAAAAAGACCCCTTCCTCGCGGTGACCTTCCGGGTTCAGGCTGTCCGCGTCGGTAGCACTGTAGAATGCCCCTTCAGGCGCCTGCATGTCGCGTTGCAGGTACTGCAGGATCTCGCGCGCCACCTGGGCGAATTCCCTCCGCCCTGTAGCCTGGAATCCCTCCAGGTAGGTCACCGCGAGCAGGGCGTTGTCGTAGAGCATCTTCTCGAAGTGAGGCACCAGCCATGCCGTGTCGGTGGCGTAACGGTGGAAGCCGCCCCCGGCCTGGTCGTAGATTCCCCCGGCGGCCATGCGGTTCATGGTGAGTTCGGCCATGGTCCGCAGATGGCTGTCGCCGCCACGCAGGTACTGGCGCAACACCAGGCGCAGCGGCAGTGAGCTGGGGAACTTCGGCGCACCGACCAGCCCGCCGTTTCGGTCGTCGAAACGATCCCGGTACAGCCTCACCGCCTGGTCCAGGGAGACCTCCTGCCAGGTGTCCTCTCCCTCGGTCGGCGCGAGCATGGCGCGGATCGCATCGGTGAGCTGCGCCCCGGCGCGGCTGACCCGGTCCGGCGCCGCCACGAAGCTCTCCCTGATCCGCTGCAAAAGGGACAGGAAACCGAGCCCTCCGGGGTAGTCGCTGGGAGGGAAATAGGTGCCGCCGTAGAAGGGTTTTCGATCGGGGGCGACGAAGACGTTGAGCGGCCACCCTCCCTGCAACCCCATGGCGTGCACCGCGGTCATGTAGACCGTGTCCACGTCCGGACGCTCTTCGCGGTCGACCTTGATGGCGATGAAATAGCGGTTCAGGAACTCGGCGATGGTCTCGTCCTCGAAGGATTGCTCTTCCATCACGTGGCACCAGTGGCAGGTCGCGTAGCCGATACTGACCAGGACCGGCCGATCCAGCTGCCGCGCCAGCTCGAAGGCCTCGTCCCCCCAGGGGAACCAGTTCACCGGGTTGTGGGCATGCTGCAGCAGGTACGGGCTCGTTTCCAGGAAGAGCCGGTTGGTGTACCTCGCCCATCCCTCGGGGAGCAGGTGTCGGGTGCGCGGCCGGTACGAGTAGCCGCGGCGCTGGCGGAGTCTTTCGAATTCTTCCAAGGGTGGGGTGGGCACGCCCTCCGTTCCCGGGAGCTGCTGGTAATGATCAGCGAGGCTGGACATGGTCTCATCTCCGTCGTTTGTGGTCGGCTAGCAGCGGCAGCGAACTGGCAAAAACCCGGCCGCGGCGCGGTTCGCCGGCGCGAAAGGTTTAACTTTACCATCTTTCTTCATGGCGGCGATGCTCTGCCACGGCGCCAGGGCGAAGAAGCCGTTGACGGCACACTTGCCGCGATGATATCTACGCCTCACGGTGACGCTGGAGTACTTCACCGGGGAGGGGCAGAACCGATGGCAAATCCGCGCAAACTGCATTACGCCTGGCTCATCGTGGCCGTGACCTTTCTGACCCTGCTCACCACCGCCGAGGCGTTCGGCCGCCAGAACGTCGGCGTGATGTTCGGCTGGATCTTCGCGAGCCACCAGGTGGGAGCCGCGCTGGCCGCGACCTTCGCGGGCACCGTGCGCACCTACCTCGGGGACTACATGATCGCCTTCCTGCTGTCGGGAATGATCTGCCTGCTGGCGGCGGGGCTGGTACTGAGGATCAACAAGAACAGGCTGCCTGAGCTTGCGCCCGAGGCAGCCTGAGAGGGACTGTCAGGGGACTGGCTCCGTAGGTGCCTGTCCCCCTTCGCGGGGTTAGCCTGGAGGCAACGATCACCCGATGCGTGACTGCCTGCCG